>JADFKK010000286.1 GCA_022564995.1 Planctomycetota bacterium | reverse complement strand
GGTGGCGGGCTCTACGCGATGGCAGAAGGCGATGGTGGAACAGGATTGACTCCAGGTGGAGGCCACTTTGGATTTCTGCCATTTGTTGTCAGCAGTACTTCGTTCGACTCCTCAGAAGCTGGTGCAACCGTAACACTGTTTGGTGCAAGCTTGGGGTTAACAGATGCTGATGTAAGTTTCGCCTTTTCACACAACGTCTTTGACAGTGCGGGAACGGGCGGCTTGGCGGTGGTGGACACGCTTCCCTCAGGACAGATTCTTTCACTTGCTGGTCGAGGACGAATTGATGCTGACACCGGCATCATGGACATCCCCGAACCCACCACCCTCGTCATCTGGTCCCTGCTCGCCACGCTTGGCTTGAGCGTCGGCTGGCGGCGTAGACGACGGGCTGCATAACCAATTCACCACGGATTTGAAATCCGCTGACCAAAGCCGGCGCCTTCGGGTGCCGGCTTTTTTCATGCGCGGTGTTCACCTTTCGTTCGCGATCGGATGCTGAATCCCGCTGGCTCGTGCCTTTGCGGTGCGGCGAACAGCCCCGTCAACCGCTACCAACGGAATTGGATTTGGGATTTCGGGGAGAAAGCCCACCACAATGATGACTTAACCGATCCGGCCGCGCCGTTCCTGATTAGGCTGGGGGTTGGGGCTACCATCGGGAAACGCTTTGGCACGGCATGAAGGCGCGATGTCAAGATTGGCACCACCAAGAAAGGGACGTGATGAACGACGCCCGCAACACTCACCGAACACCGCTCTACACCGTCAAACGAGACCGCAAGCCGCGACTTCGAGAAATCGCCTTGTTTCTAGCGGTCACGCTGTGCCTCACTCCGGCGCTCATCGCGATGGCGGCGATGTTGGCCGCCGCGGCATCGACGGCGGTCGCCGGCAGGTGAACACGTCGGCTTCCATCGCCCCTCGTCGCCGGTATTCGAAATAGCCGGCTCGCTGGATAATTGCTGCTGCGCCCTGAGCGGACGGGCCGTAATCTGCTGAACAACGCTCACCAGAGTGCGTTTCCGGCGGGAATCCCAAAATCGCTGACTTTCTTGGAGAACTTGCGGAAAATGCTTGCATTCGCCGTGATTTGTATTAGGGTCAAAGATGTGCCGTTGGGGGCGATTTTCTGAGATGGGTAGGCTAATTGGGGGAGTTACTAATGAGGTTACGACCGCTCTTGATTCTCGTCGTCGTCATCATGGTCATCGGCGCCATGAATGTTTGTCTGGTTGGCACGTCGAAGGCTGACAACTTGTCTCTCTTCCAACCCTACGCCTGGTATGGTCACGCACCAGGGCAGACTCCCAATGCGGGGCCTCACTATCTGGATGACAGCGGGCCGGTCGGTCCACATCGAGTTCACCTTCCCCCCAATAGCTTCGGCGCCTTCGGCCTAGGTGAATTGACCGACGGAGTGATCCAATCGGGAGGCGCTGGCGGTGCCGGCCAAGCCGCGCTGGCCCAATGGGGCAACGCGCCCGCGGCTGACCTGATCTTCGATTTGTCGGCGACCTTGCTGGTTGAAGAGATCGTTATCGGAACACACGTGACGGCCGGCGCCAACAACAATCCTCCCGACGACGTTTCGATTTCGTACAGCACGACCGGCACCGATCCCGGTGACTTTGGATCAGCCACCTTGTTCGACCTCGAAGCCATGTTTGGTCCTTTGGCCGACGGACATCACGATATGGCGCTGCCGATCACCCCCGGCGCTCCCGCCCGGTATGTTAAGTTATCGTTCGACGGCGGTTCGATGACCGAGCCGGGCGGGCAAGACCCGGACGAGAAATGGATGCTGGACGAGATCACGATCAACGGAACGGACATCCCGGAACCGACGACCCTGCTCCTCGCCACGCTCGGCCTGCTTGGCCTGTTGGGCTTCGCCCGCCGCCGGCGCTAGGCGTTGTCTCAGTTGACTTTTGAGATAAAGCCCTGATGGGCCGGCTGTGCCTTGATCGACCGGCTGTCAAGATCGAACAGCCTGTTTCACATCAAGAGATGGAAATCATCAATGCACGCCTGAAACATTCATGCACTTTTTCAGCAGGCTGCGAGCCCCGGCAACACGCCGCAGTGGACTAGCGTGGGGATGATCTCACAGGGCGTAAGGCCGGCTTCGCGGAGCCATGTGCGATACTCGGCGGCGCTGTAGGCCCGGCCTTCGGTCAGCGCGAACAGATTGGCGGAATAGAGGGCGATGGGCAGCGGGCCATCGAGCGCGTCGTTGAGATAGACGTCGTGAACGAGCAGCCGGCCGCCGGTCGGCAGGGCATCGGCGCAGCGCTGCACGAGCGACTGGCACTCCGGCACGTCCCAGTCGTGCAGAATGTTCGAGAGCAGAATCACCTCACCCGCGGGCAATTCGTCGGCGAACATGTCGCCGGCCTTGCATTCGAGTCGGTCGGAAACGCCATAGGCAGCGGCCATTTCTTCGGCCACCTTGAGCACTTCGGGGCGATCGAACACGACGGCGCGAAGCGCCCGGTTCTTTTGCAAAAACGCGATGCTGTAGATGCCGGTCCCGCCGCCGACGTCAACGAGCCGCTTCACCCCGTCCAGCGAAACCCGCTCGGCCATCACCGGGGCGACGTTTTTGGCCCGGCCGGCCAGCACCAGCGTGAGCGCGCGGGCCGATTGTTCCTGTTCCATCGCCGAGTCGATGCCCTCGCGATATATGAACGCCGCGCCGGCCTCGTCGGAGTCGCTTCCGGCCGGTCGATTGGACCGCAGCCGCGCCACCATCGCAACCACGCCCGGGCTATCGGCTGCCAAGCCGACATAATCGCTTACGTCGAATTCCCCGCCCGTCACGAGATGTTCGCTGGCGAGCGGAGTGAGCGCCACACGTCCCGCCTCGTCATCGGCCAACAGTCCCATCGCCCGCATCGCGGTCAGCAGCACGAGCGCCGGCCGCTGGTCGAGGCCCAATTCGTTGCGCAGGGCATCGAACGACTTTGGCGCTTCGGCCAAGCGTCCGAACAAGTCGAAGTGTGTGATCGCAGCCGTCAGCAGTTCGCTGCCGAAGCTGCCGCGGAAGTGCTCGAAGATGGGCGTCGGATCGACGGACGGTTGGTTGAGCGCGGAGCGGGGCATGGGAGTTGCGTTGGCGGGGAGTGACGTTTGTATTGATGGAAGACGGGTGGCTGGTGGCTGAGCATGACCTACTTGCGTTGTGTGTCAAGCACCGTGGCGATCGTTGACGCGGCGGCGGTGATGGTCCACAATCGACGACACCTATATTTGGACGGGCGCGACCAATGGTCGCGGCTTTACAAAAGCGGATGATACCCATGCTCACCGATCAGCAAATCGAATCTTACCATCGCGATGGCTACACCGTGGCTCGCGGGCTGTTTTCGGCCGAAGACGTCGCCCGCATGAAGACCGAAATCGACGCGGTGTGGGATCGTTGCGGACGCGGCGAGAAGGCCCAGAACACGGCCTTCGCCGGCGTCAAGAAGATGAGCACGATCCGCGATCCGCAGCTTCACTCGGGTGTGTTCACCCGTTATCTGACCGATCCGAAATTGACCGGGCCGATGTCGCAACTGCTGGGGCCCGACGTGCAGCTTCATCACTCGAAGGTGAACATCAAGACGCAAGACGACCGCACCATCTTTCCGCTGCACCAGGACGCGCCGTATTTCCCGCACGAGCAGAACAGCTTATGTACCGTACTGGTTCACCTGACCACCACGACGAGCGAGCGGGGCTGCTTCCGTGTGATCCCCGGCGTGAAGGAGATGCTGCCGCACGTACACGACGAGGGACACATCTTGCCGCCGGACGAGTATCCGCTCGAGCGGGCCGAAGAGCTGCCGGCCGCCGCGGGCGACGTGGTGTTTATGAGTTCATTCACGCCGCACGGCTCAAACCTGAACACAACCGACGAGCCCCGCGTGCTGTGGATTATCCAGATTCGCTCGCCGACGGATCATCCCATCGAGCAGCCGGCGGGCACCCTTCAACCGACCGCCCCGGGCAATCGCCCCTCGCAAGGCACCATGCTCTGTGGCATCAACCCCGATTTCGAGCGAGCCGCCTCGGGCGAAAGCAGCCGGCTGTAGGGCCAAAAGGCCCATAAAGCCCATAAAGCCGCGACCGTTGGTCGCGCCCGACGGGCATTCCGCGTTTTCACGTCGTAATTCACCCCGACCGCTGCGTCACTTCATATTGCGTTCTCAACCCCCGGCGAGGATAATGAAGCGCGATACGGATTCCGTTCTTCTCGCCGGTGAAGCCGAGAGTTACTAATGTCCACCATCGACGACCTACCCGTTTACGACGACTTACTCGATCTGCTCGCCCAGAGCGCCGACCCGGAGCGTTTGCGCGCCTTCCGCCTTTCCGATGAAAAACAGACGCGGCTCGACGGGCTGCTCGAAAAGAACCGAGAGGGAACGCTGAGTGCCGACGAGTCTTCTGAATTGGACAATTACGAGAGATTCGAGCACTTGGTTCGCATGCTCAAGGCCCGCTCGTTGCAGAAACCACAATTATGACGACACGACCGTTCGTAGCGCGCCTGGGAATCGAGTTGGAGTCCCAGGCATAACTGCCTGGGCTAGTTATAGTCGAGGGCAACGCGCAATAGAAAGCCGCCCATCTCCGCAGAGCAAAACAACGTGTCGAGACCAAGTTTTCAACAGCCTATATCCGCCCCTTTCGCTATAATGACAGCCAGCCCAAATTTCACGCTCCTCACTCCCCGGTGACGACGATGATGATCAACACGCGACTCACGGTGAAAACCACTCGGCTGGGTATGTGCGCTGGCCTCGCCCTGCTCTCATCTTTCGCCGCCGCCGCCGAAATCCGCGTTGAGATATTCGAGGGCATCTCGTCAAAAAAATCATGGACGCTGGGATCACCGCGATTGGTCGAGGACTATCCGGCCGGCGCCTTCGGGCTGATGGACGTGCGGCAGAAGTATTCCGACAAGGGCCTGCGGGCCGATCGCAGCAATCCGTTTTTGGTCCGCATGACGGCCAAGATAAAATTGCCCGCTGGCGAGCAGCGGCTGCTGCTGCGATCGCGCAACGCCGCGCGGCTGCGGCTCGACGGCAAGATCATCGCCGAGACGAAGTTTCTCAATCCCAATGCCAGCGGCCACGAACACGTGCCTGAGTTGAAGTCCAGCGAAGAGACGAGCCTCGCGCCGCTGCCGCCTGGCCAGCGGGAAAAGCTCGTCACGCTCAAGCTCGACGGGGCCGAGCACCTGCTCGTCGTCGAGACCATCGTCGGCGGCAAGGGCCTGCGGGCGGAACTCGGCGAGTTGGTCGTCGCCATCGCCAGCAAAGACGGGCCGTTTCGATTGGTCAGCGTCGACGGCAGCAACATCCCGTACAGCGAAGACGGCTGGCGCGATTATTCGCGCAAGCAGCAAGAGTGGCTGGCCGCCGAGAACACTCGTCGCCGTCGCGCCGCGGGGGCCAAGGAATCCGAATACTGGCGGATGCGTCACGTGCTGGCCCGTCGTGAAATCGCCGGTCGCCCGCCGGTGGAAGTGCCGAAAGTCAAGAACGACGCGGCGGTCAACAACCCGATCGATCGGTTCATTGCCGCGCGACTTTCCGCCGCCAAAGTGAAGCCGGCCCCACTGTCCGACGACGCTACCTTTCTGCGGCGCGTCTCGCTCGATACGGTCGGCGTAATTCCCACGCGGCGCGAGATCGCGGTGTTTGAGAAATTGAGCCCGGGCGAGCGGCGTAAAAAAACAATCGATCGGCTGCTCGCCGATCCGCGCTGGGCCGATCATTGGGTCGGATACTGGCAGGATCTGCTGGCCGAAAACCCCGGCATCCTCAAGCCGAAGCTGAACAACACCGGCCCGTTCCGCTGGTGGATATACGAGTCGTTTTTGGACAACCAACCGATCGACCGCTTCGCCACCGAGCTGATCATGATGGAAGGCAGCAAACTCGGCGGCGGGCCGGGCGGATTCGCGATGGCCACGCAAAACGACGCGCCCATGGCGGCCAAGGCCCATGTGGTGGCCAAGGCCTTCCTGGGCGTCGAGATGAAATGCGCCCGTTGTCACGATGCGCCGTATCAAGACGTCAAACAGCGCGACACGTTCCGCCTGGCGGCGATGCTGGCCGGCAAGCCGCTGGCGGTGCCCAAGTCGAGCGTCGTGCCGCAGACGTCGCCGCCGCGCGAGTTGTCGATCACTTCGTCCTTGCGCGCCGGCGAAACATTGCAACCGGTCTGGCCGTTTGAGAAGATCGCGCCGGCGAAGATCGCCGCTGGCGTGCTCCGCGACAAGAACAACCACGCCGAGCGGCTCGCGGCGCTGGTCACTTCGCCGGCGAACGACCGCTTCGCCAAGGTGATCGTCAACCGGCTGTGGAAGCGTTACCTGGGTTGGGGGCTGGTCGAGCCGATCGACGATTGGCAAGACACCGAGGCCTCGCATCCGCGGCTGCTCGATTGGCTGGCCCGGGAATTGGTCGCCGGAGATTATGATCTGAAACACGTGGCCCGGCTGATTTTTTCTTCGCAGACGTACCAGCGGCAAGTGCTGGCGGCCGGCGAGCGATTGCCCGACGCCAAGGAGCGGCTGTTTGCCTCGCCGGCGCGGCGGCGGATGTCGGCCGAGCAGCTCGTCGATTCGCTGTTCGTGGCGGCCGGCAAAGAGCTGGGCACGGAACGACTGTGTCTCGACCCCGAAGGCCGGCGGCCGATCAGCTCGTTCTTGAATCTCGGCGTGCCCCGGCGGGCCTGGCAGTTCACGTCGCTCTCGAACGAGCGCGACCGGCCGGCCTTGGCGCTGCCTCGCTCGCAAACCATCGTCGACGTGCTGGTGACCTTCGGCTGGCGAGAATCGCGGCCCGATCCGATCAGCCAGCGCGACGAAACGCCGACCGTCTTGCAGCCGCTGATCGTCGCCAACGGCGTGGTCGGTTCGCGGGTGACCCGGCTCTCGGATGACAGCGCGGTGACGGCGCTTTGTTTGGAGCATCGATCGCTCGAGTCGCTGGTCGAAGCGGTTTATCAGCAGGTGCTGACCCGCCGGCCGAGTGCGACGGAGAAGCAAATGTTCGTTGAGTTGCTGCGCAAGGATTACGACAAGCGGCGGGTCAGCGCGGAAAAGCTGTTAGCGTTGGGCAAGAAAAAGAAGAAGGACAAGCGCACCGCCGTCTCCTGGGCGAATCATCTCAGCCCCGAGGCAACCCGCATCAAACTGGAACTGGAAAAACTCGTCCGGGCCGGCGACCCGCCGACCGAGCGATTGCAAGCCGATTGGCGAGAACGCATGGAAGACATGCTCTGGGCGCTGGTGAATTCGCCCGAGTTTGTGTTTGTACCGTAAACAAGACCGTAGCCGAATTCGCAAGAATTTGGATGCACAAAACCGTAGCCGAATTTGCAAGAATTTGGATGCACTAAGAGGTGTTCCCAAAGTCTTGCGACTTCGGCTACCGAGCAGGAAACGATCATGTTTGAATTTGAAAGCTCCAATCGCCGAGAATTCCTCCACCGCTCCGCCTCCCTCGCGGCGGCCGGGGGAATGTTCGGAATCGCCGGCGGTTCGCTCGCTGCCGAGCCCGCCAAGAAGAAAGCCGCCGTTCGCGGCCGCGCCGAACACTGCATCCTCATCTGGCTGGCCGGTGGGGCTTGTCACGTTGATACTTGGGACCCGAAACGCAAGAGCACGGGCCGCAAAGACCCGGGTTCGTATTACGAATCGATCCCCACGGCGATCACCGGCGCGAAGGTTTGCAAACATCTTTCGCGGACCGCGCCGCTGTTGGACCGAGGCGTGTTGATCCGCAGCCTACATCACGACGTGGTCGACGAGCACGCGGCGGCGACCAACCGGCTGCACACGGGACGGCCGACCAGCGGGACGATTGTCTATCCGTCGATCGGCTCGATCGTCTCGCACGAGAAAGGCCCCGGCGGCGAGGGTGTGCCGCGTTACGTGGTGATGGGTTACCCCAACGCCTCACGCGGGCCCGGCTTTCTCGGTGCCCGGCAGAGTTACATCTATCTGACCGAAACGGCCGCCGGCCCAACCGGATTGCGTCGCCCGGCGGACATCTCGGCCGCGCGTCAGGCTCGCCGCGAAAAGCTGCTGGCCCGCGTGCGCGAGCAATACGTCAAGCGCAGCCGCGGTGATGCCCGGGTCGAGGCCTACGCGGCCATCGAAGAAGAGGCCCTGCGGCTGACCGGGCCGAAGTTCATGAACACCTTCGAGCTGGCCCGCGAGCCGGCCGCGTTGCGGGAGAAATACGGCAGCGAATTCGGGCAAAGGTTGTTGTTGGCCCGGCGTCTCGTGCAGTCGGGCGTGCGGTTCATCGAAGTCACCTCGAATCTGAACTTCAAAAACGGCACCGGCTGGGACACACACAACCAGGGCCAACTCAAGCAACACGAATTGATCGACGAGTTGGACCGCGGGCTGTCGTCGCTCTTGCTCGATCTGGAAAAGCAGAAGCTGCTCGATCGGGTGTTGGTGGTCGTGGCCACCGAGTTCGGCCGCCCCCCGGAATTCGACGGCGGCGGCGGGCGCGGTCATCAAAGCGCCGCCTTCAGCG
This sequence comes from Planctomycetota bacterium, assembly GCA_022564995.1. Classification (GTDB taxonomy): domain Bacteria; phylum Planctomycetota; class Planctomycetia; order Pirellulales; family JADFKK01; genus JADFKK01. Next base: position 3,568 of record JADFKK010000286.1, on the reverse strand, counting down.
TGGCCCTGTTCGGCGGCGGCCTCAAGACGGGCCAGGTCATCGGCCAGACCAACGAGCTAGGCAAGAAGATCGTCGACCGGCCCGTTGGCGTCCCCGATTTGCACGCCACCATCCACGCCACCCTCGGCATCGACCCCGCCAAGGAACTCTACGACGGCGACCGCCCCGTGCCGATCACCGATGGCGGGAAGGCGATGGGGGAGTTGTTTGGGTAGGGAGGATTTAGGATTTAGGATTTAGGATTTGGGATTGAGGCGAAGCGGTTAGCGGTTAGCGGAAGATTCCACGTTCCACAGTTTCCCCCTCCGGGCTTGCCCCGGTGGATTAGGGTTTTTGCACTACCCGCACCGCCCCCCTTTATTTTGTCGCTGCCGGGCTTGCCCCGGCCCGCGGGTGTTTCAGCTATCGAATCGCACCCAAGTCGTACTCCCCAAACGTCCCCAGAAATAAACTGCGCTGAAACACTCGCTTCATCCCACAAGCCCACGCCAGGTTATTCATGTATGACAGGCCGACCTCAAGCGGCGTCTCGCCCAGCGAACAACCCAGCGTCAAGTGAACGTGGTCTGGAAGAATCGCAGCCCGCGATAGAAGATGTCGCTTCATTGTGCTTGCCTTCAACACCATCTCACGCAATGAAGAAAGCACTTCGTCTCGCACCTCCATCAGCCGATCCTCGTTGACGAACACAACGTGCAAGTTGTACCAATACTTGGCATGTTCAGAAAAACGCGCCGCCGAGAGGTCGACCTGTGGGTTGTGAATTTGATACCGCTGCAAACGAGTCTGCACGCGCGGGTCGGCCATGCGGTGACGCTCCGGCTGAGACGCCAGATAGGCGTCAAGCTTATCTCCTCGAGTCGAACCGATACTACGAAGCAGATAGTTCCGCTGGAATGCCTTCGGAAATCGCTCGCGAATGAGATGCTGCAAGCGGCCCTTAATGCGAGCAGGGATTAAGGTGGGGACGATCTGCGGCTGCGTACTGACGAGGAATTGGCTTGTCGTCGGGTTCGCAAAGCGGTGTTTGAGAATGCGGACGTGATCTTGCTCCGTGGCTGATGTGAGTTCGTCGAGCCACTGGTCCGTGCCGGGTGGTTGTCTCCAATTCGTGGTCAGTCCCCAGTTCAACTGGTAGGCGACTCGGCAGTTGTCGGAAGTATAGATTGGTTGAGGTGGAGGCATGGGAAAGGCTCTTTCATGCTGGCATGACCTCCCCAGTGTAACGGATCGACGAAGCGTGGACGACCGGCGGCAGTAGAATCGGCTTCTACGCTGCCGGGGCAAGCCCGGCACGACAAAAACAAGGAGGGGCGGCGTGGTAGTGCAAAAACCCTGATCCACCGGGGCAAGCCCGGTGGGGACGTGATGGCACGACGCGATCCGGCCAATCCGCAAAGCCAAATCCCAAATCCTAAATCCCAAATCCTAAATCTCACTTCCCCATCCCATCCACCTCACTCAGCTTTAACCGCACGCTGAGGATATACGGGGCTTGGTCTTTGGCCCAATGGCCGTAGGTGGTGACGATGAAAGTGCCGTCGGGGAGGACTTCAACGGCGGGATAGGCGCAGTCGGCGCAGCGGTGGTTGTCTTTGAGCCGCAAGACGTATTGGCCGGGGCGACCGCGGGCGAGGTCTTCGTACTTGCCGACCCAGGCGACCCAATCGCCTTCGTAGACGCCCCTTCGACCGCCGGGCGAGCGGCGTCGCAGCAAGCCACCCACCTACCGCCTGCGTCGCCGCAAGAAGATGATGGCCAGCCCCAGCGCAGCCAGCCCCAGCGACGACGGCTCCGGCACGGCCTCAGCACGCAACGCCGCCTCCGGCGACCCGGCCGGCCCCGGTCCGGTCCATTCGGCCAGCAGCACCGTCAGGTCCTCGAAGTTGACCGGCGTGGTGCTCGGGTCGACGAGATTGCCCTGCGAGGCGGCGACGTCCTGATTCCAATTGGCCAACAGCACCGTCAGGTCTTCGAAATCCACGAACCCGTTGCCGGTTAGATCACCGAGGGATCCCGGTGGCCCGTCGGTCGAGAAGATGTACGCAGCGCCGAAGAGTTCGCCGACATCGTTGTTAACGGAAGCAGCACCCACGATGGCCACATCGCCCGAAATGTCCACGGCGATGCCGAAGAAGTACGTGTCCGAGGCCGTGAGCCTGATCACTTCTCCCCAGTTGTTGAGTCCACCTTGATCGCGTCCGAAGACATATGCCGCGCCGACATCGTCCTCATTCTTCCGCGCTCCCACAATGGCCCTCTCTCCGGAGATGGCCACGTCCGAACCAAACTCATCACGGTCTGCGGCGTCAGACGCGCTGATTTTGATCACTTCCCCCCAAGTGTTCTCGCCGCCTTCGTCGCGATCAAAGAGGTACGCCGACCCGGAGCGTTGGCCAACATCGTCGTTGCCGAACGACCCGACGATGGCCGTATCACCCCAGAGGCCCACGGCATCGGATCTGCCGAATCGATCACCGTCCGCCGCGTCAGAGGCCGTTAGCTTAACGGTCTCTTCCCAAGTGTTCTCGCCGTTTTCATTGCGCCCAAAGACGTAGGCAGCGCCCGCACGCGCGTTTTTTTCCTTCGCGCCCACGATGGCCGTATCGCCGGAGAGGGCCACCGCGTGGAATAAGTCTCCGGTCGCCGCGTCGGAGGCGATCAGCGTCGCCACTTTTCCCCAGTTGTTCGCGCCGCCAGAATGACGCTCGTAAATGTACGCCGCGCCGGCGTTATCGTTGTCGCGCCATGCTCCCACAATGGCAATCTCGCCAGAGATCGCTACGCTCGCGCCGAAACCATGATCAGGCGCACCGTCTGAGGCGGTAAACTTCATCACTTCGCCCCAGTTGTTCGGTCCACCATGATTTCGCTCGAAAAGGTACGCGGCGCCGGTGCGATCGTTGTTGTTCTGCGCACCGACGATAACGAGATCGCCCCAGATCGCTACGTCGCCGCCGAACTGGTCACGCTCTACGGTGTCGGAAGCTGTAAGTTTGATGAGTTCTCCCCAGTTGTTGACGCCACCCACATCGCGCCCGAAGAGGTACGCGGAACCGGGTTCGCCCCACGATGCCCCCACGATGGCCGTATCACCGGAGATGGCGACGGAAATCCCAAAACCGTCCGAGAAGTCCGTTTCGGAACTGACGAGCTTGGCGCGCTGGGTCCATTCCTCTGCGACGGCACCAGATGCGGTCAGCAGCAACGACGCCGATACGGCGATCAACAAGATCCGCACGAGCATGGTGAATACTCCCATATGTTTCGCCCTGTGTGGCGGACGGACGTTCTCCCGATACGGGCCATTATAACAGACAACCTCCCGATCGCGGCGACGCCCTTGTTTGAGTGGGCCAGATAGAACGCCACGCACGTTTTCGCCGCCGGTACGTAGCCAGACTTGGGAAACACTATGTCCGATGATCTTCGCTGAATAGATGGTCTTACCGCGCCCCCGCATAACAAACCACGCTGCCGTCCAACAACGTCACGACAATCTGCCCCTCGCGATCGACCAGCAGGCCGCCGGGTTGGGGCTCGCCTTTGATTTCTTGCTGGAAGAGGG
>JADFKK010000285.1 GCA_022564995.1 Planctomycetota bacterium | reverse complement strand
GCTCGCCCGTCGGCGCGAAGATCACCGTGTACACCGCCAATCGCAAGCACGTCGGCCAAATCATCACCGGCGAGTCGATCCACGCCCAGCACGCGCCGGTGCAACACTTCGGCCTCGGCCGGACGACCCGCGTCGAGAAGATCGAAGTCCGCTGGCCCAACGGCGGGCCGCTGCGCGTGATCGACAATCCGGCGATCGATCGTTATCACACCGTCACCGCCGGTCCGGCGGCAGCGAAATAGCCGCCGGTGACCGCGACTTTACTTGGTCACGTCCCTCAACTTGCGGAGCTGCGACACATTGGGAACGCCAGCGAAGACCTTGAGCACGCGGCCTTCGGCGTCCGTGACGATTGTCGAGGGCAGCGGTTCGTCGTGCAGCGTGGCACGCAATACGGCGAGCACGCGAGTTCGCTCTTCGGGGGTTAAATCGACCAGCAATCGATAGGACGGCTGCTGTATTTTCGCATAATCCAACAGTTGTTTTTTCGTCTCGATGGGATCGGCCGGCACGCCGTACATTTCAAGTTGACCCTCGGCGTACACCGAGCGCAGATGAGCGAACTGCGGCAGATGTTTTCGGCACGCCTTGCACCAAGTGGCCATCGTGGTGAATATCCGTAGCGGCGCCTTCGGATCGCCCGTCGACGACTTTTGCTCGGCACTTTCCAGCCGCAACGACAATTCGCGCTGTCCACCCTTTCCTGCGATTGGCGCCGCCGGCACAACGGCCGGCCCGTAGCGACTCACGCTCAGCGCCTCCCCGTCGGGCGCATCGGCCGGATTCTCATGTGCCACGACGAGCGATCCGGCCGGCACGTTGTCGATGCGGAACGTCTTGCCGGAAGGCCAACGCACCGACACCGACTTCGCGGCCGGAGCCTGGCCGATTCCGATCAGCATCGTCGCGCTGTTCTGGGCCGCAAACCCTTCGCCGCAGCGGTGCTCGCGGCTGATCGTCATCTCGTCCAGGGTGACGCGGACCAGCGCCCCGTAACCGTCTCGCGGGCCGAACTCCTTCGACGGCTTCGCCGTGTGATTACCCCCGACGAACCGCACCGCGATCACCGGCGGCGGAGTCAAGTCGCTTCCGCCCGGCCGCGAGCCGATGTCGTTGTGATAGATATTCAACAGCGGCGTGTTGGCGTTGACCAGGGCAATATCCTGCCAGCCGTCGCGATCGAAGTCCCACAGCACAAACGCGCGGCCGTCGGCGATGTTGTCCAGCCCCGAGACCGCCGAGATGTCGGTGAATCGCCGGCCGCGATCGCTCAGGAACAGGTGATTTCGCTCGTGGCCGCTGAAAGAATGGCTCACGCGCTTCTCTCCCTGCACCAACACGTTGCTGCCGTAACGCCGGTCGATCTCATCCCGCCGACGGTTTGTGACGACGTCGAACTTCCATTGATCTGACTTGCGGAAGGATTCTTTCGGTAAACTCTGATCGGTACGCACGACCGTGCGCCAGAAATTGCTTCACAAATCGACGGTCGTCTCGAACTCCTCCGGCACCGTGTAATAGCCGCTGGAGACGTAAATGTCCAAGAATCCGTCGTTGTCGATGTCGACAAACTGTCCTCCCCAAGACCAGCCCGCCCGGGCAACGGTCAACTCCGGCGGCTTGAGACCCGAAACCTTCTCGAACCGTTCGCCTCGATTGCGATACAGGTAATTTCCGTCCGCCAGGCGTCCAAAGCGCACGTCGAGCCGATCGATCTGCCGGGTGATTCGCATGCCGGCCTTGCTGTACATGTTGCTCACGTACAGGTCTTGCCGGCCGTCGTTGTCGTAATCGCCCCAGGAAGCACCCATGCCGAAACCGACCAAGTCGACTCCGGCCTGGCTGGTTACGTCGACGAATCCCCGCGGTCCGTCGTTGCGAAACAATTGATCGGGCGCGAAGTCGTTCGAGACGTACAGATCCGGATCGCCGTCGTCGTCGTAGTCGGCCCAGACCGATTGAAACGTGTTGCGCCAGACTTCGAGTTGCGCGTTTTCGGGGGCCAACTCGAACCGCCCGCCGCCGCGATTCACCAGCAGCACGTTCGGCGGGCCAACCTGTTCGATAAACGAGCGATGTTCTTTGCGAAAGTGCTCGGTGAGTCCTTTCGACTGCTCGCTGGTGAGCAGATTGTGAATCCAATGTTGTGGATCGCCCAAGTCGGCGTCGGCCCGGCTCGCGATATACTCTGGATAATACGACGAGAAATAGACGTCGAGCAAGCCATCTCCGTTGTAGTCGACCGCCGAGAGCGAGGTCACCAGAAACGGCAGCGGCGTGGCCACGAGCGACTCGCTGCGATCGACGAAGCGGCCGTTTTCGTTGACCAGATACATGCTCCGCTGGAAACTGCGGCCCAACATCAAGTCGAGGTCGCCGTCGTTGTCAAAGTCGGCGAAGATGGCCCCGCTGGTTCGCCCCTCGATGTCCAGCCCAAACCGAGCGGCCACTTCCTCGAAGGTGCCGTCGCCCCGATTACGCAGCAATTGGTTCTTGCCCCAACGGACCGTTATGTAAAGATCATCAAAACCGTCCCCGTCGATGTCCACGACCGCCAGGCCCGGGTGCAGGGCCGTGGCCTCCTTGAAAAAACGACCATCGCGATAACCCTCGGGCAGCTTGAAAGCCGCACCCGGGTAATAGTGTCGCATCATGATGCTGCGATGCTTGGACAGCCGGGCTCGCTGCCGTTGGTCGTCGTCCGGAATCACATGGTCCAAGACGTCGGTGAACAGCAGTTCGCCACGGTCCATGGTCGTCATCTCGTTCAGCTTCCATTCGGCGATTTGCCAGGCGTTCGCATCACGCGCCGCCGTGGCGGAGCGCCTCCAAAGCACCTGCTGTGTTGCTTTGACTGATCGCCAGTTGCCCGCGGTTGTCCGCGCCAGGCCGGCGAAACCGATCTCAGTTTGGAACGTATCGAAGCCCTGGCCGAGGAATTCACCACGAACGATATAGAACTTGGCGTGCTCGAAATACGCCGTCTCCCGCAGCAGCCCTCGCCACATAACCAGCGCGTCGCGTTTCTGTTCGACGGCCTCCGCCGCGACGGGCAGTTGTTGTTCGCGGGCCGAAATCGTCGCCAGCCGCCTGGCGGTCGGTTGAGTCGCGGCATCAGAAGCCAGATCGACAAGGCGGATGGTGGGCTCGAACAAATTGCGGCCGGCATGGTCGGGCAGTTTGAGATTCAAAACGCTGTGCGAGAGCGCCCTCAGACGCGGCGTGAGCGCCAGGATAAGCTCTTCGGAAGCGACCAGCGCGCGGACCTGGCTGGCGTCCGACGACAAGGATTCGACGCCCGCAGTCTCCGCGGGTTCAGCGGCCGACGACTTCCGGCCGTCGCTCGCGGGATCACCGTCGCCACACCCCGACAGCACGACCGTCAGTGCTCCAAGAAGCAAAGCCCAGCCGCCAAAGTGTCTCGGCGCGACAATCAAACCGCTGGCTGACATGACTACACTCTATGCAAAGGGACAGATCGAATCGAAACGAGGTGGGGCAGGTTTCCTAACCTGCCACTGACAAGCGGCCAGCAATACTGTCTGAGTCCTGGCAGGTTAGGAAACCTGTCCCACCTCTTCCAGTTTACGACACGGCGACGTAAACGACAATTCCAAGCGGGTATCGTGGCGCCGGCGTCCCGCCGGTGAATCACAGGCGAGACGCCTGTGCCACGACGAAAAAAGCCGCGGCGCCCGTGCGCCGCGGCTCTTGAAATTCCGCTTGAGTTACCCGTTGGGGGCGTTACATCCTTCTGCGGCGCCGCACGGCCAACAGACCGAGCAGACCCAACGCCGAGAGCACCAACGTCGAGGGTTCGGGAATCGCCAGCGGAACGCCTTCCGCGAAGTTGTTGGCGATGTCATCCGGCGAAAGCACGCCGTCGTGAATCCGCACCGAAGCGAACAGACCGCGGTAGTTGCCGCCGCCCAAACCGCCGGGCTGACCTTCGACGGTGGGGCCAAACGGAGCGTTGTTGGCGTGCTGCCCACCGATGAGGAATGTAAAGCCGTCGTAGGCGTCAAGCGCCCCATTGGCGTCGAAGTTTTCCTCGACACCGTCAGAGTAGACGCGCGTCGTGCCGGGGCCGTCGGTCGGATCGTAAGTGTAAACCAAGTGGTGCCACTCGCCGCCCGCCGGGGCACCGCCGGCGTCGTTCCAGCCTACGTCCGGACCGCCGCCCCAGTGGCCGACGGCGCCGAAACTCTCGTGAGTGCCGTAACCGAAGGACATGTTCCTACCGGTCGCACCGCGGCGTGCCCAGGCGACCAACATCTCTTCTCCCGCGACCGCGGGATTATACGCCCAGACTTCGATCGACCGCGCGTTATTTCCCGCCACGCTGCTCGGCGCGACCGGTCCTTCGTAGATGTTCTGCCAGGCCGCGTCCTTGTTGATGTGGATGCCGCGAATGCCGGCGATGTCCTCGACCTGCGGCGGCGGCATGCCCGGTTGATTGACCAGCGAGAAGTCGCCGACCACCGAGCCCGTGTTGGCGAGTGTCGCCGGCGCGTCGCCCAGTGGCAGAAGATCGACGCGAACGTCGATTAAAAGTCCTTTATCCACCAGCGCCGCCGGCGCCGTGCTGCTCAAGGAAAGCGAAATGGTCAGGGCCGCGACGGCCACGAGCAGGCCGCCTGCAATTCTGCGCTTCATGATGCTACCTCTCTAAAAAAGTAAGAACCTAGTTGCAAACGAGAAAGGCGTGTTCGCCTCGAAAACATGATCTTGCTGCGTCGTTCGGCTCGGCCAACAAAAAAAATGCCGGCGTCCCCTTGCTCACGTCGTACACCGCGGGCAAGGGGACTCCGGCACTTGGCACCAGAATCAAGTTGACCGACGGGACGCACGAGCTTTCCTTCTTTGACGAATTAACGGAATTTCAAACAGCAGCTTGGTACGATTTAAGCATGCCGGGAACCCGATGTCCAGGGAATTGCTAGAAAATTCGGAGATTGAGACGGTGAAAAGCTAGAATTGTCGCTGGAGCAGTACTTCAGGGGGGAGGCAGCCGCTTGTGATTCTCGTCGCCGCTCCCCCTTGAGGAAACACTGCTCTTGAGAATTTGACGGACCATCGGCGTCTTGACGTCGCGCAAGGTTCACGGCAACAACGTGGTCGAATCCTTGTTGTTTTTCCATCCCGTAGTATGGTGGCTGTCGGCTCGAGTGTGGATCGAGTGAAAATTTGATGGGTGGCCGTCTTGGCGGTCGGCCTGCGAATGCCGATGATTTGTACCCCCCTGGCTGAGATCGAACTGTTGGGTACTGACAAGCACCTTCTGGCAAGCGGAATTGAAGGGAGAAAAAATGGCCCTGTTAAGTCGCATGCGAAATATGCTGGAGTCGTCGCCCGGGCCAAAGCCTACTTGAATATGAATGCGCCGATGCTCACCGACCAGATCAAGCAAGCGGCCCACGACCTGGGTTTCGACCGCGTCGGTGTCTGCGCGGCGGTCGCGCCGCCGGGGGTGGAGCGTTTCGATCGCTGGCTTGAGGAGGGCTACGCCGGCACGATGCACTATCTGCCGTCGCGCCGCGAGGCCTACCAACATCCGCGTCATGTAATGGACGGCGTGCGGAGCATCGTGGTGCTGACGATGAACTATCGCACGATCGATCCGGCGACTCCGCAAGCCGGCCAAGGCAGGGTGTCGCGTTATGCCTGGGGCAGTGACTATCACGACGTAATCCACGAGCGGCTCAAGCGGCTGGTCGCAAAAGTCGACGAGTTGGTGCCTGACAGCGACTCGCGCGGCGTCGTCGACACGGCACCGCTGCTGGAACGCGATCTGGCTCAACTCGCCGGGCTGGGCTGGATCGGCAAGAATACGATGCTGCTCAATCGCGACGCAGGCAGTTGGTTTTTTCTGGCCGCGCTGCTGACCAGCGTCGAACTGCAATACGACCGGCCGCAAGAGACCGATCACTGCGGCACCTGCACGGCCTGTCTCGATGTCTGCCCGACCGACGCATTCCCGCAGCCCTATGTTTTGGATGCGACCCGTTGTATCAGTTATCTGACAATCGAACTGCGCCAGGCCATCCCGCGCGAGCTGCGCGAGGGCGTTGGCGATTGGCTGTTCGGCTGCGACGATTGCCAAGACGTCTGTCCCTGGAACCATCGCGCCCCGGTGAGCGAAGAGCCGGCGTTTGGGCCGGCAGATAGCGCGAATCCGATGGACCTGGTCGAACTTTTCTCGCTCGACCAGGCAGCTTTTCGAGAGCGTTTTCGTCACACGCCCCTCTGGCGATCGAAACGCCGCGGTCTGCTGCGTAACGCGGCGATCGTGCTGGGCAATCGCCCGACCGACGCGGCGCTGCCGGCGCTCGCGTGCGGCCTGAACGACGAGGAGCCGTTGGTCCGTGGGGCCTGTGCCTGGGCGCTGGGAAAGTTCGCGACATCCGAGGCAAGCCAAATTCTTTGCAAAAGGCTCGCAGTTGAAGCCGCAGAAGAAGTGTGCGAAGAAATCAAGATGGCACTGGACGAATCGTAGCGGCCTGTTGGAGTAGCTGAATTCGCAAGAATTCAGGGTTTTCCGGGTGGACTGAATTCTTGCGAATTCAGCTACCGGCCATAAAAACTTGCCACACACGTCTCCCGGTCCGCATTGACACAGGGCCGTCTGGTCGTGATAATCCGCCCGCTTTTCAATTTGCAGACCCGCTGCGCGCCGGCCGACTGGCTGGAGCGATGTTGGGTCGCCAGGCGGGTTGGCCCGTCGTTGTAGGTCTTTTCGCAGTATGTCTATGCGCCCGGTCGGCGAAGGATTTCGCATGGGATTGACGCGGTGGATCGCCGCGCCGTTGTTGATTGCGCTGGGGTGCTGCGCGCCGGCGGTGGGCCAACTGCTCGTCGACGACGATCTGCCGGCTCCCTGGAGGGCAATTACAACGGGGGCGATGTTGCCCGGTCCGGCGGAAACCGAGCGGCCGCTGGCCGATCTGGTCAACACCGAGCCGGGCTCGGCCGAAGTCATTCCCGCTCCGCAGCCACAACCACAGCTACAGCCGGTGCAACTCAGGCGAAAACTGGCCGCCGCCAGCGCGTCGCGACTCGCGCGGCCCGGCGGCGGGCCAGGGTTCCTCGGCCCGAACTTCTTCGGCCTCGCGCCGCAGAGATCGGCCCAGCAGCCAGGCGGCCGGCTGTTCGGCAAATTGCTTGGCCAACGGCCGCTGGCCAATCCCTGGAATCACCCCTCCGGCAGTTCCTGGGGATATGGCATGTTCGCCCCCAAGCCGCATCGATTCTTCGGGTTGGGCGATCCGCTCACGCAAACCAGTTGGATGAATCGCCCGTACCATTTCGATTGGTTTTTCGGGGCCATGTTCGGTAGCCGTCTGATCGAGGACGGGGTCAAGCAGGGCGATGAGGTTTTCGGCGGGTATCGCTTCGGCAGCGAGATGAACCACTATTGGGGTTGGGAAGCCCGGCTGGGGTTCGCCTCGCTGCCGATCTTCGACAGCGGCAGATCGGCGGCCCTCCGCTCGAACGACATCGTGCTGTGGGACGTGAGCGCCGTTTATTATCCCTGGGGCGACGCTCGCTGGCGGCCGTATATCGGGGCAGGGCTCGGTTTTGCCAGCATGAATTTTCCGGACGGGACCGGAACGAATACCAAAGAGACCCTCCTCGGCGTGCCCTGGGGAGTCGGCCTCAAGTATCGCTGGACAGATTGGCTCGTGTTGCGGGCCGACCTAACCGACAACTGGTATTTTGGCGGCACCCACACCGCGACCCAACACAATTTCTCGCTCACCATGGGCGTCGAAGCCCGCTTCGGCGGCCACCGCCGCAACTACTGGCCCTGGAACCCGAGCCGGTATCTTTGGTGATGTGGGGCGGCGGTAGTCGTCGAGAGCTAAAAAAAGCGGCGGAAAGTTAGAAAAAGACGACCGTACCGGGCTGTTGAAAACGTGGTCTTGACACATCATATTGCTTTCGGAGGATGGGCGGCTTTCTGCTCCGTGCGGATTCTCCCTTTCATGTGTGTCAAACGGCCAATTTATTTTTTTGGTTCCTCGCCAGAATCTGTGGGCAAACCGAAGCTGGGTTGGATGCAAAAAAGTACGGGTTCCTCTTCTCTGTTGGCTTTTTCGATCTCGCAGACCAGAGCCAGGGTCGGTTACCATTTGCGAACCCAGAGGACATCGAGGTGGAACTTTTCACACAGGTCAACGGCCGCGGTGTGGAGGTCTGTTTTCGTCACGGCCGCCCACAAAACAAGCTGGTCAGCGGAACATTCGGCGGGCACGAATCCGCTCCGCTCGAGAACCTGCGCCATCGAAACCAGGGAACGAACGGCTTGGGAAAGGAGGACGACGATGTAATGGATTACAGAAGCCGAAACCTTTCAGTGGAATCCTGAGGGTATTGTAATCCCTCCCGGTAAAGCTTGGCTAGCAGCCGGAAGCGAGTCTTGCGTGGGGTCTGGGTAACCGGCACCGCGAAGCCGACCATGCTACGCACGGTGCCCGCAGCCAGTGCTGAAGCTGTGTGATGGAGCCTCGAAAATTCCAGTGGTTGGGGCCTTCGTCGTGGTTCCCACGAGGGCAGCACCGCCACATCGTAATGGCCTGATGTGGACGGCCCGGCCGGGGTCGAAGAGCAGGGCAAAGGCACCGCCAAGCGAAGGAAACGAAGTGCGGCGGGACGGGCGGCAGGAAGTCACAGCACCCTCGTAGTACCGTTGAAATCGGGGAAGCGCGCCCGCCGACCCACCTGCGGTGTGTGCCCGCCCGGTGGATGGAATGAAAAACCATGAGGGGGTGCCTACCGCGCTCCTCCCGTGCGTCGGGTCTACATTCCCAAAGGCGGCTCCACCACGGAAACCTGCCCGCGACCAACCTGTGGTCGGTGCCCGAATCCCGACGATCATGCCGGCCATTGAGCCGGCCCTCGTAGAGCCATCACCGACTGGCGGCCACGCCATGATCGCCCGGCCTGCCAGTCCGCCCAAGAGCCAGCCCGTTGACATGCAGGCTATCTGTCGTGCTTTCATGTCCCCATTATCCTGTCCGGGGAGGGGAAGGGATTGGAAACTTTTGCGGTCAGATGCTTGACATATGGCCGCTTGTCCCTCATAATGTAGTCCGTGATTAGATTGGCGACATGATGAGTAGCTTGCCGATGAGCACGGATGGCGGCAAGGCAATGAAAAAAGGAACCATCGACGCCGCAGCGTAAGTGCAGCGGCTTTGTTTTTGCGCTATCGCCGTCGGTTCTTTATTGCGCGCTAGCTTTCCCCAGGCATGATCCAAAATCTATTTTTTTCCAGACCGAGCTAAAGTGGCCGACACTGGATGAATTTGTTGTTGGTCGGGATACGGTACGCGCCTTCTTTAATAAGATGCATGAGCCGGGCGGGTACAAGTACGACAATCTTAAACTCCAGTCCGACAAGCCGACGCTTTATAGCGACGGACGGGGCGGTCAATCGCTTTGCCAATTTGGCCCCGATCAAATCACGATCGAAGAAAGCCATGCCGAGTGCAGCATTAAAGAATTCACAGAAGTCGTTCAGACTGTTCTTGGCGGCCTTGTAGAAGATGAGATACCTCCATTGAGCCTTTTGAGAGGCCGCCGTCGATGTTTGGAGTCCGATTCAGATTTCCCCCTGTTAATGTGGTTGATACCCAAGACGACGATGACGCCGAGGGCGAGCCAGGCGAGGAAGCAATCCGGGAAGCAATCAACCAGGGTCGAGTGGAGGAGAAGACTGGGTTTGTGACACTCAGGCTTGAAAGTTACGCAAAGGACCGCAAGCAGGTATGGATGGAAGTAGCAGGCGCATATCCACAATTTGACGAACCGCTGGCACTCGCGGATGCCGATAAAATCATCGCCAACATTCATAACGCCTACGATTTCTTGACCCAAAACAGCAAGAGATTTTTAGATCAATTTGATACAGAAGAAGGGAACTAACAATGCCTACGATCATTGACGTCAAGAGGGGTCCGCAAAATCAGTGGATTGTAGACGCCCCAGACTACCCCGCCGAAAAATCACAAAACAAATCGGCAACAGAGCCGAGAAAACTTTCAAGCGACGCCGCCTTTGGCGATTTCAACTTGCCGCTGGAGGGAAGCTCCGCCGTGATTCTTGCCGACGAGGACGAGAGCGACGTTGAGTATCTGCGGGATTCACTGGAAGCCGGTGAATTTGAACCATATTCCGAGTTCCGCCAAAATGAACTTGGCTTATAAACCGGACTTTCTTACGTGTCTTCCCCGCTGACTCTGTACACTGTTCTGGTGTCGAGCGCCGCCAAGCGCGATCTCAAGCGGATTAAGAAAACAGGTGACCGCGATTTGCTCCTGCGAATAGATGGAAAGATCCAAGGTCTAGCGAGCGATCCACGTCCCCCAGGCTGTGAGCCCTATCAAGGAATGGACGGCGCATATCGAATTCGAGTCGGCGACTATCGGATCATCTACACTGTTGACGACAGTAAAAGAATCGTCAAGATAGGTCGCGTTCGAGACCGAAAGGTCGTCTATCGCCACTGTCGCGAACCACGACACGCGCTTGCCTGTCCTTGATGGGCCATGAATAGCCTTCGTTCATATCTTAGTGGGGCCTCTCCCTAGATGGAGAGCAGCCCGCGCCTTGGCGGCGCGCCAGCATTATACCCTGACGTAGGGAATCCACACGGATTGGGTTCGATTCCCCTTCTCTCCGCTTAGCGTTTGGACGCACGCAGCAAGACCTTGCGCGCCCATTCTGAGAGCGATCTCCTCCTCGTGGCGCACCCGCAATTACACGAAGAACATCATCGCACGAGCTGAAGGTGGCCGAACGGTGCTGGTGCCCCAGAAGGCCCAAATCGACGAGGGCTTTTCACTGGAATTCACGCCGCTGCTGTCGATCGACGGCCCCGGTCGAGCCGATGCCGTGGTATTCGTACAGAGCAAAGGCAAGCTAAAAACGGCCAGCACCCCGCGGCGCCGTCGCTCGGCCAGCCGATATCGCCGCCGGTTTTGAGCGGGGCTAAAGCATCGATCGAGAAATTACTTTGGCCGCCGTCAGGGTGAGCCGCAAGGCGCTAGCCGCGGGTTTTGTGCGAGAAAACCTTAACGTAGATTCACCGGCGGCTAGCGCCTTACCGCTCAAAGATAAGTGCCATTGGGCGCTAGCCGATGTCTGACCGTCAGGATTTCTAACGAGGGCGTGGCGTTTCTTGCCGCTCTCCGCTCTCCGCTCTCCAATCCAGCGATTTTCAAACTCACTGGATACCGACCGCTCAATACCTTAATATCTGTAGCGAACCAGCACACGGAGGGCCGCAGGGAATGTCGCAGAGCTACACCGTCAAGCCGACGCACAAGCCGATCAAGGATTACTACGCCGCGCTGGCCACGTTCCGCGAGCATCACGTCGACCACGAGCAGGCGGTCCGCGCCGCCTTCCAGAACCTGCTCACCGCCACCGGCAAGAAACACGGCTGGACCCTGATCGCCGAAGAGCGGATCAAAGTCAAAGGCAAGACGGTCATCCCCGACGGCACCTTCCGCGACCAGTACGAGATGCACCGCGGCCATTGGGAGGCCAAAGACACCGACGACGACCTCGAAGCCGAAATCAAGAAGAAAATCGCCGCTGGCTACCCGCTCGGCAACATCATCTTCGAGGACACCCGGCTCGGCCATCTGTTCCAAAACGGCAAGCAAGCCATGCGGGCCGACCTCACCGACCCGCAGCAGTTCTGCGATCTACTCAACGTCGGGTGCCACTGCTGGCTTGTCCAGCAGTGCCCGTGGGATTAGGATGCAGACAATCCACCGGCGAGGCGTTTGGCCGAGCGGGGGAATGCGTCTTGACCCGTGACGAACATCGGGCGCTGGTGGCAACAGTCCCCGAGCGTGACGACACTGAGTCGTTGGAGTTGACATGGTGACCCTTCCGCAATTGATAGCTGAGAAGTTCCTTGCGAAGCTGTCAGAATCCGCTGACATCGATGCCAAGATGATCGAAACGCTTCGCAGCTTGCTTGCGGCGAAGGGCAAGCCGAAGGCGGACGACTTCGTAAAGGTCTTTTCACCGCCTGCGGAGGAAGACCTCGCGTGATCAAGCTCGAATCCATCCACATTGAGGAAGTCAGGGGAATCCGGTACCTCGATCTCGACTTCAATAAGACGAATTTCGCGATCTTGGGTCCGAACGG
>JADFKK010000284.1 GCA_022564995.1 Planctomycetota bacterium | reverse complement strand
GCCTTCGCAACACCTCGTGGCCGAGGGCGTCTCCGTCGAGAACCACGGCCCCCAGTTGTTTCAATTGTCGAGCGACGAGGCTCTTGCCGCTGGCCACGCCGCCGATGATGCCGATGATTTTCATAGATCGTTTAACGGCTAGCCGGAGGCGTCTGTGTTTTTTGCGCCCTCTGCAATTCAGCGTTTTCCGAAAACTAGCGTTCCCTGAAACGCAGTCGCCTGCGGCTTGCCGTTAAACGAAACAACGATATTTCAACCCCGTCACTCCGCTGCTTCCAATTCTGCCCAATTTTCCCCGCTCTTGACGTCCACTTTAACCGGAACCGCCAGCGGCAGCGCGTCGACCATTTCGCCGACGACAAGGTCTTTTAGTTGGTTGAATTCTTCAGGTGGGACTTCAAAGATTAGTTCGTCGTGGATTTGCAACAACATCTTGGCGGCCAGCCCCTCTCGGCGCATGCGCCGATGGATGTTGACCATTGCTATCTTGATCAGGTCGGCCGCCGACCCCTGAATGACCGTATTGACGGCCGTGCGTTCCGGTAGGTTCATCTGTCCCAGGAAAGATTCGCCTGTCCTCGGGCGAATCCCGCTGATGGTTCGCCGCCTCCCCCTGATAGTTTTAACATAACCGTTTTTACGTCCCTCGACCAGTGTTTCTTCCAGGAATTTCACCACTCCGGCGTATTGAGCAAAATACGACGTGATAAACTTCGCCGCCTCATCCTGCTCGATATCGAGCGATTTAGCCAGCCCAAAGGCACTTTGTCCGTAGATTACGCCGAAATTGACGGCTTTGGCCGCGCGACGCATCTCGCTGGTCACTTCGTTCAATTCCACCGCGTGAACCTCGCTCGCCACCCGGGCATGAATGTCTTCGTCTCGGGCAAAGGCCGCGCAGAGCGCCTCGTCGCGGGAAAAATGGGCCAGCATGCGCAGTTCGATCTGCGAATAGTCGGCCGCCAGCAAGGTCCAGCCCTCGTGCCCGGCCAGAAACGCCGAGCGAATCTCTCGCCCCCTCTGCGTGCGGATGGGAATGTTCTGCAAGTTCGGGTCGCTGGAACTGAGCCGTCCGGTGGCGGCGACCACTTGGTTGAACGAGGCATGTACCCGGCCCGTTTTCGGATGGATCAGCTTGGGCAGGGCGTCAACATAGGTGCTCTTGAGCTTGGCGTATTGTCGATACTCGACGATCTTGGCCGGCAGCGGGTGAAGCTTGGCAAGCTGCTCCAACACGCCGGCGTCGGTGCTCGCGCCGGTCTTGGTTTTTTTCAAAACCGGCAGCTTCAACTCGTCGAACAGCACCTTGCCCAATTGCTTGGTCGAGGCGATGTTGAACTCCCCGCCGGCGATTTCGTGAATCTCTTTCTCGAGCTGCTCGATTCGTTCGCCGTACTGCCGGCCCAACTCGGCAAGCCGCTCTCGGTCGACCTTGATGCCGTTGTATTCCAACTCGGCCAGCACCTCGACCAGCGGCATCTCGACCTCGTTGAACAATTCGACCAATTCCGACTCGGCCAGCCGGGCCGACAGAATCGGCCGCAGCCGCAGCGGGATGTCGGCATCTTCGGCCGCATACGGACCGGCCCGGGCCACCGGCACTTCGTCCATTCGTTTTTGGTCTTTGCCCGTTCCGATCAACTCGCTGATCTTCGTAGTCGTGTGATTCAGGTAACGCTGGGCAAGATCGTCTAAGTTGTGGGTTCGCTCGCCGGCACTCAACAGATAGCTGGCGATCATCGTGTCGTATTCGACACCGGCCACTAGGACTCCGGCCGAGCGCATCACCACCATGTCGTATTTCAGATTTTGCCCGACCTTCTTCACGGCAGGGTCTTCCAGCACACCCCGCAATGCTTCGAGCGTCTCGGTCGGGTCGAGCACCGCATCGCCCGCCGGAGCACGAACCGGCAGATAAAACGCCCGGCCCTCTTCCCAGGCGAAAGCGTAACCAACAATTTCCGCCTCGCGGGGCCGCAGGCTGGTAGTTTCGGTGTCGAAGGAAATGCAGTTTTGCTGTTTTAATTCATCCAGAAACGTCGCGAATTTTTCTGGCGTGTCGATCGTTTGGTAATCGGCAACCCACTGTTTCGGCGCGTCGGCGCCTTCGAGCGAGGCCACCTGCTCCTTTAACCCGCGAAATCCCATCTCGGTGAATAGGTCGAGAATCGCCGGCTGATCGAACTGGCCGACGTGGCCCGCGGCCCAGTCGATCTGCAAGGGCAGGTCGGTCTTGAGCGCGACCAGCTCTCGGCTCATCAGCGCCTGTTCACGAAACTCAATCAGGTTATCGCGGCGCTTCCCTTTTTTCATCTGCGCTGCGCCGTCGAGCACCGCTTCGAGCGTGTCGTGCTCGGCGAGTAATTGGCCGGCGATCTTGGGGCCGATCAGCGGCACGCCCGGCACGTTGTCGACCGAATCGCCGACCAAGGCCTGAAAATCGATCACCTGGTCGGGCCGAACCTTCCAGTCTTCGGCCAATGACTCGGCGCCGTAGGTTTCGTCCTTGCGGATGTTGTAGATCGTCACGTGCTCTTCGATCAACTGCCGGCAGTCTTTGTCGCTGCTGACCAGAAAACAGTCGCCGCCTAACTCGGCCACCTGCCGCGCCATGGTGGCCATTACGTCGTCGGCCTCGTGACGCTCGAAATCGATTACCGGAATCCGCATCGCCTCGAGCAGCCGGCGGATCAGCGGAATCTGCAGCGACAAATCGGCCGGCATCTCGCTGCGGTTGGCCTTGTACTGGGGATACAACTCCGTGCGAAACGTATCGCCCGGCAGGTCGAAGGCACAGAACAGATAGTTCGGCCGGCGAGTCTCCAGCAACGTCAGCATGTCGCGGGCGAAGCCGTAAACCGCCGCGACCGGCTCGCCCCGGGGACTGGTCATCTCGGGCAAGGCATGGAACACCTGAAAAATCAGCGAGAAAGCGTCGATCACATAGACGCTACGGCCCGACAAATCGCTGGGCGGCTGGGCAGGCTGGCTCGGCAACGAAGCCGCTGGCGGATTAGCCGGCGTTGGAATAGCCGACTGCGGATCGGCCGGAGCAGACTCCCCGCTCGGCTCCTCCACCGGCTCCATGCCGGGCAACATTCCTTGCCGGACGCGGTCGGACATGGGGTTCTTTCGGATGAATCAGCCGCGGGGTACTAGCCCCCGGTCAGTGTGGCTTCGCCCGTAAAATCCGCGGCTAGCGCCTTGCGGCTCACCAAGGCAGCGGCGAAAAAGCTTCACCAGGCAACGCTTTACGTCAAAAAATGGTACGCCCGGCCCGGCCGAACTGTCAAGCGGCCCGCCGCCTTTGGGGGCTTTACGTTGACTCGCGTTCCCAGGCTGTTTAGAATTGACGTATGTAGCCGTTAAACGAGAGAAGATCACCTCGAACGGAATAATTGCGACGCCAATCGCCGAATGTGTGGCAATAGGCGCCTGCCTTTTGTAGCAACCCCTTGCGCCGTCGCGTTCCCTGCGGGGCCGGCGCGTTACCTTGTTTGCGGACCGAACGCGGTCCGGTGCGATAGGAGTAAACCATCATGGCGGCTTCCCGGGAACATCAAGGCCTGACTATTTCGTTGATCATCTTCGTCATGCTCTGGTTGGTGATGAGCGTAATCTCGTACGTGTTGTACAGCCGCGACGAGGAGGCCATCGCCAAGGTGACAGCGGCGGACGACAAAATGAAGGAGTGGCGAACAAAAGCAGAGGAAAATCAGGGCATGCTCAACGAAATGAAGAAAATGGTCGGCTTTGTCGAAGCCGATTCTTTTGACAAGGTGCGGGACAAGTGGAAAGAAGACAAGGAGATTTACGAGGAAGTTTATGTTGAGGAGGGCGACCTGGACTACAGCAAGCTCGTCGCTCATCTGGCAGATGAAATTCGCCAATTAGACAGCCGTCTGCAAGTCAACAGAAAAGCTGTCGCCACGCTGAATCTTCAGATCGCCGCCGCCGCGACGATCCACTTAGCTGAGCTCGAGAAAAAAGACGCGACGTTTGCGACGGCCAACAACGCTTTTGTGGTCAAAGTGAATGGGTACGACACTCGCTGGGAAAAATATACGCGCGATGCGGCCGAAACCGCCAAAAAGTTTTCCCTCGATAAGCGGATCGCCGCCGAAGCCGCCTCGAAGGCCAATACCACCATCACCGATATCAACGACAAATTCCAACTCGCCGATCGACTCGCCAAGGAAGCCATCTCCAAGCTGAACAAGCAGACCGAGATCGAAACCGAGGTGGCCGATGGACGCATCACAAGCACCAATCAGACCACCAACCGCGTGTATGTTAATCTCGGCCGGGCCGATGCCTTGCGACCGCGGATTACCTTTAGTGTCCACGGCCAAAACGTCGCCAATGTCGCCAAGGCCAAGCCGAAGGCCAAAATTATCATCACCCGCCTGCTCGACGACCCCCACATGGCCGAAGCCCAAATTGTTGAGGAGAGCCTCTCCGATCCGATTATCCGCGGTGATAAGCTCTTCTCGCCGCTTTGGAGTCCGGGTCGAAAAATTCGCTTCGCCTTTGCCGGAACCGTCGACATCGACGGAGACGGCCGTAGCGACATGAAACGCATTCGCGATCTGGTGGCGATCAATAACGGCATCATCGACGCTTGGCCTGGCCCGGACGGCGCCATGGTCGGAGCGGGAATCACAACCAACACCCGTTATCTGGTGGTCGGCGATGCGAAGTTGAAGGACGCCGCTGCCACAGCGGCCCGCACTAGCGCCATCGATAAGGCCCGCGAAAACGGCGTGCAGCAGCTCTCGGTCGTCGAATTCCTCGACATGGTGGGCTGGAAAAACTCGCGTCGGACGATCCGACTCGGTCGTGGCGCCAAAGATTCCGGCTTCACCCGCCGCAAAAGCACCGACAGCTTCAAGCCGCGGCGCCCGTAGCTCGAAAACTGCTGCATGTGATCGGCACGGCGCTAGCCGCCGGTGCCTTACGTTGCGTTTTTCCGCACAAAACCCGCGGCTAGCGCCTTGCGGCTCTCTCGCGGAATAGTCCCGCCGTCTCGCTGCGAGTAACTGGTGGCTGCGATATTCGCATCGCGTCCATCGTTCAGGGGCCTGTGTGTCACCCTCTCTTCGGCCTTGCCGCTCCGCGCGCAGGGAGAAAGCAGTGCCATGACAACTACGCGAGAACATCAGGGCCTGGTTATTTCGTTGATTATCTTTGTCGCGCTGAGCGTGATGTTGGCCGTCGCAACCTACGTGCTTTACAGCCGGGATGAGACGTCTGCCGCCAAGGTCGTCGCGGCCCAGAGCAAGGCGCGTGAAATGGAGAGCCAGGCGGGCGCCGCCGGGGGCAAGCTTAACCGCATCAAACGACTGCTCGGTTTTTCCGAGGCCACGCCAGCCGACACGATCGAAGCCAAGTGGCGGCAGGACGCGGCGACCTATGCCGCGGTCTATCCGCAGGACGAAGGTGAGTTGGATTACGCCAAGCTCCACACTTATCTGGCAGCAGAAATCCGCGCGCAAGATGACCAGGTCAGACAGCTCAACACGAGCCTGACCCGCTGCGATGCCCACATGGCCCGGCTGCAACGAGATCACCAGGGCGAGATGCTCTCCTTGAGTGAGCATCTCACGCGTCTCAAGAACGAACTGGTCGGCAGGGCCAAGCAATTCGCCGACCAATGGAGCGTTTACGTTGCATCGCAAAACCAACTAAAACAGACCTTTGACGCCTCGCGGGCTGCCAGCGAGGCAGAGTTGAAACGCCTCCGACAACAACTCACCGACTCGCGCGAGCGATTGTATTTGGCAGAAAGGCTCGCCCAGGCGCTCAGGGGAGATCCGAGGACGTCTGATCTTCTCCCGCGTCTGGAGCCCCGGGTCGAGTCCGCCCGCCAATTCGAGCGAGCCAAAGCCCGGTCGGCCGAAATCGTAGGCCGCGATAGGGCCTCGTAACCCGCAGCGCAAGTTTTGAAATTGCGCAAGCCAGCCGCGGAGCGGCGACAGCAAATAGCCTGGGGCGCGAGCCCCAGGAAATCGTGGCCGAATCGGATTCTTAAGCCCCGGAGGGGCGACACTGGGTGAAATCGCGCCGGGTGTCGCCCCTCCGGGGCTTTCCGCTCGATCATTGATGATTCCTGGGGCTCGCGCCCCAGGCTATTTGCTGTCGTCCCTCCGGGACTAAAAACTGAGCAACTTCGCAACCTGCTCTACGACTGGTAACCGACATTGATCAATTGCAAACCGAGCGACCTCAACTTTTCGTCAATCGCGACCTGCAAAGCGTTGTGAAACGCCTCAGTATTGACCTGAGGGTCGGTCGCGTCAACGAGTCGCGCCAATTCAGTGCGGATGATCTCCGCCGCCAGCTTTTCGATTTCCTCGACCGGCAAGCCTAACAATCGTATGGCGGCGTTCTGCATCGATTCATTGTCGGTGCCGATCGCGAAAGTGTAGCTGCACGGCACTTCAAAGCCGAGATTCTCCTGCGAAACGCCCGCTGGCGGCGAGACGGTCGCGTGCATCGGTTCGAGGCTAAGAAAGCAGTGACTTTGAATCACCGGCCAAATGAAAACGGCACCTCCGTGAATGACCATGGCCGAGGTGTTTCTTCCCGTCTTGCCACAAATGACCAGCAGCCGATTGCTGGGGCAGCGAATGAACCGCCGTGAAACAAGCAGGAACATGGTCGTCATGACGACGAGCATTACCGCAAAGGCAACGATAAGCGGCAGATATTGCATCGGTGGTTCTGTGGGCGGCTGGCGTGCGGGACGGAGTATCCATCCGCAACGATCATGGCCTCAAGTAAAAAAGCGCCAGGCGATTTCCTGAGAATTCCGCGGAAAGCTCAATCGATCGCTTGAATCCAACCGGCGCGAGCAGCAGATATCGCCAGGCAAGGCCGCCTTGCTGGCCGGAGAGCATGTTGCGGAAGTTGGGCGTGCCGATGGGGTTGCCGAGCAGTTGGTCGGGCGATGCGATTAACTGACCGTCGACGCGGAGGGATTTCAAGGCGGGCGGCTTCTTACCAACTTCCGCGACGAGCCCGATCAGGCGGCCGGAGCCGGTTTGGCGGATGGACTCTTTCTCGCCCCCGTCGACAAACACCCCGCGCAGCCGCATCAGCTTGGCGAACTGCTTGCCGGGTTGGATCGAGGCGGTTAGCCCGACGCCTTGGATCGTCTGCTTTCCGCGGTTGACCAAATCGATTTGGATGCCGCGGCCGAAGGGCATGGCCAAGCGGCAGACCTGCCCGCCGCGCTCGGTGAACAGGTAGTTGTTGAAATTGCCGCCGGACGATAGGGGCGCGAAATAGTATCGTAGCGGCGCGGCCACGGCCGGATCGGATTGGCCGTCGACGCGGACTTCGATCCACAAATCGTTGCTGGCCAGATGCTTCTTGTCGCCGTGAAATTGTACATAGTGAACCAACCCGGCTCCGTCGCGGGCGATCACGCGGGCCGATTTCCCGGCGGCAATGCTCAGCCCTTGCTTGGTCGGCCGCTCGTAGGGATCGTTCTGTCGGAACGTCCCGTGGCTGTGTTGATGCCGGCGATAGTCGAGCGCCGCCAGCACGCCGCGGGGAATCGCGTTGTCCGCTTTGCTCCAGGAGGTAACACTCTCGGCCTTCGGCAGCGTCACGTACTGCACCCGAATCGTCGAACCGGCGGCGCCGGTGGCCACAATCCGCAACCGCCGCTTATAACCGATGTAAGTTAGCAACACCGGCCCTTGCTGGGCGATGCGGGGCAAGTTCTGGCCCAGCGCCGCCAGCGGGCATTGCAGCCGCGGCTGCTGTTCGTCGTCGAAGTACAGCGCCACGTTTCCCTTGGGCTTGAGCGCAGTCACTCGCACCACGCCGCCGGGGCCTGTCAGGTCGGCGATGATCTGCTCGCCCGATTCGCGATTTTCTTGCCCGCGGTGCCCGAGCCAATCCCGTCGTCGTGGGCTAGCCGGTCGGTGTTCATCAGCCGGTCGAGCACAACCCGGGCCGCCGGCAGATCGCGCGGAGTGTACCAACCATCCATGCCCAGCCCGTCGGGCGCGGCGAGCAGGTTGAGATTGCGGATGCGGATCGATCGGCCGTGATCTTGAAAACCGATCCAACCGGTGAGGTGGCGGTGTTTCAGTTCCGCTTCCCAGGCCGTGTTACAGTGTTGCGTCATCACGCCGTTGACCCAGGCGGTGATCATCCGGCCGTCGGCTTTCATGACCACGCGGTTCCAGTCCTCGATCTTCTCTCCGCGGGCCAGCGGCGGCACGTTGCGATATAGCGACATCATCGCTCCGTAGCCGAGGCCCGGCGAAGTGTGAATCTGCAGCTCCATGCCGTCGCCCGACGGCCAGCCGGCGCGGGCCGTGCGAATGCCGACGCCCGAGTTGGTGTTTTTCGGCGTGCGGTATTCAAACGAAAAAGTGTAGTTGGCGTGCAGCTTCTCGGTGCGGAGGTAATTGCCGCCGCGGGCCGCCAGCACGATCTCGCCGTCGCGGGCGACCCAGGCGTTTTTGTTGCCGGGCGTCCACCAACCGCTGAGGTCCTGGCCGTTGAAGATTGGCTGGCCGGCCGGTTCGACGAGCCGGATGTTGCTGACGCTGGCCTGACCCTCGGCGACCGAAAGCATCAGGCCCAGCCGCAGCTTGGGCGGCAAGCTGCCGCTGCCGACGAGCGTTCCGTCGATCGAGAGCGTGTATTTGCCGCCGTTACGCTTGAGCACGGCCGTGTGAGCGCCGCCTTTGGTGGCGGCGATCTGTTTGTCGCTAACCGTCACCCGGCTGCCGACCGCAACCAAGTCGATGCTCTTGCCCTCAGCCAGCGACAGTGTCATGCCGTCGCCGCCGGGCACCTTGGGCAGCTTCACGATCAGCTTGCCGTGTTTCGAGACCGACCAATCAAACCGCAACTCGAAATCGCCCAGCGTCCAGCCGCCCAACAGCGGAGTGGCCCCCTCGCTTCCCGTCAGCCGGCCGTCTTTGATCGTCCAGCCGCGGGCCGGCTCGGCGCTATGCTGCCAGCCGACGAGCGAGTCGGAACGCAAGATTTCAACGCCGCGTGTGTCAGCCGCATTTGCGGAAGCGTTCGATGCGGTCCACAACACGAGCCCGACGAGCAAAGCAATCGAGAATGGTCGAATCATGGCGGGTGATTTTCTGGGGATGGAAAGAACGCGGGTGGGAAGGCGTTGGTAATCGCCACGCCCCAGTTTATTGGGCCGTAGGGCCGGAGGGAAGAACCGAGGCGGCGGGATTCGGGGGTTTAGGGTGGGGCGGAGCGTCACCACACCTCGTCCTCGTACCTCCTACTCGTACTCGCAGCGGCTCTCTACAACTCGGTGTCACGGTTCGAGGACGAGTACGAGTAGGAGGTACGAGTACGAGGAGAGAATTCGAGAACAGGAGGGAACAACGAGAATCGTCCGCCACCAACGAAAAAAGGCACATCCGTGTGCCTGAGAGTGCTTCGTGCGGATTGTGGGCGCTACTCGCCGGCGACCACTTTCTTCGTTGTCTTCTTCTTTGGGGCAGTCTTGGATGCCGGCTTTTTGCGATTCGCTTTGGCAGCCGCAATCAACTTGGCCAACTTGGCCTTTTGCTCCGCCGACAGCACGGCCACGACTTCTGTGTTGCGCTTGGCGATCAGATCTTTGAGTTGCGCTCGCAGCTTGGTAATTTCAGCATTGTGCGTCTTCTGGATGGCGTAGATCTGTTCGCGCTGCTTCTGGTCGACGACCTTGCTGTAATAGGCCGGCAGCCGCCCACGGAACTTGGCCGGCTTCTTGGCCTGCTTGGCGCCGGACGCCTTGGCGGCCGGGGTGTCCTGCGCGCCGCTGACTCCTACGGTGGCAGCAACGCCAGCCAGGACAAGCATCGCAACCATCAGGGCCGCCGCCGGTTTCCTAAGTTCTGCATGAATCATGTTCGTCTCCAATCGCGTGAGAAGGGGGGGAAATCATACGACCGTGGGTTCGCCACACCGCCAATGTACCGCCCGTCCGGCACGATTGGAAGTTGCCGGTACCCGTCGGAGAGGGCTGAATTCCGCAGGCGATCCCGATGGGCCGCGCACGACGCCGCGACCGGCTCGGCGGTGTCATGGGGCGATTCCGCTGCTTGAACCGCCCTGGGCAAGGTGCCGAACTACGGTGTTTCAGAGGAGGCGGACGGCGTGTCGCTGGCGGGCTGAGACGACGTGCCCAGCATCGTGTTGAGACCGAAGAACAATACGCCGATGACGGCCCAGGCGGCCGGGTAGAGCAGAAACGCGGGGCTCATTTCGGGGCGCTTGAGAAAATAGACGCCCAGACCGAATACGATCACAAAGCCAACCGCTAACAGAGCCGGCAGTTTCATCGGTTGCGATCCCCTTTTTTCAGGTGCCTGGCTCAACTGTAGGAGGCGACTCCGTCGGCGATTTTCTCGCTCTTTCGGCCACAAATCGCCGTCGGAGACGCCTACACATCGCCGTCGGAGACGCTTGCCAATCGCCGTCGGAGACGCCTCCTACAGACTATCGATCGATCAGCGTCGCGATGCTGCGGTCGGTACAAAAGTGCGACCAACGCTGCTCCAAGTCCCAGAGTTGTTCGTCCAGCCAGAGCGAAAATGATAGCTCACAGGGGGTCGTGGGCTGCCCAATTCCTTGTAAATCGCCAAAACTATCCCCCTCTTCGGTGTGGTAATCTGGCGTCTCACACGTTGTTTGTCGGTTCATGATTTCGCTCGTTGGGGCTTTGCTGCTCGATCCAAATGGCTGGAATCGTTGCTAAGCCGCAAGCGGCGTGCCGGCCGCCAGGGAAATCATCGCGTAGGTGATCGTAAGTGCTTGGCTAGCAACCGACTTAGGGGGCTTCGCCAAGCGTCAACATCTTCACCTACCGCCGGTCAGTGTCGCCGAAAAGCATCGTGGCTGTCAAGCGCGGTCGGGCGATTTGGAAAAAATTCAACACCCGGCCCAAGATCGCCATGCCCGCGGCGAAGAGTCTGTTGTGACAGGCACGCGGGGTGCCTCGGGAATTGATCGTCCATTTACACTGTTTTTCGCCGGAGGACTGAATCATGTTGAAAAAAGCAATCTGTGTCGTCGGAGGTTTGGGCCTGCTGGGAGCCGTGGTTTTTGGCCGCGAGTGCGCCAGTTACATCAGCACGTCGGTCGGCTGGGCCAAGCAATCGTTCAACGACAGCGTCCCCATCGATTTCCAAATCGAGCGGGCCCGGGAAATGTGCAACGAACTCGACCCGGCCATCGAACGGAACATGCACCTGATCGCCAAGGAAGAGGTCGCCGCGGAGCGGTTGGCCAAGGAAATCAAGCGTGCGGAAGCGAAAGCCCAGCAGGAAGAAGGAGATATCAAGACATTGAGGAGCGATTTGAGCGGCGGACAGGCGTTCTACGTGTACGCCGGTCGCAAGTACACCCAGAAGCAGGTCAAAAAGGACCTGACACGTCGTTTCGAGCGGTTCACGACCAACCGGGACACGCTCGACAGCCTGCGCGAAACCTACCAGGCCCGCCTGCGTGGCTTGCAAGCCGCCCGTGAAAAGCTCACGGAGATGCAGGCCGCCCAGCGTCAACTGGAAGTCGATGTCGAGAATCTGGCCGCACGGCAAAAGATGGTCGAGGTGGCCCAGACCACGAGCGAGTTGAACATCGACGACAGCGAGTTGGGCCGTGTCCGACAAATAGTCGGCATGGTGCAAGCCCGCATCGCCGTGGCCGAGAAGCTGGTCAATGCAAGCCAGTATTACAGCGACCAAATCCCCGTCTCGCAACCGGGTAGCGGTGACATCGTGGCCGACATCGACGAGTACTTCGAGCTGGATCGCCCCAAGGTGGAAGAAATTGCCGCTGGGCCGATCAACCTCGACTGAAGCGGGTGGCAAGTGGGGAGCGCGTCCCACGGACAGCACACGCGGTGTGGGACCGCAGCGTGTGCGATCAACTCAAGGGCGCGTCTCCCCACGATTTGCCGAAACCACTGGCCCGGGGCAAGGTTGGGGTGGCTGGCGGCAGAGCGTAGCGATGCCCCAGCTATCGTGAGCCGCAAGGCGCTAGCCGCGGGTTTTGTACGAGAAAACGCAACATGGACGGACCGGCGGCTAGCGCCGTGCCGCTCACACATCTTGAATCCCAGCCTCTTTTTCGGGACTTCAACCCATGTTCCAGCCTTGGCGAATCAAACTGCGGGAAGCCCAAACGGCGCTTCGCAGCGGCCGGCTGGACGAAGCGGGGCGGCTGCTGCGGCAGAG
>JADFKK010000283.1 GCA_022564995.1 Planctomycetota bacterium | reverse complement strand
CGTTGGTTGAGGACGGTCGCGGCAAGCCGGCGGTCTACGGGGCGGAATTATGCAAATGGGGTGACGGGCGATGGGGCGGGACGGAAGTTGTTGGGGGCAACGGGGTTAGGTTGGGTTGGACCGGGTTTTGCAACACGCGGGAAAAGTTGGGCTTTCGCATAATTGGACCCCCGGGCGGTGGAATGGATTTGCAATTTGGAATTTGAAATTCGGAATTCGGACGAGGAAACACGGGGAATGAGCGCGCGGGGACTATGGATAGAGCGACACCCTGGGCGGCAGGGGGCGGGATTTTTGCGCGCGAAAACGGAAAAACGGGGTTTTTGGCGACAAAAAGCAATGCTGCTAAACCCACAAGTCGTAGGGGCGAAAGAGGTTGGCGATTTGGGGCGGGCGAATTATGCGAAAATTAGCGCGGCGGGTTTGCAAAAAGAAACCGGAAAGATTTGGGCTATCCCACCGGCGCCGTTCCACCGCCGGACCCCGCTCGCAGCCAATCGGGCAGGCGCCGCACTTTGCCCTGCTCGTCGACACAGGCCACCGTGCTGGCGCCTTCGACGATTAGTTCTTCGCCGCGAAATACTTGATAGGCGTGCTGGACGGTGGCGCGGCCCATTTGTGTTGTGGTCGTCCTCACGCGGAGCATGTCGTCGTATCTGGCGGCGCCGAGATAGCGGCAACTCATTTCGCTGACGACGAGAAACAGGCCCTCGTCTTCCAGGCGGCGATAGTTTCGGCCGGTGGCGCGCAGCAGTTCGATACGCCCGATCTCGAAATAATTGATGTAATTGGCGTGATGCACACGACCCATCGCGTCGGTTTCCTGGTAGCGGACGCGGATTTCGATTTCGTGTTGTTCGCTCATGGGAGGGGCGCCGTGGGTTGTTGATCGCGAAAGACGCTTCGAGGGCCATCTTATCGCCACGCTGCTCATTGACCAAGGCAGCGGGCTCAATACCGAGCAACCGTAGCGGAATTCGCAAGAATTCAGGCGTGTAGCCAGGACTGAATTCTTGCGAATTCAGCTACCCACGGCGCGCGAAAAAACGGCCCCCTCGCACCATAGGGCGAGAAGACCGTTTGGTATCGATCGTCAATACCGATTCGGCAATTAGCCGCTGCAACCACACTTCGGAGCGCAGCAACGGGTCCGCTTCGGACGGCAGCATCGCGTGTGCTTCGGGCGGCAGCACCGATTCAACAGCTTCGGGCGGCAGCACTTCGGACGGCAGCAACGTGTGCGTTTCGGGCGGCAGCACGTCTTCGGGGCGCAGCACGGCTTCGGGGCCGGCTTGCAGCATCGCGTGCGCTTCGGACGGCAGCATCGATTCAACAGCTTCGGGCGGCAACACCGCTCGCGCTTGGGGCGACAACACGTCTTGGGGGCGCAACAACCGGGGGCGGCGACTGCGCCATCACCATCGGCAAAAATAACGACCTCGGCGGAGGACGAACTGGCCAGAACAAGCAAGCCGGCCGCCGCCAACGCTACGATCATCGAAGAACGTTTCATTGGGAGGGCTCCATTGGAGTAAAAAAGGGACGACACGACTTCTCGCTTCCACAACGCGGTTGGAGAGCATCGGCCTGCTACGAGCAAGCCGCGGCTGATTTCAATTCCATTCGTGCGGTGGAAGGACT
Source organism: Planctomycetota bacterium (assembly GCA_022564995.1). Lineage (GTDB taxonomy): Bacteria > Planctomycetota > Planctomycetia > Pirellulales > JADFKK01 > JADFKK01. The sequence goes on along the minus strand of JADFKK010000283.1, from coordinate 10,596 downwards.
CTTGTCCGAGTCACGCTCGCCTCGAACGCACGAGGCAACACGCTGTGCCGGTCGACCGATGTTTTTCGACTTTTGGGCCTGTCGGCGAGAAACAGGGCAGTTCCCTTCCCTGGCGTCTCACCGCTACGTAGTGCCGAACCACCGGTCGAGCGGTTCATCGAACTAAGAACTGCTATCGTCTGCCTGAATTGCCGTTCTTCAACAGACATCCCAAATTATCCAGTACGCACGCCCTCGCAGGCCGCATTGTGCGGAGCATCCCGCTGGCGGAATTTGTGACGATTTTGCCACTTGGTACGATGGAATGGGAAGATGGGTAATCCGGGTGACCAATCAGCCTCCTGCGGACGTGTGGAATTCAGCCAGCTCGTAAACGAGAACCTAGAGTTGTCAGAGAAAACGGCAGTACATCGCCGCAGGCGCCGTGGCATTAGGCCGTTCCATGATTTCTTATAACAGCGGGGCAGTGTTCTATGACACAACTCGAAACACAAACCAAGGCCATCTACTCCAGCTTGGCAACCGACGAGGACTTGGCGGAAATCGTCGAAATGTTCGTCGAGGAAATGCCCGGCCGTGTGGAGACGTTTCGCCAGCAGTACGAGCAGTCCGACTGGGAAGAGCTTCGTCGTACCGCGCACCAACTCAAGGGCTCGGCCGGCAGCTACGGATTCGGGCAAATCACCCCGGCAGCGGCCGAACTAGAAAGCGCGCTGCGCGACGGTGAGCCACAAGTGCGCGTCGAGCGGTTGCTGGATGCCGTGATTGAATTGTGCAATCAGGCGACAGCTGGCGCTCCGGCCTGAGGGCGGATCATGAGCGGCACGGCGCTAGCCGCCGGTCCGTTCATGTGACGTCTTCCCGAGAAAAACGCGCGTTCCCGCGAAAAACCCGCGGCTAGCGCCTTGCGGCTCACGATGGCCGCAGCCGAAGTAAGCGGCATTGGGCTAGCGACCAAGGACGCTAGGCGAAGATCGCCCGCAACACGGCCGGATCGGCAAGACTCTCCACCAGCACGTCGGGCTCCGCGGCGCTCAATTCTTCCGCGGAGCAGAAACCACTCGACACGGCGACGGCCCGGGCGCCGATCGCCCGGGCGCATCGAACGTCGTGGGGCGTATCACCGATCACGCAGACCTCATGTCCGGCGATTGTCCGTCCCAAGTGCGACTGCGCCACGCGCAACGTCTCTCGGGCGACGTCGTCGCGCCCGGGATGTTCGTCGCCGTATCCGCCGAAGGCGAAGTGCTGCATCAGGCAGTAGTATTCGAGCTTGATTCTTGCGCCCTCGGCAACATTTCCGGTGAGCAAGCCCACGGCGACGTCGTCATGGCCAACAAGGTGTTCGAGCAACTCGACGACGCCCGCCAGCACGCGGCCCTCGCGTTGTTGCAGATTTTCCTGCAGGTGTTCCAGATACACTGCGCGAAACCGCTGCCAGTTGTCGGTTGAATCCTCAACACCATGAACGGAAAACAACTCGGCTGCGATACCTCGGTCGGTACGGCCGACCGTGTGGACGCCATCAAGGTTGTCGACGCCAAAGACCTGGCCAAACGCCTGCCCAATCGCGGCCGAGCCGGCGCCGCCCGTGTTGATGAGGGTGCCGTCGATGTCGAACAAGCAGACTTGCATGGGTCGGAGCGTCTTGATGATCGAGGTGATTCAAAATCAAAGAGGGGCGCCTGGCATCATCAATCGCCGTCGGAGACGCCTCCTACAGCCAGCATTTTTTCGACCGCGTCGCGGCCCTTCATGCCGACTTCGATGCCCATCGCCAGGGCGCCCGGCGTGGCACCGACGATCTTTGCCTCGAACAGATCCTCCGGCTCAACCAACGGATGGTCCGGCGTGCCTTTGGCGATGGCGATGGCCTGGCCGAATTCGGCCGCCGTCTCCAGGTCGTAAATTCCGCAGCCCACAATGCCGGCCTCGGTAAGGATCGTACAATACTGCCCCTGCTGCCAGCGGTTGCTGATGCCGATGGCCGATCCGCCCTCGAATTCCAGGTTCCGTCGCGTGCTACGCGGCAGTTCATCGCTCATGGCATGGTTTCTCCTGTGGGCCAGTGACGCAGGTTATGCTTTAGCATAACATACTGCCTGCGGCGATAGAAAGCTGGCTCTGTTATGCTGAAGCATAACCTACACCTGCTCTTGATAATCGAGCGTCCGATCCAATTCGCTCGTCTCGCCTCCAGCCGGTATCTCCGGCGGGAAGTCGGGGTGTAGGCCGGCGTCGATCATCGCCATGCGCTCTTCGTGATGCAGAATCTGCTCGCGACGGTCGTGGATGATCCGGCGGGCGACGCCAGCCAGCGAGACTAGGACACCGAGGGCCACGACACAGATGATCATCGGAAAAGGATTCATGCGGTCGGAAAACAACCGGGCGAGGAAACTTACTTCTTCTTGAGCGAACATGGCGCCATACGAACCTTGACGCTTCGCCGGGGTCTTTCGTAGCATGTGAGGTTTCGTACACCAGTTTCACAGCCGCAGAACAGCCGTCGGAAAGCCGCAACGATGCCGCAGCGAGACCTCATCAGTCGTCAGCGTCTCAGTAAACGGGCGAAGTTAGCCGGGGGCCAGCCCATCAGCGAACTGATGACCCAGGCGCTGGCGCAGCCCGATTTGATCAGCCTGGCGGCCGGTTTTGTCGATTCCGACTCCTTGCCGGTCGAGGCAGTTCGCGAGGCGATGGATGTCTTGCTGTCTGATCCCCAGCAGGCCAAAGCGGCCTTGCAATACGGCTCGACGCCCGGCAGTCCGCAGCTCCGCGAGGCGCTGCTTGAGCGGTTGCGGGCCGACGATGGTGATCCGGTTTGCGAGGCCGAACTGTCGATCGATCAGGTGCTGATCGGGGCCGGCAGCAACCAGCTTTTGCATCTGGTGATCGAGACGCTGCTCGACCCGCAAGACATCGTCCTCTGTGCCGCGCCCAGCTACTTTGTCTTTCTGGGGATGCTCGCCAATTTGGATCTGCGCTCCGTCGGCGTGGCCACGGACGAGGGCGGCATGATCCCCGAGGCGCTGGAACAGGAACTAGCCCGCTGCGAGGCGGCCGGTGACTTGCCGCGGGTCAAGGCGATCTACGTTTGCAGCTACTTCGACAACCCCAGCGGCACGACGCTCAGCGCCCTGCGGCGCGGGCAGATCGTCGAAATCGTCCGACGTTGGTCGAAGAAGACGAAAATCTACATTATTGAGGATGCCGCGTATCGTCAGTTACGGTATTCTGGCCCCGACGTGCCCAGCATGAGGGCGTTTGACGAGGCCGGCGACACGGTCATCCTGGCCGATACGTTTTCCAAGTCGTTCTCGCCCGGCGTGCGGGTCGGCTGGGTCGTGCTGCCCCGGCATCTGATCGACCCGGTCACCGACCAGAAAGGAAACATCGATTTCGGATCGCCGAATTTGAATCAGTGTTTGATGGCCACCGTCTTGCAGCGCGGGCTGTATGATCCACAGATCGAACGATTTCGGGAGAATTACCGTAGCAAACGAGACGCCATGCTCCAAGCGGCCGACGAGCATCTGGCGGGAATCGAGGGAGCCCGCTGGCATCGGCCCGCTGGCGGGCTGTATGTCTGGCTGCGGCTGCCCGAGCACGTGGACGCCGGCCCCAGTGGCCCGTTGGTCGAGGCGGCGCTCGCCGCAGGCGTATTGTATGTACCGGGTGAGTATTGTTATCCGAGCGAAGGAGCCCCGCGAGAAAAAAACACCATGCGATTGAGTTTCGGCGTCCAGTCCTGCGAAAAAATCCGCCACGGCATCGAAGCCCTCGCCCGTGCTATTGCCTCCGTGTAATCACACAAAACCCCGACCACTTGTTTGTAAAGCCGCGACCATTGGTCGCGCCCCGCGCGAGTCGCACGACCCCCAAACTCTCACGGACGAACGCCACCCATGACCGTGATGGATCGCTACATTCTCCGCCACTTCGCGGGGGTCTTCTTCATCTGCTTCTGTAGCCTGATTGGGCTGTGGGTGGTGATCGACGTCTTCAGCAACCTCGACGATTTCTTGAACTACGCCGAGGGCCGCGGCAACGTGTTGGGAATCATGGGGCAATACTACGCCTGTCGTGTGCTCGGTTATTTCAATCTGATCGGGCCGATCCTGACGCTGATCTCGGCGATGTTTACCGTCGCCTGGCTGCGTCGTGACAACGAACTGACCTCGCTTTCGGCCGCCGGAATTCGCAATGCCCGCGTCGTCGCGCCGATCATCGTCGCCGCGATCGTCATCAGCCTCGTCAGCGCCGTCAGTCGCGAGCTGGTGATTCCTAACTTCCGCTACCAACTCAGTCACAAGGTTCAAGATCTTTCCGGCGAGGCCAAGCGCGAACTCCGCCCGCGTTACGATCACGAAACCGACGTCCGCATCGGCGGCGCCGGCACCTTTGCCGATGCCCAGCGGATTTACGAGCCGCGCTTCATTCTGCCCGAGTCGCTCGACAATTACGGCCGCCGCCTGATCGCAGCCGAGGCGTATTATAAGCCGCCCGAAAAAGGGCGTCCCGGCGGTTATTTGCTCGAAGGGGTGCGCGAGCCGAAGCGGCTCTCGGAAAAACCGTCGCTGCCGCTTGCTCGCGGCGTCGCCGGGTCGAGCGGTGATGACCCCCCGCCGATCATCATTACGCCCCGCGATGCCCTCTGGCTCGACGACGATCAGGTGTTCGTCGTCAGCAACGTCAAATTCGACCAACTCGAAGACTCAGCCGTGTGGCGGCAATATGCCTCGATCGGCGAGCTGATCGACGGGCTGCACAACCCCAGCCTCGACTACGGGGCCGACGTGCGGGTCGAGATTCACGCCCGCTTCGTGCGTCCGCTGCTGGACGTGGCCCTGCTTTTTCTCGGGCTGCCGTTGATTTTGGCCCGCGGAAACCCCAATATGTATCTGGCCGCCGGATTCGCGCTGGCCATCGTCGCCGGGTTCTTCCTGCTCGTGATCGCCTGTCACTGGATGGGCCGCGGCAATCTAGTCAGCCCGGCGCTGGCCGCCTGGCTGCCGGCGCTGATTGTTGTGCCGATGGCCGTGTTGTTTAGTGAGCCGCTGCGGCAGTGAGGCTGGAGGATCGCGGGCGGCGAGCCGTTTGAGGGCTGAGGGCTGGGAGCTGGGGGTTGGGAGCTGGGGGCTGGGGACTGGGGACTGGGGGAGCTTGCTTTTGTTTTACTCAGTACTCAGTACTCGGTACACAGAACTCGGCACGGCCCCAGCGTTGAAAGCGTAACGACATGAACAAGCTCACAGCCGCCGCGATCTGCCTCGTTCGGATCTCGCCCGAGGTCACCTTCACCAACGTCTGCACGCAGTCCAAGGCCTTTCTCTCCTGGACATCAAAGGCCGAAAACGATGCGGACGCCGCCGATAAAGTCCGCCGCTACCAACACCGCCCGGCCGAAGAACTGTTCGACACGCAGGCCGACCGCTTCGAGTGGACCAATCTGGCCAACGATCCAAAATACGCCCAGATCAAAGCCAACCTCAAAAGCCAGCTAACCGCCTGGATGAAATCCCAAGGCGACCTCGGCATGCAAACAGAACTCGCCGCCCGCGAGCATCAATGGCGCCGCAAGAAACGAAACAAAAAGCCGTAGGTTATGCTTCAGCATAACACGATCTCCGTGGGGACATCTCGTCCGTCTTGTTATGCTGAAGCATAACCTACGGCTTGCAGGAACCATTCCCGTGACCGATCTCGACACATCCAACTCCGAACCTCCCTGGGTCGATGGGCTGACGTTCGGCGCGGTGCTCGAACGCACAGTTGAGCGATTCGCGGATCGCGACGCATTGGTGTTTCCGGGTTGCGACTACCGGCTTAACTACGGGCAGCTCGCCAACGAGGTCGAGCGGGCGGCTCGTGGTTTGTTGGCCTTGGGAATTCAACCGGGAGAGCACGTGGCACTGTGGGCGACGAATGTGCCGGAGTGGGTGATACTGCAATTTGCCACGGCCCGAATCGGCGCGGTGCTGGTCACGGTCAATCCGGCTTATCGGCCGTTTGAATTGCAACGCGTGCTCAAGCAGAGCGACGCGGTGGCGATGTTTTTGGTCGAGCGGTTTAAGGAATCGAATTACTTCGAGATGCTCGCCGAGGTTTGTCCGGAGTTGGCGGAAACCGACGACAGTGACATCGACGGCGACATCGACAGCACGGCCTATCCGAAGCTGCGCCGCGTCGTGGCGTTGGCTGATGAAGCACCGGCCGGGGCAATCACCTGGGCCGAAATGTGCCGGCGTGGCGAAACCGTCGACCCCGCAGCGGTTGACACCATCGCCGCGACGCTCAACGCCTCCGACCCGATCAACATTCAATACACCTCCGGCACGACCGGCTTTCCCAAGGCGGCCATGCTCAGCCACCGCAATCTGCTGCTCAACGCCTATTACATCGGCGAAGCTCAGCGGATGAGTGAGATCGATCGCATCTGCATCCCGGTTCCGTTTTATCACTGCTTCGGCTGCGTGCTGGGGACGCTCTGTGCGGTGGTCTACGGCGCGGCCATGGTCGTGCCGGCCGAATCGTTCAACCCGCGAGACACGCTCGCTGCGATCGAAAGGGAAAGGGCCACCGTCACCTACGGCGTGCCGACGATGTTTATCGCCCAGCTTGAGGATGAATCGTTCGACGCCCGCGATTTGAGTTCATTGCGGACCGGCATCATGGCCGGCAGCCCTTGCCCGGTCGAGATCATGCGGCAGGTGATCGATCGGATGGGCGCCCGCGAGATGACGATTGCCTACGGATTGACCGAAGCCTCGCCGGTGGTCACGCAAACCCGCACGGATGATCCGCTGGAGCTGCGCGTCGAAACGGTCGGCCGCGAGCTGCCCGGGGTCGAAGTGAAGATTATCGATCCCGAAACCGGCGAAACTCTCGGAGACGATGAGCAGGGCGAGCTATGTACTCGCGGCCACGTTGTGATGCTCTGTTATTACAACAACGAGGAAGCCACCGCGGCGGCCATCGACGCCGACGGCTGGCTGCACTCGGGCGATTTGGCCGTGCGGCGGCCGGATGGATATTACCGCATCACCGGCCGCATCAAGGACATGGTGATCCGTGGCGGCGAGAATATCTATCCGCGCGAGATCGAGGAGTTTCTGTTCACCCATCCGGCTATCGAACAAGCGGCCGTGCTCGGCGTGCCCGACCCGAAATACGGCGAGCAGCTTTGTGCCTGGGTCAAGCTCAAGACGGGCGAATCGCTCGACGCCAACGATCTGCGGCAATTCTGCCGGGAGAATCTCGCCCACTTCAAGGTGCCGCATTACGTCGAGTTCGTCGAAACCTTCCCCCAAACCGTGACCGGCAAGATCCAGAAGTTCAAGATCCGCGAAGAAATGATTGAAAGACACGAGCTGCAAGAGGCGGAAACCGCGTGATGACGACCGCTGATTTCGCTTGACATGACCACAATCGTCCGCCACAGTTACAGCAGCACCGCAAGTCAACTTCACAACTCCTCAACTCAAGAGAACCCCAGCCCTAACTCCACAACTCAAGAGAACCCCAGCCCTGGCCGGGAGGCCGGGGTTCCCACGAACTCACCCCGCGGCGCGACCACTGGTCGCGGCTTTACAATCTCGTAAATTACGAACCCCGAGGAGACACCCCCATGCGACGCACATTTGTGACAATCGCCACCCTGGCCCTGACCCTGCTTACCGGCGGAGTCTTGCGGGCCGAGGAGCCGGACCGCGAGCGCGGAAAAGGCGAGCGCCGAGAGCGCGACCAGCGGCGTGAAGGCGAACTGCGCGGCAAACAGCGTGAGGCGCAGCGACGCGAGATCATCGGCCGGCTGGAGCAAATCGGACGGCAGATCGCCGAGCTAAAAAAGGCCGGCAAATTGGACAAGGCCGGAGCCCTGCTCCGCGAAGGCGGTGAGTTGAAGGGGCGGCTCAAGCGTCTCTCCGGCAGCGGCGAACCAAGCGGACAAAAGCGACGTCACGCCAAGGGCGGAGAATTCGAGCGTTACGTTGCCGGGATGCGCAAGCGCATTGAGTTGCTCGCTCGTGAAGGCCAACGCGAGCAGGCCGCTAAACTAGAGCGGCAACTGCACAAGAAAATCGAGGCGTTCAAAAAACAACACGCCGGCGGCGAGAAACGCGGCCACGACGAGCGCCAGCGGGCAGAGGCCAACAAATTCGAGCACTACGTGAATGACGTTCGCAAGAAGATCGAACACCTCGCCCGCGAGGGCAAGAGGGACGTGGCCGAGGAGTTGGAGCGAGCCCTGGCTGACAAGATTGCAGCGTATCGCCGGGAGCATGCCAAGGGCGAGCACGAGCACGGCGATCATCACGAGCACGGCGAACCGTGGCAGCGCAAGGTACATCACCTTCGCGTGGCCGCCGACAACCTCGAAGCTGCCGGCCAGCGCGATTTGGCGCACGACGTGCGCCAAGAAGCGGAAAAAATCCAGCGCGAGCACGAAGGCGATCGCCACGCCGAGGAGCTTGAGCGCCACGTTCATGAATTGGAGCGGGAAGTCAGGCGGCTGCGGGCGGAACTGGAGAAGGCTCGAAAGTAGAAGCGGCGTCCCGCCGCTTTCATGCGGTATCGCGTAGCGAAATCACACGACATACCTCGCACGGTCATGGATGGCTCGTTTAACGGCAAGCCGCAGGCGACTGCGTTTCTGAGTTAGGTGTCCGTTCAAAACGCAGTCGCCTGCGGCTTGCCGTTAAACAAAAAATGTGCCATTTTCATCCGCGAGCAGTATAACGCGGCAAGATGCCGCGTCTACGTTGCTAGCACCCTCGCGCCGAATTCCCCTGGCCCCAGCCGGGCGGTTTTCCTATAAGATCGGCGGAGCATCCGGCGTGCGACCCCAAATGGTCGCCGCCGGGCGCTCCGCCTTTTCTTTTCTCATCTGCCAGTCGCATCAAGGAGGATCGCGATGTACCTTCTCTTCGCCGCCGCTGAACCGCCCACGATTGTTCTGATGTTGATCGGCATCGGGTGTTTGTTGTGTTACGCGTGCGTTCGCCGCATTCCAAGACAGCGATCGCAGGCTGTTGGGCAACTCCATAAATCAAAGCAGCAACAGGCGGAAGAGCCCGATCGCCGCGCGGCTTGAATCGCCGCGGTTGCAGGCGTCTGTAAAGGTGACCCATTACACTCACCGCTAGGATGAAAAGCAATGGCCAAGACCTGGGTTGTCATTTGGACGGCTACCGCTTTGTGGACCGGCTGCCTGTTCGGCTTGTCCATGCGGCGATCCGAGCCGACCGGAAAACCGCATGTCGCCACGACAAACGGCATGGATGCTCGACAAGCCTCGCCCAAACCGGCCGAACAACCCAAGTCGGCGGCGATCCTCGACAGCGAACGTGTCGAAGGGCCCGGCCCCAGCGGCGGTGGCCCGGGTCCGAGTGTGATGCTTCCGACTGACGGAGCGCCGGGCGACGCGCAGATCGCCTTCGTCGGCCCCGATGGAATGACCGTGCAGTGGGACGTCGGCGAGCCGGGCGCTTTCGACTCCGAGCCACTGGTGATCCCTGGGCGGATGAATTTTGCTCAGGGCGGAACCTATCGCCTGAAACTGACGAACATTCCCGGTCACGACGGCACCGAACTGTATCCGACGATTGAGGTTGGTCCGGCCACGCCGCGCACTGAAGCCTACGCGGCGCATGCGTACACGCCAGTCCAATTCACCCAAGAGGATTTCGACCAAGTGATGAGGGGCAATTTGGTGACCAAGGTGATCTACTTGCCCGATCCAGAATTCCAGGGGTTGGCCCTGGCCGGAGTGGAGACCCTGGTCAGCACGCGGCTCGATCCGAGCATCGACCCAATCGTCGAAGCCGACCGCCGCGGTGCGATTCTGGCAGTGGTCCGCATGGGAAGATGTGCCGGCGAGTGAGTCATACAAACCCCAGCCTCCCGGCCAGGGCTGACGTTATTTCAGTCGATTGAGATAAGCGACCCGATGGCGACTCGTTATTTCAGCAAACCGTCGTTTTCGATAATAGCGACTTTATCAGGCCCATTCCCGCCCGTCTTTTCTTGTTCCGCACAGCATCACTTTCATTCCCAGCCCCTCGGCCATCGCCGCCTTGGCCATCATCGCTTTGTCCGCCGCATCGGCGCTCTTGGCGTAGGCCACCTGGATGTGGTTGCTCTTATGACGGGCCATCATCTGGTCGCGGCTCACGCCGTAGGTGACCGCGTGCATGATCGGCCATTGCGGCGTGGTGGCTTGCCAACGGCGCTCGGTTTCTTCCGCCGGCAGTTTCACAACGCCGGCTCGGCCGAGGTCCATCCGCAGCCGATCATCGGCGATGAAAATTCTCGACCAGACGATCTCGCCCGGCTTCGAGATACCCTTGAGCGTGCCGCCGCCGCTGGGAAAATACATGGCCGGCTGGCGCTCGCTGCTGGCGCCTTTCCAACCGCCGATGAAATGCGCCGGGGGCGCGGAGCCGCTGATCAGAAACACCCACACGTAATCGTCGACCGTGCCCGATTCGTCCCAATCGCCCCAACGGATGTCGTGCAGCGTCGTCTCGACTGGCTGGTCCATCGCCTCGTGAACGCGATGGGTCATCAAGGCGTCGAGCCCCGCGCATTCATCGA
>JADFKK010000021.1 GCA_022564995.1 Planctomycetota bacterium | reverse complement strand
CATCGTCTTCATCGTCTTCATCGTCTTCATCGTCTTCATCGTCTTCATCGTCGTCCTCGACCTCTTCCCATTCGAAGCCTTCGTTGTCGTCGTCGTCTTCCTCTTCGTCGTCTTCCTCTTCGTCGTCATCGTCTTCGTCGTCGAAATCGTCGTCGTCTTCCTCTTCGCCGTCGTCGTCTTCCTCTTCGCCGTCTTCTTCGCCGTCTTCTTCGTCTTCGCCGTCGTCTTCTTCGTCGTCGCCGTCGTCTTCTTCGTCGTCTTCGTCTGCTTCATCGTCTTTTTCGTCGCCGTCCGGTTCGTCGTCGTCGAATTCGTACTCGTCGTCTTCGATTTCCGCCGTGGCGGTGGCCACGAGAGAGTCGCCCTCCGGGATCATGGGTTGCTCATTCTGCTGCTCTTCCGTCGTCACTTCCGATTCCTCCTGGTTGGTTTCGCCCCGAATCGTCTCCGCCCCTGGCAACGCTTCGAGGCTTCGCAGTCCGAAGACTTGTAAGAAAGTTTTTGTCGTCCCATATAAAAACGGCCGCCCAAGCTCATCGCTGCGCCCGACGATGCGGACCAAATCTCGCTGCATTAACTGGCGGAGAATCTCCCCGCACTGAACTCCCCTGATCGATTCCACTTCGACGCGTAACACGGGCTGGCGATAGGCCACCACGGCCAATGTCTCCATGGCCGGTGCCGATAGTCTGATCTCCAAGGGCGAGTTATGCAACCGCCGCAGCCAAGGTGCGAAGTTCGGCCGAGTGAGCAACTGGAACCCTCCGCCAAATTCCTCGACGCGGAAGGCACTTCGCGCCTCGTCGTAAAACCGATTCAAGCCGCGCAGCAGCGTGCGGGCCTCGGTGCCATCCGCCAAGCCGGCCAATTGCGAAAGCTTGCGGCTGGCCAGCGGCTGCTTCGCCAGAAACAACACCGCCTCGAGGCGGGCCATCGACGGCGACCGCGGCAGTGGACCATCGCCCTCGACCGTCGTTTGAGAAGACCGCCGCCCCTCGGGCAAGCCCATCTCCGACCGCTCAAGCCACCGCGCGCCGGCGAGCCGCGGCCGATACCGCGCGGCGACGCTGCAAAGTTGTTGAGCGGGGGATCGACTGAGGGCGCGCATCGGTAGGCGAATGTATGATTGTTGGGAGCGCGGACATGCTGCACGTCCGCCAGGGCGGGTTGGAAAAGAGACGCTTCCTGCACCAGCCTAAGCCTAAGCGACCATCCTTGGCAAGGGCGGGCAAGTGCTTCGTCAAGGCTAAGACTTCGGGTGGTCGCAATTAGCCGCGGGGCGCTAGCCCCCGATTGGCGCGACGATAACCGGGGGCTAGCGCCCCGCGGCTGAGCGGAAAAAAACGTCCTCTCGCCGAAAATTGGACCAGACCCCGACTTCTTCAACAGGCTGCTAGCCGACCATGACGCCCTCGGATCATGCGGCCTATCGGCGGGGCTGCGCCGCGGCGGCACGCCAGGTGCGAACCTGCTCCAGAACCTTATCCATCGATCCCAGCGCGCTGCCCGCGGCGGCCTCGAATCGCTCGCGACGGCCGACCACCTGACACGAACACCAATAACTGGGCGTGCGGCCCGGGCGTTCAATCGAAACGGTAATATGAGTCGCTCCGACTTCCCACAGCGCCTGTGCTCTTCGGGAAAATCCGTCGGGCGGCAGAGCCCGGCGACCTTCGTCGCTCACCCGAACGGTCGCCGTGCCCAAACGCATTGGCTCAATGGCACTTACTTTGAGCGGCAAGGCGCTAGCCGCCGGTGAATCTACGCCACGTGAATCTACGCCACGTTTTACCGCACGAAACCCGCGGCTAGCGCCTTGCGGCTCACCCTGACGGCGGTCAAGGTAAGCGGCATTGGGCGATGGCTGCCCAGCAGCGCTGCGCGGAGCAGGCTCCTCCCACGACACCAGACGATTAGGGGAGTGGCTCTCTGAAAGCTCCGCCCGATGGTGCAGCGCGTGATCGTCGCCCGCGGTGGGACTGCCTACGGGCCATGCCGAGGCGGCGGCAGCGTAAGGCTCTGGCGTCGAGGGCGATGGCCGCAACCCACCGCCGGCCTGTTGTTCCGCATCCTTCGTCAGGCGCTCCAACACCGGTAGCAACTTTTCTGGCAGCGACGTGCCCAACAGCGCGTAGGCGGGCAATACGATCAGCACGCCCAGCATCACGCCGGCACGCAAGAAAACCGCGGTAGAGGATTGCATCGTTCCGGTCGACTCCTTTCGACGCTATTTCCATGCACGAGATTTCCATGCACTCGGGGCCATCTCCCGCAGCCAACGACCGGCCACTATATCTCCACACGGCCCGCTCTGACAAGGGCAATCGGCGGCTGCTAACTCGGCACACGTACTTCGTCGACGAGTTGGCCGATCAATGTTTCTGTCGCGGCGCGCTGGTCCGCGTGGATGGCCCCTTTGGAAATGACCCGATGGGCCAACACGTCGGGCGCCAGCCGCTTGATATCGTCCGGCGTGACAAAATCGCGACCCTCGACCAGCGCCAACGCCTGACACGCCCGGTAGAGGCACAACGCGCCGCGGGTGCTCGCTCCCACCCGAAACTGGTCACAGGCCCTCGTGGCGTCGATGATGTCGAGCAGATAGCCGCTTACCGCGTCGTCAACCGTCACGCCACGCACCGCCTTTTGCAGAGCGATAATCTGCGGGCCGTCGAGCACCGGCGAGAGCGCGTCGATCGGCTCGCCGTTGCGGTGGCTGTCGAGCACCTGACGTTCGTCTTCCCGGCTGGGGTAACCGATCGAAATCCGCAGCAGAAACCGGTCGAGCTGACTCTCCGGCAGCGGGTAGGTGCCCTCGTATTCGAACGGATTTTGCGTGGCGATCACCATGAACGGTTGCGGCAGATCGTAGGTGTGTCCGTCGGCCGAAACCTGTCCGTCGCTCATCGCCTCGAGCAGCGCGCTTTGGGTTCGCGGGGTCGTGCGATTGATTTCGTCGGCCAAGACGATGTTGCTGAAGATCGGTCCCTGGTTGTAGACAAACTCGCTGGTCTTGGCATCGAACACGCTGCTGCCGATGATATCGCTGGGCAGCAGATCGGGCGTGAATTGAATCCGCGAGAACTCAACGCCAACGCTTTTCGCCAGGGCTTTGCCGATCAGAGTCTTGCCAACGCCCGGCACGTCCTCCAGCAGCACGTGTTCGCCAGCCAGCAGGGCCACGACGCACAGCCGCACCACCTCCGGTTTGCCCAACACGACAGCCGACATATTCCCTTCGAGACGGGCGATCCACTCAGATACTTCCGCCGTCACGCCGCTCTCCCGTTGGTGTATAGACATTCCGACTGGTTTCCTCATTGAGTTGGTGACCCTCTATACTAGTGTCGCACCAGGGGTTGGTCCAGGCCCGGGCAACAATCCCGCGCAAGGTGGAGTGGGACCAGCGATTTGTAAAGCCGCGACCAGTGGTCGCGCTGGGGACTGGGGATTCCCGAGCCGCCCTGTCCTCAGGGCGATACGAGCAGAGCCTACGCTCCACTCGTCTCAGAAGGACGTCGCGCCATGCCACGATCACCTTACGCCATCGGCGCCTTTTGGATTGTAGAATCGATACTCTCCCGACCGTTTCAATTCATCCTGAAACGCTCGATAGTAGGCCACGACCTTGTGTACATCGTGGTCGCACTCGCTAGATATGCGGTGTCGAATTCGACGAACTTCGCGGATGATTTCATCAGACATCGGCGTCGTCTCCACGGAGATAGTTGAGCGGCGGCGCCCTGGCCCGCAGTTCAAGCCGATTGCATGTCAACGCCTGCCATCAGCCCGGCGATCGACAAATCCTCGTCCAAATCCGGCCAGTGAAGGCCGATGCCGCCGCCGCCAATCTCGCACTTTTCCCGCTGCTCGGGCGTGGCGCTTCGCAGAATCGGGAACCACGCCAATGGTACGCCCAGAACGCGTCCGTCGGTTAGGTCAACGTGCATCATCTGGTCGTCAAAGCGAACCGATTTGGCGAGCGCCGTCGTGGGCGTAAATGCTGGCTGGAATCCAGTCTTATTGCTGGCTGAAATACTCATGCCATGTCTCCAAGAGTTGTTGCTGATGCTCCTCGACGATTCGTTCGATTTCTGTTAGTTCCCGCCCCTTGAAACCATGATTGGCAGCAAGTTGGATCGGGTCAAGCCAGAATTTCGCCTCATCGCCCGCCGATTTGACGTGAATGTGCGGTGGTTCCTGACTTTCATTGCTGAAGAAGAAAAAGCGGAAACGCCCGACACGCAGGACAGTTGGCATCGAATGGAGCCTCCCATGATGTTCATGCGACGTCGCGACCAAACCCACAACATTTCACCCAATCTCGCTCAACTTCACCGGGCCGCGATTCTTGTCCGACTCCGTGACCGCCGCCAGCACGCGCTGCACTTTGTAGGCGTCGGCGAAATCGGGCAGCGGCACGACCGGCTCGCCGCCGCCGAGCACGTTCATGATGTCGGCCGCTTCGTTGACGAAGCTGTGCTCATAACCGAGGACGTGCGCCACCGGCCACCAGGCGCTGGCATACGGATGGTTGGCGTTGCCGTTGGTGACGTTGATCGTCGACCAGCCTTGCAATTCCTCGGGCAGCGTGGCGTCGTACCATTTCAACTCGTTCATCCGCTCGAAGTTAAAACTGATCGCGCCCTTGTCTCCGTGGATCTCCAAGCGATTCGTGTTCTTGAAACCGGTCGCGAGCCGCGTGGCCTCGAAAGTGGCCAGCGCGCCGCTTTCCATGCGGGCGATAAACAGCACGATGTCGTCAACCGTGCTGGCACCTTTTTTTTCGCCGGTCGCCGCGCCGCGGCCGGATATCTCGCCGCCGCCAGCTTCCAGGATCACCCGCTCTTTGATAACCGTCTCCAGCGTGGCGCCGATCACCTCGCTGACTTCGTCGCCCGTGATGAAGCGGGCCGTATCAATGGTGTGGGCACACAGATCGCCGAGCGCCCCGCTGCCGGCCACCTCACCGTCGAATCGCCACATCAAAGGCACGTCGGGCCCGGCCCAATCTTGTAAGTAACAGCCGCGGATCTGATAAATCCGGCCGAGCTTGCCGGCCTTGCAGAGTTGATGCGCGAAGGCCACCGCCGGGCAGCGGCGGTAGTTGTACCAAACGAACGTCTTGCCCGTGGCTTTTTCAGCGGCTTCGGCCATCTGTCGGGCACCGTCGAGCGTGTTGGACAGCGGCTTCTCGCAGGCGACGTGCTTGCCGGCCTCCAGCGCGGCGATCGAATGCTCGGCATGAACATTGTTGGGCGTCACCACATCGACCAGGTCGATCTCGGGATTGTTGACGGTGGCCTGCCAGTCGGTGCTAGAATTCTGCCAGCCCCAGCGGTCGGCAAAGGCGGTTAGCTCGGCCTCGTTGCGCGCACAGACCGTGTGCATCACCGGCGTCGTCAGCAGATCGAAGAATTTGCCCACCTTCAGGTAAGCATTCGAGTGCGCCCGGCCCATGAACTTCGTTCCGACCAGCGCCACGTTACAAGTCTTGCCCGGCATTGTGGTGCTCCTGAGTTTCAGTTTCGAGTTTCAGCCCCGGAGGGGCGACATCGAATAGCCTGGGGCGTCAGCCCCAGGAATCGAGTCCAACCGGACCATTTCAGCCCCGGAGGGGCGACATCGCTGGCCATGTCGGACCGCGCCGATGCCGCCCCTTCGGGGCTTACGAATGTTAGATCCTGATCGTCGCCCTGGGGCTCGCGCCCCAGGCTATTCGATGCCGTCCCTCCGGGACTAACCTACGTGCTCTTCCTCAAAAACGTAACGCATGTCGACTTCGATTCCATGACGCTTCAACAACGCCAAGAACTCGTCTCGAAACGATAATGTCTTGTGATGTTCCTCTTGGTTTTGAATGTATCGCCGGACCACGTCGACCTGTGAGCAACTTACCGTGAACGCCGCGTATCCGGTCTGCCACTGAAATTTGCGAGTCGTATCCGCTTTCTCATTGACCCACTTGGAGGAGTTAGCCTTGATTAGCCTGACCACATCCGACACGGCGACCGTCGGGCTGAATCCCGTCAACAAATGTACGTGATCCGCGACGCCTCCAATCTCCAACAACACGCCTTTCTGATCGCGAACGATTCCGCCGATGTATTTGTAGAGTTCCTCCTGCAAGTCCGCGGTGATTCGGTTCTTTCGGTATTTCGTGCTGAATACGACGTGGTAGGTCAGGCTGGTGAAGGTGCTGGCCATGTCATGGTTCGCCGATGTCGCCCCTCCGGGGCTACGAAAAACGGGTATCGCTCGCGGTCCTGGGGCTCGCGCCCCAGGCTATTCGATGTCGTCCCTCCGGGACTAATACTCCACCTCCACCCACTTACTCGCCTTGCTGCTGGCCAGCACGGCTTCGCAAATCGCGACTTCTTTGTGGCCGTCGACGAACGTGCTCCAGTCGGGATCGGCCGGCATTGGGCCGCCTGCCGTGATCGCCCGATAGACATTTCGGAACAGGTTTTTCGGGCCGTCGGGATACCCTTCGGGATGTCCGCCGGGATAGTGGGCGTACTCGCGGGCCGATTCGTGTAACAGCGACGGGTCTTTGGCTAGAATCTCGTTGGCCCGGTCGCGATGACCGATCCACATTTCGTTCGGCTGCTCCTGGTCCCAAGCCAGCGCACACTTCGACCCGTCGATCTCGAAATACAGCCGGTTCTTTCGCCCGGCTGAAACCTGACTGACCGTAAACACACCATGGGCGCCGTTGGACAGCTCGATCAGCACCGAGGCGTAATCCTCCGTGTTGATCTCCTGCGGCTCGTAATCTTCCGGCGCGAGCACCTTGCCGGCGTAGGTTTCGATCTCCTTCTTCGGCTTCATGCGTGTTTTGTGGATGGTCCGCAGGTCGGCGAAGACCTTGGTGATGGTCAGGCCGGTGATGAATTGCAGCAGGTCGCACCAATGGCTGCCGACGTCGGCCACCGCCCGGCTCTCGCCCGACATCTTGGGCTCGAGCCGCCAATTCCAGTCGGTCTGGAGATACAGCCAGTCCTGCAGGTACGAGCCGTGAATCGTGAACACGTCGCCCACTTCGCCGGCGGCGACCATCGCCCGGGCGTGCTGCACGAGCGGGTAATAACGATAGTTGAAATCGACGGCGTGGATCAGGCCCGATTCCTTGGCCAGACGGACCAGCTCGCTGCTTTCGGCCGTGTTCATGGCCAGCGGCTTCTCGCTGATGACGTGCTTGCCGGCGGCCAGAATGTCGCGGTTGATCTCAAAATGCAAATGGTTGGGCGTGCAGTTATGCACCACTTGCACCTCGGGGTCGGCCAGCAGGGCCTTGTAGTCGCCATAGGCCTTGGGAATCCACAGGTCGGCCGCCTTGGCCTTGGCCAACTCCTCATTGGCCTCGGCGATGGCCACAAATTCGATGTTTCCCAGCCGCCGGGCCGCCTCGACGTGGGCCGGGCCGATGAACCCTGTGCCGATGATTCCGGCCTTAATGCGTTCTGTCATGTCCGTTTTTCTCCCCGCGGTTCTTCGCCTGCAGCACGGCCGGCCGAGGTGTTTGCGACCGTTAAACCCCTGTTTTTAGCAGATCGCTGGCAATTGGCAATGGTCGGCCGCGCTCCGGGCGGTCGCGTCCTTCCCTGGAAATAACTGGGAGAAACGGATACTATTTAGAGGCGAGAAGGGGCGACGGAAAAATCAGTCAAAGTCTTTACTGACCGGAACGGGAGGAAGCTGGATTATGACCATCAAAATTCTGCAAATGGGTTGTGGATGCCGCACCATCGCAGCCGTGGCGGTGCTGCTGACCGCCTGTCTTTGGACCGCCTCGGCCGCCCAGGCACAAACGATCTCCAGCGACGGCAAGCATACGTTGCTGACCGTTCCCGTCGAGGGCGGCCTCGATGCGATCTTCTTCTACGACGACGTGACTCGCGTACTGAAGGGTTCCGTGCCCAACGCCGAGGGCGCCTTTAGCATCGTCTACAAGCCGCTGAGCATCGACAAGTTGTTCGCGGGGCCGGGCGGTAAAACGATCAAGGATCCAAGGTTTTTGTTCGCCGTGGGCAGGGTATCGATCCGCACGAGGGGGCGTCTCCAGTTCGGCAGCGGGATGATCTACATCACCGAAACGAAGACCGGACGGATGGTGGCCTTGGCGCTGCCGTGGAGTAAATCCTGGCGGACGTCGTCCAAGTCGATCACTTTGGAGCCGAAACTGTTCAAGAAGTTCCGGCTGCGCAACGTCGACATGGACGAGTAAGGAATCATTGCGTGGAAATCGTTTATAACGGACAGCCTCGTCAGGTCGGCGAGCGGCTTAGCGTTGCCGAGTTGCTCAGCGACATGGGGCTGGAGCCTCGGCAGCTTGCCGTCGAAGTGAACTTGCAACTCGTTCCGCGCGATCGGCACGCCGAGTGTCCACTGCGCGAAGGCGACCGCGTCGAAGTGGTGACGCTGGTCGGTGGAGGATAACCTACAGGACAACGCCATGGCAACGGACATGCTCACCGACGACTCGCTGCAATTGGGCAGCCACACCTTCAGCAGCCGCCTGATCGTCGGCACCGGTAAATACGCCAGTCACGACCTGATGGCCGAGGCGCTCGATGCCTCGGGCACCGAGTGCATCACCGTGGCCGTGCGGCGCGAACGGCTGATCGACGCGGCCGGTAACAACTTGCTCGATTTCATCGATACCAGCCGTTACGTCTTGCTGCCCAACACGGCCGGCTGCTTCTCGGCCGACGACGCGATTCGGGTCGCCCGGCTGGGGCGAGAGATTCTGCTCGGGCTGGAAAACCCCGGCGCCGATTGGGTCAAGCTGGAAGTGCTCGGCGATACCAAGACGCTGCTGCCCGATCCGTTCGCCACGCTCCAGGCGACCGAGAAACTGGTGGCCGAGGGTTTCTCGGTGCTCTGTTACACGACCGACGATCCGGTTTCGGCCAAGCGGCTGAAAGAGGCCGGCGCCACGAGCGTGATGCCGGCCGGCAGCCCCATCGGATCGGGCCAGGGCGTGCTCAATCCGAACAACATCCGCATCTGCCTGGAATATCTGAAAGACGGCGACCCCGATTACCCCGTGATTGTCGACGCCGGCGTCGGCACGGCCAGCGATGTTGCGATGGCCATGGAACTGGGCGTCGACGGCGTGCTGCTCAACACGGGCATCGCCCACGCCGCCGATCCCGTCGGCATGGCCCGCGCGATGCGTGCCGGCACCGAAGCCGGTCGCTGGGCCTATTTGGCCGGGCGGATTCCGAAAAAGTTATACGCCACGGCCAGCAGCCCGGAAGAAGGCGTGATCGCGTCCAAGCCAAAGTAGACGCGGCATCTTGCCGCGTTATCGGCGGGTGGTGGCTGAGCGAATCGGAAAGCACGAAATCCTAAATCCTAAACAAATTCAAATGTCGAAATTCAAAAGCCCAAAACAGTCTCGCTCGAATCGTTTTGTTCCAAGATTTGATCATTGAAACATTCTGATTTGTTTAGGATTTCGTGCTTAGGATTTCGGATTTTCTCAATACGTTCCCACCCTCGTGAAGGCCTCCACCAGTGCGACCTTGGATACTTGCTGAAACGAATTACGGCCATGTGAAAGAGGCCGATTATCAGGTGGCCGTATTGCCGCTGGGCGCCACCGAGCCGCACAATCTGCATTTGCCCTACAGCACCGACACGCTCGAAGGCGATCTGATCGGCGAGAAAATCTGCGAAGAAGCCCACGGCCGCGGGGCCAAGGTGATTCTGCTGCCGACGATTCCTTACGGCACCGAGACCAATCAGCGGGAATTCCCGCTGTCGATGAACGTCAACCCGCGGACGCTGTTCGCTTTCATCACCGATCTGGTCGATTCGTTGGCGAACCATGGCATTCAGAAAATTGTCCTGCTCAACAGCCACGGCGGAAACGACCTGAAGCCGCTGCTGCGCGAACTATACGGCACGGTCGATGCCCACCTGTTCCTGATTAACTGGTATCAGGTGCTCGCGGACGTCAGCAGCCAGATCTTTGAAAACCCGGACGATCACGCCGGCGAGATGGAAACCTCGATCGGATTGGCGTATTTTCCCGAATTGGTCGATCGCAAGGCCGATGGCACGCTCACCGCCGACGCCGGCGACAAGCGGCCGACCCAGTTCGAGGCAGTCAACCAAGGCTGGGTTTCGATCACCCGCCCCTGGCATCTGCTGACCACCAACAGCGGCGCCGGCAACCCACATTCGGCCACGGCCGCCAAGGGCGAGCGATTCGTGGGGCTATTGGTCGAGCGTCTGGCCGGGTTCCTGGTCGAATTGTCCGACGCGGAAGTCGACGGGAATTTTCCGTTTTGAGCCGGAATAGACAGGTCATGCTACCACAAACAATGGCTCCCCACCCGAGCTTGCCTCGGTGGAAGCAGGGTTTCTGCACTACCGGTGCGTCGAGACAAGAGTGGGGGGTAATCGCAAGTGAGTTAGTGCAAAAACGTGCGCTCCACCGGGACGAGCCCAGGTGGCGGCGGAGCGTTCCTTCTGGATGAAAAGCTCACAGTAAAACGACCCGTTTTCATGCGCCGGCATGCAGAGCATGCCCTACGGATAGGCGATTGACCCTTTCCGCCAGGCGCTCTATGATTTCTGCTTGTGAGACACGGTGGCTGTAGCTCAGTTGGTTAGAGTGCTAGATTGTGATTCTAGGTGTCGGGGGTTCGAGTCCCCTCAGCCACCCTTGCCCGAACGGCGGGTATCTGTCGTTCGGGTTTTCCTTTGCGCGATTGCGTGAATTCGCATTCGCACCATGCCTTTGGGCGTCACGAGAAATGCCGATGCGCTACATCTGGCGCAAAGGGTCCATTCCGGATGGCGTCAGTGCCACGGTCTAATGCGTGGAACAGGTAACCACAGAGCAGCACCGGCCAAGGCCCGCTACCCCGAAGACCTAAATCTTCTGGACTGATCTTGTCATGGTCCATCAAACGTGCTTGGAGTGGGTAGCCTACGCGGATGATTTCGATGTCGACCATCGGCAAGGCGCTGGGGTCCAGCAATCTGATCCGCGCTTTCTTGTACGCCTCAACTACAAAACCTGCACAACTGAATCGCATTCTTACATAGCGGCCGTCATCCTCGTTGAGTGGCGACGCGTGCGGATGAACGCAGAACATTTGCGGAGCCAACCTAAGCAACGGCAGCCCAGTGAGCTGCTGAAATATCAGATGCTCGCTCGCGTGTCGGTCGACGAATGTCCTGATCTTCTGTTCTTCGGCGTCTGTTAGCGTGGCGCTCCCCACAACATTGGCAATTATGTGATTTGGGCTACCCTGCCCATGCAAAGGCGGTCCCATGTCGAGCACGGGGATTCTGCCAGTATGTTGCGAACCTGCGGATTCGGCGAGTCCCGTATGATCGATGAAGCCAACTTCATCACCGTCCTGCCCCACGACGTCGAAGATGGCGAGCGAGACTTTCGATCCGGTTGTGCGAATACTCGGCACGCCAATCTCCGCATCCCCGGATCACACTCGCGCTACGACACGGTTGCGTAGTTCGCCAAGCCAAGCTGCGGCATCCGGGTGATCGATGCTCCACCGCTTATGAAGGTCGTCGAGGTCGTCGCTAACCAGTTCAGCGAACCAACGATAGGGGCATGAGATGGCCGCTTGCCATGCCTGCTCCGCAAGTGAACTGCGCATTGATACGATTGCTTCAATTGCCAACGAAGCGGCAGCCGAGTGCTTGTCGCGTAATAGGATGCGTGGGTTCGTGTATGCCTGCACGATCTCCAAGAGTCGCTGCGCCAATTCTGGCTGTGGATTAGCGTCAACCGGTGGATGCACTTCAAAGTTGCGATAGACCATCTTGGCCACTTCAATCTCAAGCTCGATCGGCAGCGGCGATCTGTTACCGGATTTAAGAAGAACAGCCAACTCGCCCATCCGGTCCATCGGCATGATCGCAATGTACTTACGGATGGCCGAACCGACGGCAACGAGTTCGTCACGATCGTTGCTGTTGCGGTGATTGAGGATGTACCGCCATAGAAGCGGGAGGAGCGCCTCATGCTGTGATGGAACGAAACGTGTTAGTTCTGCCTCGCAGAGCAGGCGACAGGGTGGATTCGTTCCGGCATTGGCCAACTGGTCTAGAAGTTGATCGGGGGTGAGTACGCTGGAATCTGCGGCAGCATCATCGAGCAAACTTGCACTTGAAGATACGAATTGCGGATCTGTTGCGCGATCTGTCCGTTTAGCACTTCGGATTACCACACGCCCTTCGTCAGTATCAAGCGCCGCGTCATATTGACCCGACGGCAACTTCTCGACAACGCCCCCGAGAACCGTCATCACGCCGTACGGCGGCAGCCGAACCTTATTCAGCGATTTCAGTGTTGCTGTGAAATCCACTTTCATCGCCGCGCTCGCCCTAGCCTCGATTTCTCTATAGAACGCTACGGCTTCTCTATAGAACGCCTCGGCTTCAGTCGGCGGCTTTCGGGTTTCACTGGGCTGCGGCACTATGACTCATCCTCTGCATTTGTGGATTTCGTTTTTGGAATGGGAAGCTCGTGGTGAACCAAGAGATCCTTAATCATTCTCAGCTTAAGACCGGCGTCTGCCATCTTCTCTCCAAACCTTGCGATCTGCTTCTCCGTAACTCGCACCTCTACAACCGCGGATTCACCGTCTGGCTTGCTGTATTCCAGCCGTAGGACCGTCAGCGGGATCGCCCCCTCGATCCGCTCACGCTGCTTATCAAAGATAGGACGGATATCACAGATAATCCGAAAATCATCGAGTTCCGCGCCGATGGCGTCAACCAACTGCCGGGCCTTGTATTGCTTGGCGATCCCGATTGGCTCCGCAGCCAACTTTCGCAGCCGATCGGTTAGTGTCCGGCGTTCTTGCGGATCAAGGCTTTCGGCTTTCTCTTCAATCGCCCTGCCCAATTCGTCCATGGCTTCAGTGGCATCCATGTCCGCATCATGCAGGATGCTGCCAAAGCGATAAATGATAGACGCGATCCGCTTTGAATCTTCGCTCGCTCCTAGCGCCTCGCCAACGATTGAGACCAAATCAGAACGACTCAGAAAAGCGTCCGACTTTGCGAGTTGGGTCGATAGCCGCAGATACGCATCTTGATCGATGTCCAGGATATGTCGGGCGTCATTCAGAAAGTCTGCGTCTTGCGCAAGATGACCCGCCAAGAACCGGAAGGGAGGATTTCCGAACAGGAAACTTCTGGTGGCCATTGGGTTGGTTCCCGATCCTACTCCGGCATTGCGACGAAGTCTTTGATGATCGCTAAACCCTTTAGTGTAGACAACCTTACATCGACCTGCAATCGCCTGTCAACCCATTTTCATTATACCCACGCCAAAGGACGACCGAATGGCCTAAAGCCTTCGGGCTTCTTCAATCGCCCCAACCGCCGAGCCCGCTTGCTGGCTTTGGCTGCTGCGGTGGACTATGATCGTCAACGTGGGGCAGGTTTCCCAACCTGTCACCGACAGGCACACCGACAAGCAGCAGGCAATGCAGGCTGAGCCCCGGCAGGTTGGGAATCCTGCCCCATGTCGAATGCCTCGCCCTTCATCCCCTCAACCTCTTCGATCGCATTGCCATGAAAACCACTCGCCGAGAATTCATCGACCATTCCGCCCGGGCAGGACTTGCTGCGGGCGTCCTGGGCACTATGCCCGCCGTTGCTGCCGCAAAGGAGACTGAGTTGCTGCCGATCGTCGACACGCACCAACATCTTTGGGATCTCTCGAAGTTCAAGCCGCCGTGGTTGGCCGGGGCGCCGAAGGTGCTGGCCCGCAGTTACGTCACGGCCGACTTCCTCAAGGCCACCAAGGGCCTCAACGTGGTCAAGGCGGTGTACATGGAGATCGACGTAGATCCCAGCCAACAGACCCGTGAGGCCAGGCACGTCATCGCGCTATCGAAGAGCAAGGATCATCCGACCGTGGCGGCGGTAATCTCCGGGCGGCCGGGATCGGAAAAATTCAAGGCCTACATCACGCAGTTCAAGGGCAGCCCATACATCAAGGGCGTGCGCCAGGTGTTGCAAGTCGACGAGACCAAGCGCGGCCTTTGCCTGCAGGAGCAATACATCAAGAGCGTGCGGCTGCTGGGCAAGCTCGGCATGAGCTTCGACTTGTGCATGAGACCGACCGAGCTGTCCGACGGGCTAAAGCTGGCCCAGAAATGTCCCGACACCCGCTTCATCGTCGACCACTGCGGCAACGCCGACCCGATGGCGTTCATGTCGGCCAAGCGTCGCGGCGACACCAAGCCATGGCACCAAGTCGACCCCTGGCGGCGCGATATCGCCGCGCTGGCCAAGCAGGAAAACGTGATCTGCAAGATCTCCGGCGTTGTTGCTCGCGCGCCGAAGGACGATTGGAAGAGCGACGACCTGGCGCCGATCATCAATCACTGCCTCGACAGCTTCGGCCCCGACCGCGTCGTGTTCGGCGGCGACTGGCCGGTTTGCCTGCTGGTGGCCAGCTATCGTCAGTGGGTTGCGGCGCTCAAGGAGGTGATTTCCGAGCGGAAGCGGAGCGAGCAACGCAAGCTGCTGCACGACAACGCGGTGAAGATTTACGGATTGCTCAATCTCGCCGACCGTTGAGATGTTCGGCGCGGCGTTGGCCTTTGAACCAGCTTTTCCAGAGCACCGTGTCGAAGTTGAAATTCTGGCCGGTCAGGGCGGTCAGGGCCTGAAGCACCTGGCCGTTTTGATGATATTTGTAGACGTATTGGGGGCGGTTTCCGCCGAACGAGTGACCGCCGCCGCCGAAGCCCTGGCCGCCGCCGTTGGGATTGGTGTTGAAGGACTGGCTGATCTGATTCGGGCCGCCGCCCTTCACGATGCGGTATTTATGCTTGGTGATCAGCTTATCGATCAACGGTTCAATGCTCGAGAGATCCTTAATCTGTCCCAGCACCCTGGCCGCCCGATTGACTTCGTAATTGAGCTTGCTCCGCAGCTTGTCGACGAAGTAGGCGGTGACCTCGGGGTTCTTGCGCTCGACGACGTATTCCATCGCCGTCAGTCGCTCATCGACGTCTTTTGCCTCGATCGATTGCTCCATCAGAATTTTCGCCGCCGCGGGTCCATCAATGTTGGAAAGCATTTCGAGGTACAACATGCGAACCTCATACGATTTTTCGTCTTCGAGCTTTTTTCCGATCGACTTGACCGCCGCCGGGTCATCGATGGCCAGTAAACTCTGCCGGGCCTCGTCGGCGTGGCGGCCATCGAGATCGTTCCGCCAGCGTTTGATCTTGGCGAACCATTCCCTCTCGCGATCCTGCTGCCGACGACTTTTGTCCAGCAGTTCAATCTCCTGGACGG
Organism: Planctomycetota bacterium; assembly: GCA_022564995.1. Classification (GTDB taxonomy): domain Bacteria; phylum Planctomycetota; class Planctomycetia; order Pirellulales; family JADFKK01; genus JADFKK01. The sequence goes on along the minus strand of JADFKK010000021.1, from coordinate 28,116 downwards.
TCCGCCATTTGCCCTGGCTACGGATGAAGCCCTGGCCCTCCATGATCTCGCGCTGGGTCTTCCACTTGCCTTCGTCGAGTTTGTAACCCAACAAGGCGCGTGCCTTGACGTTGTCGGGATCCAATTCGATGATCCGCCGCAGGTGCGTGACCCGCTGCTTTTTCAGGCGGTTGTCGCGACACCAATCGGCCAGCTTCGTTTGATCTTCGACCGTGTCGGAGGCCTGTGGCCGAAGCTTCTCGTAGAGCTGCTCAAGGGGCGTCTTGTTGACAATCCGCTTGACCTGCGAGCGACCGAGCGTCAACCGGCCACCCGCGGCGGTCTTAATGACATACGTCGTTCGCGGGCGCTGATCGACATTGACCAGTTCGCCGTGGACCCGGCCGCCATTGCTGAGCAAAAACTCGCTGGCCGGCGCCGAGGAAGCGGATAGCAGCAGCCCAAGGGCCAACAGTGTCGCGTTGGAAAGGCGGATCATTTTTTCTCTGCTCCGGTTCTTTGTGGGGGCTGATTGTCCGAGCAACCTGCGATAGAATCGGTCAGTCGGAAGCCCTACCCATAGTGTAAGTATACGCGTCTGGACGCGGCTCCGGCAAGCGATTTTGACCGTTTTGGCGGCCTAATCTCGTTCCCGACCCTCCCCGCCGGGGTTTTGCGAGATATCGAGCGTTTTTCAAGGAGCAGCGTTCCCGAACGCGGGGGGCTGAGAACCGGGGATGGGGCCTGGGATCTGGGCCTGGGGACTGGGATCTGGGGACTGGGATCTGGGGACTGGGATCTGGGGACTGGGATCTGGGAGCCAGAGACACACAGAATCGCAGATCGGAGTGTTAAACGCTTAACAGCTAACTCAGGGACGCGACCACTGGTCGCGGCTTTACAAATCCCAAATCCCAAATCCCAAATCCCAAATCCCAAATCCCAAATCCCAAATCTCAAATCTCAAATCTCAAATCTCAAATCTCAAATCTCAAATCTCAAATCTCAAATCTCAAATCTCAAATCTCAAATCTCAAATCTCAAATCTCAAATCTCAAATCTCAAATCTCAAATCCCAACATTCCACATGAGCCAATCCGCCGACCAACATCGTGCCGAGGCCCCGTCTAGCGTTCGCTGCGCGGTGGTGACGGTTAGCGATTCGCGCACCCTCGAGACCGACACCGGCGGGCTGGCCGTGGTCGAACGTCTTCGGCAAGGCAAGCACGAGGTCGTCGACCGGCAGATCGTGCCCGACGAGCCGGAGCGGATTCGCGAACTGTTGGCGGCGTATCGCGACCGTGACGACGTCGACGCGATACTGATTACCGGCGGCACCGGCATCAGCCGCCGCGACCGCACGTTCGACGTGGTCAACGAAATGCTCACGACGCCGCTGCCTGGTTACGGCGAACTGTTTCGCATGCTCAGCTACGAGCAAGTCGGCGCGGCCGCCATGCTCAGCCGCGCGACCGGCGGGCTGATGGACCGCAAAGTGCTGCTCACCATGCCCGGCTCCCCCGCCGCCGTGCAGTTGGCGATGAGCAAGATTATTCTGAAGGAGTTGGCCCATTTGGTCCGTGAAGCGCGCCGGTGAACCGCTCGTTTAACGGCAAGCCGCAGGCGGCTGTGTTGTGAATTGATACCTGGCTTAGAAACGCAGCCGCCTGCGGCTTGCCGTTAAACGAACAAGATGGGCCATTTTCATCCGCGTGCAGAACATGCCACCGAGCGAATCGAAAATCGTCGGACGCGCCGCACAGGACTCGCCACCCAATCGGTTCGAGCGGGTCCATTGCGAGGCCGACTTGGAGCAGCTTGCGGTCGATGAGATGCCGCTTGAAGCGCGCCGCACGGTGCCGACGGAGTTTCTGCCCGATCGGGCGAAGACGATCATCCGCGAGAACGACAGCCCCGACGTGCCGTTTCGTTACAGCTTGAATCCCTACCGCGGATGCGAACACGGTTGTGCGTATTGTTACGCGCGGCCGGGTCACGAAACACTGGGTTTCAATGCCGGGCTGGATTTCGAGACGAAGATCCTCGTCAAACACGATGCCGCGCGGCTGCTGCGCGACGAGTTGAATCGGCCGTCCTGGCAAGGTGAGATGATCGCCATGAGCGGCGTGACCGATTGCTATCAGCCGGCCGAGCGGCGGTTTCGCCTCACTCGCGCCTGCCTGGAAGTGATGCTCGAAGCCCATCAAGCGGTCGGCATCGTCAGCAAAAACGCGCTGGTGCTGCGCGATCTCGATCTGCTGCGACCGCTCGCCGAACGAAACCTAACGCACGTGCTGATCAGCGTCACGACGCTCGACGGGGAGTTGGCCCGCAAGCTGGAACCTCGCACGGCCAGCCCACAAGCCCGGCTGCGGACCATCCGCGAACTTTCGGCCGCCGGCGTGCCGACCGCCGTGATCATTGCCCCGGTCATTCCCGGGCTGAACGATCAGGAGATTCCGGCGATTCTTAAAGCGGCTGCCGAGGCCGGCGCCCGATCCGCCTCGACCATCCTGCTGCGGCTGCCGCTGAGCGTCGAGCCGGTGTTCACCGCCTGGCTGGAGCAAAACCTGCCACTGGCCCGCGACCGCATTCTCTCGCGGATTCGCAGCACCCGCGGCGGCAAATTGAGCGATTCAAAATGGGGCCGCCGGATGCGCGGCGAGGGGGCCTACGCCGAGCAGATCCGCCAAACCTTCAACACCTTCGCCGCCAAATTCGGCCTCGACGCACCGCTTCCCGCGGTCGACACCACGCAGTTTCGTCCGCCCCGGGACGCAGCGGGGCAAGGGCGGCTCTTCTAAAGTTACTTTGGCCGCAGCGATAGTGAGCCGCGGGTTTTGTGCGGGAAAAAGCAACATTGAATTACCGGCGGCTAGCGCCTTGCCGCTCAAAGTAAGTTTCGCGGGCTCCCGCCGAGTACGCAGCCTGAAAACGTGGGTTATCTGCGGGGTATATGGCGAATAGGATAAGTAGCAAGCGAAACGATGCCAGCTTGACGCAACGCTGCCGGGCGCGTCGATAACACGGATGTGCCGCTGAAGCATCGTTTTGTCCCTGTCGACCTTGCCTGGGTGGACACGGACTCGGTATCATGGCGGCCATTGGCGAAAGGAATCGACCCGATTTTCTCCCCGGTGCGTATGTACAGGAAGTACAAAGCCCGATGTTGGCCATTGCTGGCCGCTGCGCTTATTTTGGCGGTCGCGGTGCGCGCCGCCAGCGCGGCCGATGGCGTCGTTGCGAATGACAGCGGCGGCGAAGATCAATATGCCGTGGCGGCCGGCCATTACGCGCAGCAGCGGTGGGACTTGGCGGTGCGCGAGTTTGAGGTGCTGCTGCGGGATTTCCCCAAGCACGGCCGCGTGGCGCGAAGCCGATTTTATTTGGGTGAGGCGCTCGTGCAGTTGGGCCGCTTCGACGAGGCCCAACAACACTTTGTCGAATATGTGCGCCGCTCGCCGCAAGATCGATACGTCACCTCCGCCCGGTTTCGGGCTGCCGAGGCGGCTTATCTGTCGGGCAAGCTCGACGCGGCCAAGAAGCAGCTCGGTTTGTTTCTTGCCACGTATCCCAAGGACCGGCGGAACGCGTATGTGCTGGCCTACCTTGGCGATGCGGCGCTGCGAACCGATCAGGCCCAGCAGGCGGAGAAAATCTTTCGCCAGGGTCTCACGCAGTTCAGCGACGGCCCGATGCGCGATCATTATCGCATCGGCACGGCCCGCGCGTTGCTGGCGCAAAGAAAGGCGGACGAGGCGAAGAAGGTCTATGGCTTGCTTGCCGCACAGCCCGCGCAGCCGCTGGCGGGCAAGGCTCAGTTTTTGTTGGGGACGCTGCATTACAACGAGGGCGAATTCGATCAAGCGGTCGCGGTATTGGCAACATTTGACACGACGTTTTCCCGCAGTGCATATCGTCAGCGGGCCACGCTGAATCGAGCCTGGGCGTTGCTCGAACTCGACCGCGTGCGCGAGGCGGGCAAGTTGTTCGCGGCGCTCATGGGCGACGAGGAACTCGGCGTGGCGGCCCACTACGGAAGCGGCTTGGCGAAAAAAAGGCAGGGCGATTTCCGCGGCGCGGCCCAAGCCCTGGCCGAGGCCGCCGCTGCCCATCCGCGACACATATTGGTGCCGGCCATGCGATTTCATGCTGGCGACGCCTGGCGCCGGGCCGGAGAACACACGGCCGCGACCGAGCAGTTCGACCGCGTGCTAAAGGGCGCCGCCGATGGCCCTTGGGCCGACGATTGCCTGCTGGGCAAGGCACAAAGCGCGCTGGCGTCTGGAGATCATGCCCGTGTCGAGGTAAACGTCAAGGCACTCGGCGCGAGATTTCCCGCCAGCTCGCTGTTGATTCGATCGAAGGAAGTGCTCGCGAGATCGCTGCTCGACCGGCGCCAGTTTGCCAAGGCTGCCGCAGTGCTCGAACCGTTCGCCCATGCAAACGCAAATCATCAGCGCGGGCCGCACGTCCGGCTGCTACTGGCTCGGGCCAAACTCGGCGCGGGTCAAACGCGCGAAGGTTTGGATCTGCTTGCGGGCGTCTCCGCCGATAGCAAGGGACCGATTCGGGCCGACGCTTTGTTGGCGCAGGCCGAGGCGCTGCGCCATGCGGGGCGATTCAAGGAAGCCATCGATCCGCTCAAGGCTTATCTAAAAGAAAACGCCGATACCCACGCCGATACCCACGTCGATACCCACATCGATGCGGCAGCCGCCGATCGCGCTCGGGCGATGTTGGTGATCTGTTACGGCCGCTCACGCCAATTGTTCGAGGCGGGCGAAGTTCTCCAGCAATTGCGGCAGGACAACGCCCAGCCCGAGATCTTGCTGCCCACCACGCTACAGTTTGGCGAAGCCGCCTTCGCTGCCGGTAACTACGCCCTGGCGCTGAAGCTATTTAGCCGCCTCACCGCCGCGGAAAACCCACCGCGGTACATCGCCAAGGGTGCCTCGGGCAAGGCCTGGTGTCAGCAACGGATGAACGATCTGAAAGGCTCCGTGGAGACGTTCGAGCAGTTACTTCGCGACCACGCGGACTCGCCGTTGGCGCCGGAAGCGGCCCTAATGCGGGGGCAGATGCTCGAAAAGCTCGACCGCGATTCCGCGGCGCTGGCCATGTATTATCGAGTGATCGATAAATACAAGAAGAGCGACCGCGTCGCCCAAGCACTGCTGGCGGCGGCCCGCCTGCATGACCGGCTGTATCAAGACAAAGAAGCCGCCGTGCTGTACGCGCGTTTGGCGAAGAGCCATGCTGGGGCGCCACACGCGGCGGCCGTGTTGTATGAATGGTCGTGGGTGCTGCGCGATCTGGAGCAACACGACCAGGCGGATGCGCTGCTGCGGCGGCTGCGCAAGGAACATCCTAAGAGCCGTTTCTGGGCCGATGCAACCTACCAACTGGCCGATCGGGCTGGCCAGGCGCGCGACACGCAGCAGGCCGAGAAGCTGCTGGAAGAACTCATCGCGGCGAAGCCAAAGGCCGCGCTGGCCGAAAATGCTTTGTACTTGCGCGGGCAATTGGCTGTCGAGCGCCAGGATTGGCAAGGCGCCAAGGCGGCGTTTGCTGTTCTGATCGAAGATTTTCCGGCCGGAAAATATCGCCTGCCGGCCGACTACTGGATCGCCGAAGCCGCTTATCGCCAAGGTCATTATCGGGAGGCCGGCCGGTTGTTCGAGCAGGTTTCGCAGCAAGCCCGTGGCCGCCAAGACGCTTGGCTGGCCATGATTCCGCTGCGTCGGGCGCAAGTTTTCGCACAGCAAAAAAAGTGGACGGAAGCCAAGCAGACGGCCGAGCAGATCAGCCGCGACTTTCCCAAGTTTAATCGGCGGTACGAAGTCGACTATCTACTCGGTCGCTGCCTGGCGAACGAGGCCGCGTTTGCCGAGGCACGAGAGAAATATCGCCAGGTGATCCGCTCGTCGGCAGGCAAGAACACCGAAACGGCCGCCATGGCGCAGTGGATGATCGGCGAGACCTTCTTGCATCAAAAGCAGTACGACACGGCCGTCGCCGAATATCTCAAGGTTGATATCCGCTACGGCTTCCCGCGCTGGCAGGCCGGCTCGTTATTGCAAGCCGGCAAGTGTTACGAATTGCTCGGCCGCTGGGACGATGCGATGAAACTTTACCAGCGGGCGCTCGAAAAATATCCCAAAACCGAATTTACCCCCGAAGTCGACCGTCGCTTGCGCGTGGCCCGTCAACGCGAGACCGACCGGGCGACAGAATCGCTACGCTAATAGTCGTTGTTCGCTCCGCGAACGAAACGTATCGATCGCGGAGCGATCAACGACAAACTAACGCAGAGGAATTTATGACCATGTTCCTATATGGATCGAGACGGTTTTTCATCGCTCTTTCGGCGCTGATGGTCATGGCGGTCGCGCTGCCGGCCGTGGCAGAAGATAATAGCGTCGCCCCCGTGACGGCCGACGAGCCGATTCAGGTCACCAGCCTGATGGACATGCTTTTGGCGGGTGGGCCGCTGCTGTTGCCGATTCTCGTCGGTTCGATGGTGTTGTTGGTGTTCGTGTTTGAACGGGCGGTCAGCCTGCGGCGCGGGCGGGTGATTCCCCGGCCGTTCGTCAAGCGATTCTTGCACCAACTCACTGAGGGTCAGTTGAACAAAGACGAAGCGCTCGAGCTTTGCCGGCAGAATCGTAGCCCCGTGGCCGACGTGTTCGCCGGTGCGGTTCGTAAATGGGGACGGCCCGCCATCGAGGTCGAGCAGGCCATCATCGACGCCGGCGAACGAATGACCAACGGATTAAGGCGTTACCTGCGGGTGATCAACGGTGTGGCGACCGTCAGCCCGCTGCTGGGGCTGTTGGGCACGGTATGGGGCATGATTCAAGCGTTCAATTCGATTGCCACGGCCAACGCGATGGGCCGACCGGAACTGCTGGCCTCGGGCATCAGCCAGGCGCTGCTCACCACCGCCGCCGGATTGGTCGTCGCCATTCCCGCGTTGATTTGCTACCTGTTTTTCATTGGCCGAGTCGACCGGCTAATCATCGACATCGACACCCTCGGCCAGGAAGTCGTCGAGTTGATTTCCGCCGAGGGTATTGATGAGCAGAAACACAGCAAGCGTCGCAAGGCCGCGTAGCCACGTGGTCGGGCTAATCCGCAAGCGGACTAGTCAACGACAACCAGGAATTCAAGACTCATTTCGTGGAGCCAACGCCATGCCACTTAAAACCCATTGCGACGAGCAGCCGACGCTGAACTTGACGCCGATGATCGACATCGTGTTTCTGCTGATCATCTTCTTCATGGTCGGCACGAAGTTCACCGAATTGGAACGCAAGATCGGTTTGCAAGTGCCGCAGGTTGCCGACGCGGGCGCTCTGACCGATGCCCCGGAGCGAAAGATCGTCAACGTCTACGCCGATGGCAGCATCACGCTCGACCGAGAGCCGCTCACGGTCGCACAGCTCACCGGGCGGCTCGCCAAGGCACACGGTCAATACGGCGATCTCGGCGTCTTGATCCGCGGCGATCAAACGACGCCGCACGGAACGATGGCCAAAGTTTACAACGCTTGCACCCAGGCTGGCGTTTCGAAGCTGGGGATTTCCGTTAAGGTGATTCCACCCGGGAGATCGCCATGACTCACCTCATCCCGCAGGTGTTGATCGAAAACCCAACGTCGCTCAACGTGTTGTTGTGGTCTGGGCCGGTCGTTTGGTGCGTCGTTTTCATCGTCGCCCTGCGGAGCAGGTGGAACCTCTCTCACCCGCTGGCGAAGTGGGGAATTCTGTCGATCTTCGCCCATAATATCTTGTTCGTTTACGCCACAACCGTCATCGTCGCCCAGGGCAGCGGTCCGCAAAACGTGCTGCCGACCGTCGAGGTTTCGATTATTGAGGATGACGGAGACGTGCCGGACAACGTCGAGGCGCAGCAGCCGCGGCCGTGGCAGAGCTTTGCCACAGAGACGCCGGAATTGCGTCTGCAGCACGTCGAACTCCGGCCGCTCGCAGATCGCCCACCCATCGAGCGGCGTGTCGATGAAGAGATCAAATTGCCGGGCGCATCGTCTCGAGCGGAGCAGTTTCTTGAACCCGCCGGTCCGCCGCCGCGCGGAGCGTTGGCCGATGCGGCGGCTACTCAGTCGCAATCGACCGACGCCCAACAGATCGACACGGTTGGCCCCCAACGTCGCGACGACGCGCCGCCCGGGCAGCCACAGCCGCCAGATCCGCGGCGGCTCGTCCGTCGCGACGCAGCAGGTTTTTCTCGTAGCGCCGCTTCCAACGATACCGAGAGCGAGCTGCCGCCTCGCCACACCTTCAAACAACGTCTCGACGAATCGCCGGCCACTCGACCCACGGCCGAAGCGCTGGCCGCGAGCGACGAATTGCTGCTGAAGTCTGCGGCACCACCTACAGACCAGGCGATCCAAGACGCGTTGATGGTGACCGCCGCGCCGAAGATCGCCTCGTCGCGCCGCGCCGGTGACAACGGGCCCTTGCCCAATGCCTATCGACTTCGCACCGCCCCGGACCGTGGGCGCGTTGTGAAAACTCGCGGCGGCGATGCGGAAACCGAAGCGGCGGTGCGGGCGGCGCTGGATTGGCTCGCCAAGGTCCAAAGCCGCGACGGGCGCTGGGATCCACGAATGCACGGCGCCGGCTGGGAGCCTCGCATCGACGGACAAGATCGCAAAGGTGCCGGCGCCCGGGCTGACACGGCGATCACCGGCTTGGCCCTGCTGGCGTTTCTCGGAGCGGGTCACACGCACCTCGAGGGTGATTATCGCGACCATGTTAAGCGGGCCTTGGAGTATCTGCTTCGCTCGCAAGACGCCCGCGACGGCAATCTCGGCGGCCGGGCCAGCACGTTCGCGTTCATGTACTGTCACGCGATGGCGACCTTCGCGCTGTGCGAGGCGTATGCCGTGACCAGAGACGAACGTCTGGCGGCGCCCGTTCGCCGGGCCGTCAACTACACGCTGCGTGCCCAAGACCCGCATAGCGGCGGCTGGCGATACAAGGCCGGTGATCCAGGCGACACCAGCCAGTTGGGATGGCAGGTGATGGTGATCGAGAGCGCGGAGTTGGCCGGTATCTCGATTCCGCGACAGACCAAGACCGGCATCCGGCGGTTCCTGAAGAGTGTGTCGGCCGGCGAGCGCGGCGGCTTGGCCCGCTATCAGCCCAACAAAGCGATCAGCCGCGCGATGACGGCCGAGGCGCTGTTTTGTCACCAGTTGATCGACGGTGGCACGTCGGCAGCGGCCACAAAAGAGGCGTCCGACTATCTGTTGACGATGCCGCCGGGCGCCGAGCGGCCAAATCTCTACTATTGGTATTACGCCACGCTGGCCATGAACCAAGTCGGCGGCGACGCCTGGACCCGCTGGAACGTCTCGCTCAAACGGGCCCTGCTGCCGCGACAACGCCGCGGCGGAGCACTCGCCGGCAGTTGGGATGCCAACACCCAATGGGGCGCCCACGGCGGACGCGTTTATTCCACTGCCTTGGCCGCCCTATCGCTCGAAGTTTACTACCGTTATTCGCCGCTACGGACGACGATGAGAAAGAGCCGCCGAAAGTAGCCGAACATCGTCACTTCGCAGGTGGGATTCATCATTTTCCGGATTGGCGAAATCGGCCGTATCTTGCCGGACGGTCTTGCCGCATGGGCTCACGGCCGCTTTTCTCTGCCGACCTGTGCCGCAGAACGAATGGCGGTCGGACGTGGCAGTTTTCACGCTACGCGAACCGATGATTCAAGTTTCGTCGCTGTTTCAGCCGATGATCGTAAAGCGCTGTAGAATACCCGCCGCGACTCGATTCCGGAGAGTTCTGATGATGGCCTCGTCCCGAGAGACTCGTCTCGTAGAGCCGGCTTACCGTTGCTCGATTTGCGTCCTGGTTGGACTCGCCTTGGTGGCGACGTCCGGCGGTTGCCTGATTTCACACTCCAAGCATCGCGTCGTTCGACAGGATGAAATCAGGCAGCATGTTACGTATGAATCGCAGTATGCCCAGCAGACGTTTCTGCAGCGAGCGACCGACGATGCGGCACGCGAACGAAATGGGTCGGAACACTCCTTCGCCGTGCCGTTCTTGATCGGTTTGTCTTACACGAGCGAATTATCGGAAAACGCGTATTACAACGATCAATTAATGACTTGCGATGCGAACTCGGACGGGGTGATTAGTAACGCCGAAGCATCTGCGTTTGCTGGTCCAACGCATGTCCCTCCACCGCATTTCAGTCGAACGTCGACCGGTCCGGCGCATTCCGGTCAAGCGTGGTCCGGCCCGGCCTGGTCGCCTCCAACGCTTCTTCCAACGGCCGACGCGCCCCCTACTGTATCGCCCGTTAAACAGACATCGGCCGCGGACCGAATTCCCCGGCCAAATCGATGGGCAGGCGAGTCACATCTATCCGATTGATGTGATAATAATTGGCGGGCGATGCAAACGATCCCGGCAATAGATACGGTTTTCGGCACACCCTTTTCTTGCGGGTGGTGACAATTCGTCTTGACCCGGCGCGGCGGAATCACTATCTTCCCGCTTCGATTGTCTTTTCTTGCAGGCCCCATTCGGGTTTTCGGACTATCAAACCAACGGAGGAGAGCGGAAAGCACGGACGCTTCCGCGCCGGTGGTGAGAGCCGAAAGAGTATCTAGCACGGAGTGTGAACAGGCATGAAGCCTTATCCGTCGTCGCTTCTCGGTCGGCTCAGCCGACGATTGTTCCTGGTTGGCATGGTGGCCCTGGGAGGCTGCGCCGAGCCGCTGGTGCGCTCGCAAAGCCCGGAAGACATTGCTGTCATCGAGTCTAAAGTGCGTCTCGTCGGCGACATGGTCGTTCCCTACGGGACCAACGACATCCGGGTCGAAGCGGCCGTGTTGATTACGAAATTGGACGGAACGGGCGGCGATCCGCCACCTTCGGCGCTGCGCTCGGCCGTTCTCGACGAAATGCAGCGCCGACGCGTCCAGCGGCCCAGCCGATTGCTGCGCTCGTCCAATACAGCGGTTGCGATCGCGCGGGGGTTCATTCCACCAGGCGCGCGAAAAGGTGATCGTTTCGATATCGAATTGACGCTTGACCGTGGCAGCAAAACAACCAGCCTACGCGGCGGCTGGATGATGAAAACTCAATTGCGGGAAAGAGCCTTTTTGGGCGGGCGAACGCGCGAAGGAGCGCTGCGGGCCATCGCTCGGGGGCCCATCTTCACCGACCCGACGGACCGCCGCAATCCTAACCTGGAGACACTGAAGCGTGGCCGAGTTTTGGGCGGCGGCTACGTCACAAAATCTCGACCGATGGGCTTGGTGCTCAAACCGAGCGTGCAACACGCCCTGCTTAGTAAATTGATCGGCGACACGATCAATCGGCGGTTTTACAGCACCCGTGGTGGGCTGCAAGTTGGCATGGCCAAGGCAAAAACCGATACGTTCATCGAATTGTCGGTCCATCCCCGTTACAAGATGAATGTCCCTCGATTTATCGCCGTCCTCCAAAACATGCCGATCCGCGAGAGCGTCGGCGAGCGACTCAACCGGCTGCGCCTGCTGGAGCGACAACTGCTCGATCCGCTCACCTCGTACACCGCGGCGCTACGGCTCGAGGCGATCGGTCTCGAGGCAGTCGAAGTGTTGAAAAAAGGCGTCAAGGATTCCAACAGAGAGATCCGCTTCAACGCGGCCGAAGCGCTGGCGTATCTCGATCGTAGCGAGGCCGTGCCGCCGTTGGCCGCGGCCGCTCGCGACGAACCAACGCTACGAGCCCGAGCCTTGGTGGCACTAGGCGCCATGGACGCGTTGGCCGCGCACGACGCGTTGGCCAAACTGCTCGACGGCACCAGCGTCGAAACTCGCTACGCCGCATTTCGAGCCCTACATTTCATGAATCCCAACGATCTTCTGGTCGCCGGCAGCAACATGCGAGGACAATTCCGCTACCATGTGCTTGAAACCACAGGACCGCCGTTGATCCACGTGACACGCACCAACCGGCCGGAACTCGTCGTGTTCGGAAGCGGACAACGCTTCAACACGCCGCTGCTGCTACACGCCGGAGGCAGCATTCTCCTCAGCGCCATGAAGCCGGGCGATCAAGTTACCATCAGCAAAATCAGCGCGGGTGATCGCGACCAAACGCGAGTCGTTCCCGGTCGCTTTGATGACGTGATCCGCGCCGTGGTCTCGCTGGGCGGCTCTTACGCCGACGTCGTCGAATTGCTGCATGAAGCCAAGCAGCGCGGCGTTCTCACCGCCCACCTCGCCGTCGACGCGGTTCCCCACGGCAGTCAACAAGCCGACCGCATCGCCCGCAGTCGATAGGGCGGGCTCGCCGACGAGTTGAACCGGTAGCTTGACTCCTCGGCTTCGCTTTGTGTTATACTGATCGTGGATGAAGGTGGCACCACTTTTTGTTTAACGGCAAGCCGCAGGCGACTGCGTTTCTAAGCTAGGTGTTCACTCCGAACGCAGTCGCCTGCGGCTTGCCGTTAAACGATCCGTTTGTGGCCGTGCGAAGTAAAGAATCTGTCGCGTAGTGATGTGCTGGCGAATATGGAGTTTTTTTGGAGGTTTTCGACGATGGTTAGAATATCCCTGATTGCCGCAGCGCTCGCGCTCTTTGGCGCAAACCGTGCTGCGGCTCAGAGCGACGCGCTGGTCGCTGAAAGCGGCGCGAAGTTCCAGCGCAACTGCACGCTGTGTCACCAGCCGCCCGATTTGCAATTCGCGACTGACAGGGCTTGGCTCGATCAGGTCCACCGCACGGCCTGAAGCGGGCAAGCCCCGCCAGAGGCCCGTGTGGCTCTCGTCGAGTTTTTGAAATCCGGCCAACTCAAACCGCCGCGCGCCGTGACGGTCGCCGCGAAGAAAGACTCCCGCGGCGTGGGCTTCGTGGTGCCCAGCTTCCGCCGGGGCTCGCTGATGCTGAAAGACGCCGACGGGCGGATGGTTCGTTTGTCGTGGGAAGACGCCGAAAAGAAGAAGGCCAAGAAGGCTGATGCGCCAGACCAACGGCGAGCACTCGCCCCCGGCACGTACACGCTGATCGGCTATCGCATCCTCCGCACCGATAAAGAGGGCAAGCCCTGGTTCATTTCGGCCACTTCTCCCCATGGCATCCGCAAACTCACCGTGCGCGAGGGCCAGATCAATCGTGTGCAGCTCAGCAGCGCGGTCCACATTCAGTGCAAGGTGCGAGCAACGGGCGAAGGCATCCGCGTGATGGCCGGAGTGCAGGGTGAGCATCACAGCGGCCTGAGCATCTATCGCGACGGCAAACGCATTGCGATGCACTACGTCGTCCGCGGCTCAGGCGGCAAGAAGCTGTCGACCGGCAAGATGGAGTACGGCTGAGGCGGCGGCGCCGTAGCTTCGTGTAAGCTCAACGCCAAGGCCGCGGGAGGCGCCACGGTGTCTTTGGAATTCGACAAAACGCCGTTCGTCGTGCAGGGGAATCTAAGGGCGAAGGTTGCGGCCGACCGTTGAAGCCATGTAAGCGGCAAGGCGCTAGCCGCCGGTGAATGTACGCCACGCCTTCCCTAGCAAAACCCGCGGCTAGCGCCTTGCGGCTCACTCATTCTTCGATATCGTAATCGTCGGCTCGCCCTTCAGCCATCCCAGCGACGCCAGAAATTTATCCATCGCGAACACCGTTTTGGCGTAATGCTTCGGGCTGCGGCTCTTGTTAAAAAAGCCGTGCTTCTGCCCGGCGTAGACGTGCAGATCACAGCGGGCGCCGGCCGCCTGCATCTTGGCCTTGTAGGCCTCGGCTGACTCAACCGGAATCAGCGAATCGCGGTCGCCAAGAAACACGATCGTCGGCGGGGCTCCTTGGCGAATGTTGTGCATCGGCGAGATTTCCTTGAACCTCTCGCCCACGCGACGGTAGCCAAATCCCTTCGGCCCGTTGTCGAACACCGGGTTAAACAGCAACAGCGCGTCGGGCTTGCTGCTGATCGATGCGTCTTCGCTTTTTTCATCTAACCCGGGTACATTTCCGGTGGCCGCCGCCACGTGACCGCCGGCCGATCCGCCGCCGGCCGCTAGCCTTTGCGGATCGATTCCCAGCCGCTTGGCATTCGAGCGTAGCCAACGAACCGCGCTCTTGCCGTCGGCCACGCACTCAAACGGCGTAGTGCCCTGCCGGCTCTTCACCCGATAATCGGCCACCACGGCCACCATGCCCCGCGACGCCAGATAGCGGGCATGTGGCTCGAACTGCGCCGGCGTTCCGCCGTTCCACCCGCCGCCAAAGAAAAACACCGCGGCCGGCCGCGAGTCCGAAGGCTTGTGTCCCCGCGGCGAAAAAATCCACAGCTTGAGCTGCGTGCCGCTGGCCGTTTTATAGACTTCCTCGCGGGCTCCCTTGGCCGAGTAAGATACCCCGGCGGGCTTCCGCTTCGCCTTCTCCTTGGTTTGGGCGGAGACGCTCTGGGAAATCAACCACAGCATCATGAAACCGACAACGGCCAAAGCGGCAATACGGAAACATCGCATCGTGTTTCTCCTTCACTCGACAGTCGGGCCATGCAAATACGACTTGCGACGGCAACGCTCTTATTATGCCACAAGCTCGCGATGATTTCACCGTAGGGCACGCTCCCCATGCCTGAATCGCCGGTGCTGAATCGCCGGTGCCACACACGTCATGCAGAGCATGACCTACGTCACGGCCCAAGAATCAATTGTGTTGCGAGAACGTGACGTCTCAGATAGAATCGCATGTGTAGGGGTGTGTGGTGTTTCGTTCGCCGTGACCTGGGTTGAGGCACAGTAAATGCGAAGTCTCGAAGTATCTTCATTCGGCCCAATCAAGCGGGGCGAAGTCCGTTTCGGCGACTTGACGATCTTGGTGGGTCCGCAGGCCAGCGGAAAGAGCCTATTCGTTCAGCTCTTTAAGGTGATCGAGGATTCCGGCGCCGTCAGCAGGAATTTGAAGCAATATGGTTTTACTTGGCCAAAGGATAAGGATCCCGTCGGATCTTTTCTATCCATCTACTTTGGCGGGGGAATGGAGAGCGTATGGAAGCGGGATACGTCGATCAACGTGGATGGCAAGCCCTACGATTTTCGCTCGCGGGTGGTCAAGCCACGTCGTGGCCCAACAAATCACAAGGAGACGGCGTTTCTCATTCCAGCGCAACGCGTTTTGGCCTTGCAAGACGGTTGGCCAAAGCCGTTCCTGGGCTTTCCTCAAGGCAGTCCTTATTGCAGTCGAGACTTCAGCGAGTCGATGCGCCTCTTGATGGAACATGGCCTCGGTTCGGGAAAGGCCATATTCCCTCAACCGGGACGTCTCAAATCGCAGCTTCGCAGACTCATTGACGAAGACATTTACGTCGGCGCAGAACTCCTACAACATACGGATGGTCAGCGCAAGCAAATCGTCCTGTGGCCCGACGGAAGTGACGCTCCTTTGCCGTACAGCGCTTGGTCGGCCGGCCAACGAGAATTCACGCCCCTGCTCATGGGAATGTACTGGCTGATGCCCAGTACGAAGATCAAGAGAAAGGGAGACGTCCGGACCGTCATCATCGAAGAGCCGGAGATGGGCCTTCATCCACAAGCCATCGTTTCCTTTTGTCTCTTGATGCTTGAACTCCTGTGGCGCGGATATCGTGTCATCTTGTCGACGCACTCGCCTGTTGTTCTCGACGTGGTTTGGGCTTTGAAGGAGTTGGCACAGCTTGAAGAAGGAGCGGCCCTGCAAAGCCTGAAGAAGATATTTCGCGTCGGAATACTCGGTCAACCCATTAAGGAGGTGTTCGCGTCGGCCTTGAAAAAAGACTACCGCGTCTACTTCTTCGATCGGACCGACGATGAGGTTGAGATTCGGGATATCTCGTCGCTGGACCCTGGGGATGACGATGACAAAATTTCCGGTTGGGGCGGCCTGAGCGGCTTCTCGGGCCGAATCGCCGATCTTGTGGGAGATGCACTGAACGCGGGGAGCATGGCGTAATGGCAAAGAAGAAACGCACGCCAACTCCGCGACAAGTCTTCGAACAGGCGATTGACAAAGCGAATCACCTGTTACTCCAGAATGGACTGAAGGCAATCAAACGGAGCGAAGGGAAGGGAAGGGCAGAATTATTGCGGACGACCCTCGGAGAGTCCTTGGAAGCTCCAACATCGACGACGACTGTCGCCGGGCTGCACCTAACGCGAGCCGCTGGGACTATGTCATCGGATACAATCGGGCAGGTAAGACGGTGGCATACTTCGTAGAAGTCCATTCGGCCATCACCAGTCAGGTCTCAAAAATCGAAAAGAAACTCAACTGGCTCACCCACGAATTCCTGGGGCACGAGAACAACGCCAAGCTCGCCGCTCTGCCCAAGGAAATTCACTGGATCGCGAGCGGGAGAGTTAAGATTCCGAAACACACCCGTCAATACCGAGTTCTGACGACGACACTCCGAAAGAAAGGACTGCAAGGTCCGTCGGAACATCTCACACTGAAATGAGTAATGGCATACTTGCTTTGACATCGGGGAGACTAAAATGCCTTCATGCTCCATGCGATCTTTCTTGATACCCCTGGCGTCGCTGGTCGTAACCATTTGCTGCGATCACGTCGCGCAGGCCGCCCATCCTAACATCGTCTTTATTTTGGTTGACGACATGGGTTACGGCGATCCGGGCTGCTACAATCCCGAGTCGAAGATACCGACCCCGAACATTGATGCGCTGGCTCGCGAGGGGATGCGATTCACCGATGCCCACGCGCCGGGGCCGCTGTGTCACATGTCTCGCTATGGCTTGTTGACCGGTCGATATCCGTTTCGTGCCAATGTCTCGCGATGGCGCAAGCAGCCGCTGATCGAGCCGGGCCAGGTGACGATCGCCTCGCTGCTCAAATCGCAAGGTTACCGCACGGCGATGGTCGGCAAGTGGCATTTGGGGTTCGAGGAAAAGGGATACGACAAGCCGCTGCGGGGCGGACCGGTCGATCGCGGCTTCGACAGCTTTTTCGGCATTCGCGCTTCGACCGATATTCCGCCCTACTTCTACATCCGCGGCAACCGGGCCGTCACGCCGCCGACCGGCAAGATTGAGGCCAACAACAGCGACGGTTGGTCGCCGATCCAAGGGGCCTTTTGGCGAGCCGGCGGCATTGCGCCCGATCTGAATCTGAAAGACGTGCTGCCGCGGTTTACCGATGAGGCGGTGAAAGTGATCGAGGACCACGCCGCGCGGAAAGACAACAAGCCGCTGATGCTGTACCTGGCTTACCCCGCGCCACACACGCCGTGGCTGCCATCGAAAGAATTCGTCGGCCGCAGCCGGGCCGGCATGTATGGCGACTTTACCGTGATGGTCGATGCGATGATCGGCCGCGTGCTCAAGGCGCTGGACCAGGCCGGCATGACGAAGGAGACGCTGGTCGTGTTCAGCTCCGACAACGGCCCGGTGTGGTTCGAGGCCGACGTCAAGCGGCTCGGCCACGACGCCTCGGGTGGGCTGCGGGGCATGAAAGCCGACGCCTGGGAATGCGGGCATCGAATGCCTTTTATCGTCCGCTGGCCCGGCCGAGTTAAAGCCGGATCGCTGAGCCGCCAGACGATTTGTTTCACCGACATGCTGGCGACGTTTGCCGGCGTCGTCGGCGCAAAACTGCCGCCCGGCGCCGGTCCCGATAGCGTTGATTTCTCGCCCGTGCTGTTGGGCCGGCAGCCGGAAAACCAGCCGATTCGCGAGGCCCTGGTGATTCGCTCCGGTGGCGGCCTGATGACGATTCGCATGGGCGATTGGAAGTTGATCGACGGTCTCGGCTCCGGCGGGTTTTCAAAACCGCGGCGCGTCAAGCCGGGGCGCGGCGATCCGCCGGGCCAACTCTACAACTTGGCCAACGACCTGGGCGAAACGAAGAATCTGTATCTGCAAAAGCCCCAGGTCGTGCAGCGGCTGTTGAAGAAGCTCGCCGAAATACGAGCGGAGTAATACTTCGGCCGTCCGTAGCCGAAGTCGCAAGACTTCGGGCGGCGCTTCGCCGAAGCGTGTCGTGGCCCAAATTCTTGCGAATTCGGCTACGGCGTGATCGATGAACCAATCTGGACGATCACTTTGGTTTCGGAGACGACCGGCAGCGTGCCGTTTTGCAGCAGCGTTGCGCGGATGGTCAATTCGTATTCGCCCTTGGCGCGGGCGGCGGAGCCCGGCGTGATCGGAAAGACGGTCTGCGTTTGTCCGGCCGAAAGGTTGATCGAGTCGGCGGCGAAAGCGGTGTTCCCGTCCCCCGTAATTAGTTCGAGACGCACCGGCTCGGTAAGTTGTTTTGCGCGGCGAATGGTCAGCGGAACGGAAAACGCTTCGCCCGCCATCGCTTGAAACTCCCTGACATCGGCCGCTAACTTTAACAGCGCGCCGGTCGGTAGAAAGCCCATGCGGGTTTTCTGCCGCGTGAGCGAGTAGCGAACCTTGCCCTGCGGATCGGTCACCTTGGCCACGCCGTTGACCACCATCCGCGAGGTGCGCGTCGTCTCGAGCCACTCCGGAAGAAACACCGGGTAGAGAATCCGCTTCGTGCCCGGCGGGACCGGCAGTTCCGGGCCGCGGATGCCCTGGCGATGGCGTCCCTGGCGCGAGGTCATTTCCAGTACGATCCGGCCGTTGAATCCTTGGTCGCGCTGGATCAACACCGGCGCGGGGAACGTCGTGCCGCGGGGCCATTTGGTCACGTCGTCCTGGCCTTCGGCATCGATCGAAAACGGCGGCTTGATGGTGGTGGCGATCAGCAGCGGACCGGCCGTGCGGCGGATCGATTTCGCTTGTCCGCTGATCCTCACCAGCGAGGCGCTCGCGGCAGCTTTTGCCGAAACGTCGAGATCGACGGACAGTGCGGTCTTTCCTTCGGGAATGATAAGATTCTTGGGGACGCTCACGCCGGCGGGTAAATTCGCGAGCGTGATCGAAATCGGGTTCTTAAAGCCGCCCGTGCGGGTCGCCTTGATCGACAGCTTGGCCTTGCTGCCCAGCGGCACGTTGAGCAATTCGGGCACGCTAAGCGTGAAGTCGGCTCGCGGCGGTTCGACGGTGAGGCGATAGACGGCGGCCCGATTGCCGCTGCGCCCGCTCAGATCGCCCACGCCAATGCGATACTCGCCGTCGGCCGGAAGGCTAAACGCCAGCGCCGCGTCGGTCGATCCCGGCAGATCGTCGCTGCGGGCAAGCTCCTTTCCGTCGGCACCGGTGACGGTGAGCACCACGTCCAGCGGTGAGGCGATTTGTCGAGCCGACAGGTGGATCACCCAGACGTCACCTTTTTTTCCGGCCACTCGATATTGGTCTTCGCCGAAACGCTCCTCAAGCAGACCGGTCACCGCGGCGGGGAAACTCAACAGCGGCGCGCTGCTGCCGGTTCGCGCCGGTTCGATCGTCTCGGGAAGATCGCTTACGATGAGCGAAAATGGCAGGCAGATCCCGTGCGGTGTTTCCAGTCGGTATCGAAACGACGTCGCCGTCTTGTCGGTCGGGAAGCTGATCTTGCGGGTGACCGATTCCAGCTTGGCCGCGCCGCTGGCGATTCCATAGCCGATCAGCTCGACCTGCCGCGTTTGGCCGCGCCGACCGGCGGCAGGAATTGCCGCGACCACGCGCCCGGCGGCCACCAGCGACAGCCGGTAGACGAACGACCGATTGCCGCGAAAATCGACGTCGAAAATGCTCACCGTATACGATTGCTTGGCCGCAGCTGCGAACGTCAGCGCCGTGTCGTTGCCGGCCGTGTCGGCCACGCTGGCGATTCGGCGGCCCAATGAATCGTGAACTTCGATGACCGCATTCAGCGGCGAGCCAATCGCGCGGGCGACGACGGCGCACGTGACGGGGCCTGTCTTGGTCGCGGTGAAGC
Organism: Planctomycetota bacterium; assembly: GCA_022564995.1. Classification (GTDB taxonomy): domain Bacteria; phylum Planctomycetota; class Planctomycetia; order Pirellulales; family JADFKK01; genus JADFKK01. The sequence goes on along the minus strand of JADFKK010000021.1, from coordinate 8,287 downwards.
GGTAACGATCGACCTCTTCGATCCGCTTGATCCGGCCCGATACGGTGACCGGCAGTGCGGCGAGCGATTGCGGCTCTCGGCGGTCGTCGACTTCGAGCAGTTCATCGCCCTCGCCGATGACAAAGCGACCGGATGCCGTCGCACCGTTGGCGTTGGCCGCCTGCCAGCGCACCATGCCGGGCGAGACGCCGGCGGGGATGGTCAGTCGCACGCGCATTTCTCGCGGCAGCGGAAACGGCGGCCGGCGGGCCTTCTTGCCGAACCAATACGGCGGCTCGGGCACAATCACCTCGCCGGGCGGCGCGAGCATCTGTAGCTTGATGCGCTCGTCATGCACAAAGAGCTGCATGTCGGGCGTCCAATCGTATCCGCCCAAGACCACCTCGACGGTTTGACCGGCCGACGCGCCCGACGGAAACATATACCCGATCGACGGCGGCGTCTGAGCGTCGGCAGCTTGGACCGCGGCCAATACAAGGGCCGCTGTGCAGACGATGATTCGGCGAGCAAGGATCGGCATGGTCAGCATCGTTGTTCGTATGGCTACGTCCGTGGCTGGAATGAATGTCCGTAGGTTCTCAGGGGACTGGGGACTGGGGACTGGGGACAGGAAGGCACTGAGGAGCGCGCAGGACATGGTTGGCAGAATGATGGCGGGCAGAATAATAATAAAAACGGGCGATGGTTCACACCATCTGCGTACATCTATGACAATCTGCGGACGACACCTCCCCATGCAAGTTGACATCATTGATCCATGGAATCGGTCCGCAGATTACGCCGATTTACGCAGATAGAACGTTGATTGAAATCATTCTACCCTCCATCATTCTGCCGATTTCATATCGCATCCTGACGCCCCGTGACCGCTTGCGTAGCCCCAGCCGCCAATCTAGCCACCTGCCACCGGTCGCATTTCCCGCTCCCCCCAATCCCCAATCCCCAGCCCCCAGCCCCCAATCCCCAGTCCCCGAAGCATCATCGGCCTCCAACCTCCCACGCAGGCATCATTCTCTCACACCAACCCGCGGATCACTTTGCCGCCGTCGACAATCGGCACGGGCCGGCCCAGCGGACCGTAATAGACCTTATCGGGGTTGATGCCCATCAAGGTCGAAATCGTGCGCAGCAGGTCATTGACTCCAATCGGCTCGGTTGTCGGCGCCGCGGCGTGCTTGTCGGTGGCTCCGATGACTTGCCCCGGCTTGACGCCGCCGCCGGCGAAGATGATCGTTTGGGCCATCGACCAGTGATCGCGGCCCGCTTTGGCGTTCACCCGCGGCGTGCGGCCCATTTCGCCCATCATGATGACCAGCGTTTCGTCGAGCAAGCCACGCTGCTCCAGATCGGTTACCAGCGTGCTGAAGGCCCGATCGGCGTAAGGGATCAGATCGGTTCGCAGGCTGGGGAAGCAATTGAAGTGAACATCCCAGCCCGGCGCGTCGACGCCGACGAAGCGGCAGCCCCCTTCGACCAGCCGCCGGGCCAACAGCGCACACTGGCCGATTTGGGTGCGGCCGTAGGCATCGCGAACTTTATCCGGCTCGGCCTGAATGTCGAGGGCTTTTTTCGCCTCGGGCGAGGCAATCAGCCGATAGGCCTTTTCGTAATAAGCCGACATCACCTTGGCCTGGCCGCGGTTTCGCTCGCGCTCCAGTTGGTCGATGCCCGCGAGCAGCTTGCGCCGCAGGCTGAGTCGTCTTTTGGAGAGTCGTCCGGCCGGCCGCAAGTCTTTGACTTCAAAGTCGGGCTGCGTCGGATCGGCCTCGATCACAAACGGCGCGTGTTCGGCTCCGTAAAACCCGGGGCCTCCCGCCGCCATCGGATGCGGCAGGTTGATATACGCCGGCAGCGCTCCGCGCGGCCCCAGCTCGCGCGAGGCGACCGAGCCGATCGACGGATAGAAATCGTTGTTCGGCACCGGGTTGTCGCCGTCGGGAAAATTCGCCTTGCGGCCGGTCATCACGTAGTGATAGCCCGTCGAGTGGGCATTGTCGCGATGGCTGTGGCTGCGGACGATCGTGTACTTATCGGCAATCTTCGCGCACAGCGGCAACTGGTCGGACACGAACGTACCGGGCACCTTGGTGCGGATCGGCTTGAACGGCCCGCGGATTTCCAGCGGCGCATCGGGCTTGGGATCCCACATGTCTTGATGGGGCGGCCCGCCTTCGAGAAAGATGAAGATACACGATTTGGCCGTGGCCTTTTTCGGCAAAGCGGCCTTGGCTTGTAGCTCCAACAGCCTCGGCAGCGTCAGCCCGCCGATCAGCCCGCAACTGCCCAGCCGCAACGCGTGCCGCCGCGAGATGCCATCGCAGGTGCCGCGTGGCTGTTTGTCGAGTGTGAATTTGAGCATCGTAGACCTCGTTTTTTCGTAACCGCTCACGGGGTTTGAAACGGGGAACCGCTGATCGACGCTGATAAACGCTAATAAGTTTCGGCCGTGTCAATCGGCTTGTCTCCTCAAACAAAAGGTATTGGAACAGAAGGTCACAAAGATCGCAAAGGAAAGAAGCAGGTCGGCTCGCGTGAACTCCTGTGTATTAGCGTTCATCAGCGTTTATTAGCGGTTCCCGTTTGGGACGTTCTAGCCGGCTCTTTATTTCAGGACGCCGTCAATGATTAAATACAAACTCCTTCGAGTTCAGCAGCGCCCAGAGCACGTCTTCAGCGGCGGCCCGACGGTTGGACTTTCTTGCGTCAGAATCTTCTACCACGCCGCCCGACTCGCCAAACGCCTGTAACATCAGCGCCATTTCCTTCTTCGTCGGAAATCGCGACAGCGTGGCGAGATACAATTCTTCGACAATTTCCTTCTCCGAGCGCTCGGATGCCGCCAACCGCCGAGCGCGGCCGTGTCGATGCTCGATCTTCTCGGCGATTTCCGGCGCGTTCAGCAGGTGCAGCGCCTGACTGATGCTTGGCTCGTTGCTTCGTTCACACTCGCACACCGTGGCCCGAACCGGGCGGCCGAAGATACGAAAAAAATACGACGGCATGCGGTTATCCCAGACTTGAATGGCCCGGTATCCGGCCGGCCAGCCGTTGAATTTCTCGCTTACGCCGGTGCTTTGGCAAATCGCGTCGAGCAGCACTTCGGCCGGCAGCGTCTTGTAAGCGGCGTGCGAAAAATTCTGCCGGTCGCTTTCATTCGAAGCCGTCGTTGCCGCGCTCAATTGATACACCCGCGAATTGAGCAGCGTGCGAGTGAACGCCTTCAGATCGTAGCGAGATTTTATCAGATGATCGGCCAGCGCCCGCATCAGCGGCTCGTTGGTCGCCGGGTTGGTCTCTCGGATGTCGTCGATCGGCTCGATCAATCCGCGGCCCAAATAATGAGCCCACAATCGGTTGGCGATCGCCTTGGCGAAGAACGGATTGTCGGGCGCGGTCATCCAGTCGGCCAGCACCCGGCGGCGATCGACGATGCCGGTGAAATCGGCCGGTTTGGCACCCAGGGCTCTCGCGGCCACAATTTCACCGCTACGCGGATGCGGCAGGTCTTTGCCCCCGCGCGAGACGATCGACTGTTCGCCGTTGGGTAGTTTTTTGAGGCTCACGCCGGTAAAGAATCCGGCCAGCCCCACATAGTCGGACTGGCTCCAGCGATCCGACGGATGATGGTGACACTGGGCACACTGGATGCGCACGCCCAGCAGCAACTGGCTGATCGAGCGGGCGGCCACGTCCGGCTTGTTGAGGATCTTGTAGAACGAACCCGGCCCTTCGGCCGACGTGTTGCCTTGCGTGGTCAGCAGCTCGCGGGCGAACTGATCGAAGGGGCGGTTCTCGACGAACGAGCGCCGCAGCCAACGCTGCATCGCCACCGTGCCTTGGGGCGAGATTTTCAACTGGTCGGCCCGCAGAATGTTGAGCCAGCGCATCGCCGCATAATCGGCATACTCGTCGCGAGCGAGCAGCCGGTCGATCAATCGCGAGCGTTTGTCGGTCGCCGTGTCAGAAAGAAACGCTCGGGCTTCGGTGGCGGTCGGCAGCGTGCCAATCGTGTCGAGAAACACTCGCCGCATGAACGCCGCGTCGTCGGCCGGGCCGCTCGGTTCGATGCCCAGCCGCTGTAGCTTGTCCCACACCAGTCGGTCGATGAAATTGTTTTCCGGCGGTCGTTGGAATTTCACACCCGGCCGCGGCAGCGTGATGCGGGCAACTGCGACGTGCCCCAGGTATCGCACCAAGACGGCCGCCTCGCCCGGGATGTCGCCGGTGCGAATCAGGCCGGTTGAATCGACGCCGGCGATCGAGTTGGCGTTCGATTGGTACTGGGCCTCGGGGGTAACGCCGTGTCGGTTGCCGCCGGCGTCGATGGCCGTGACTCGTAACTGCTGCGATTGACTTGCCAGCAACGTCTGCCGCTTTGGCTCGATCTCGATGCGGACGATCCGCGTCGTCTCATCGCCCGTCGAATCGAACTTCGCCCCTTCGGCGATCCAGCGCAACAACCGGCGGTCTCGATAGCTGCCCGGGTCGATCTTTTGCCCGCCGCCGTGCGGCAGTCGAGCCGATGCCTTGAGAAACAGCAAGCTGCGATCGGGGATGGCCAGCGACACACGCCGCCCGCGACCCTGCATGACCAATGCCCGATGATCGGCCCGCGGATCGAATCCGAAAATACTCAGTTTGAATCCGTTCTGCCCCGCCGCCTTGCCGTGACATCCGCCCGCATTGCAGCCGGCCTTGGTCAGAATCGGCATGATCTCATAACGGAACGAAACGGGCCGCGGATGCTTCAGCGACCGCACCTCGATCGGCACGACAAGCCGCTGGTTGTCATGCTGAACGATCAACCGGCCACGTCCCTCGGCCAGCGGCCGGACCAGCCCGCGGCGGTCGACCGTCGCAATCGTCGGCGGAACGATCTGATAGCCAGCGCTGCGTGAAACGTCGAGCGGTTTTCCGTCCGCGGCAAGTTGACTGATCAGCACCTGCTGCGCGGCCTCGGGGCCTTCGAGCAGAATCGCCGGCGGACTGACGCGCAGCTCCGCGGCCAGAGGCTCTGCGACAAGACAGAGCATCGCCCCGGCAAGCATGACGGGCACGACCATTTGGTGAAAAATGCGTAGCATGGGGCTTCGTCAACACGGGCGCCGTTGGTATCGCCCCTCCAGGATACCAGACCTGGCAACGCATAAGCAATCGGAAATGGGTTAAATACCGCTCGTCTTTCCAAGGAGGCTTATTTTTCGAGCCGCGCTTGGTGACGATCGAGCAAGGCCCACTGCTCGTGGGTTCCGGCCCGTGCTGGAATGTACCAGGCTTGTTCGCCTATTCGGTCGGCGGCCCGGGTGGCCAGGGCTTGATACACCTCGATGTCCCGTAGATCCCTTCTGCCGGAAGGGATCAATTGGTTGCGCCCCAGCAAACCGCGGCCAACAAGCAGGCCAGCCTACCTTCCAGCATTTCGCTGGAAATCCATCGTGGGTGTCGCTAGAATGGTCATTTGGTATCTGTGACCGTTCGCCCGTGCCAAGGAGGAGCAATCGATGTACAAACGCCCAAGAAAATCAGGTCGCACGCAACGATGCGGACGACTTTCTGTGGTGGAACAGCTTGAACCACGTATCCTTCTGTTTGGCACTTCGATACACGAATCAATTATTTCGGGGGCAGGTGGATTGCCGTTTCTGAAGGACTCAGTGCAGAGCGACCTCATCGCCGAACAACGCAACCAAGATAATCTTTTTGGGAGCCCCCAATATGAACAAGCAAATCATTTTGACGGCTCCCATTTCCAGGAGGCAGCGAAGAATATAAGAGGTTGGTACAAGAACGCCGTAGAGAGCCTCAACCCCACGGTTTTTTCCGGGCAAGACGCCAGCGCTGCGTTTGGCAAAATCCTACACGCACTACAAGACTTCTACGCTCATTCAAATTGGGTGGAGCTTCAGGACGCCGGCAAGATTGCAGGGAAGCCCCTAATTGACGAGACCAACGGATCGTTTCCAGAACTTAAGCCGTATTCGATTCACTCCGGTGTGATGATTGTGCAAGGCGAAAACGAGACTCCATTCGGTGAGAAATCAAGCTGGAGTCGTGACGGTTTAATTGTAACTGTTCATAGAGATGGACAACCGAACATTCCTGGGCTCATCACCGGAAGTGTCTTACCAGTTCCTTACGGCGGTGATGACACACCAAACAGCATTGCGGTTTCCCACGGAGGACTCGCAGGTTCTTGGTTACTGCCTGAATCGCTCGGTAAAGACAGCGATAGCAAACCACTGTTCAATGAGGCGCGTGAGTTGGCTGTCGAGCAGACCCGACACGAATTCAAGCGTCTTTGCCATTTGGTCAATGCCGCGCCAGGATACGGTACGGAGAAACAGCCGAATCGCGGTGCTATCAATCTAATTAAAGAATGGGTTAAACCCGATGACGATTCCGTAGCCACGGCCCTTGAATTATGCGGATTTGAAAATTCCCCGCCTATTGCCAACGATGATGATATTGAAATCGCTGAGAATGGGACAGTGATTATCAACATTCTCTCCAACGACGTTGCTTCTGAGGGGGCACCACTGCTTCCCGGCTCCGTGTTTATCGTTGGGCAACCGATTGGTAACGGAAGGAGTTATTCGGTCGACGATGCGACGGGGGCTATCACGTTCACGCCGCCAAATGGATTCTCCGGAGAAACCAGCATTATCTACTCTGTAGAAGATGTTTTCCACAGGGTGGATAGTGCGCGAGTCACTATCTCAGTGATCGACGATCCAAGTAATAACCCAGGTAACACGGGTGACACAGTACCCAAAGACGAACGTGGCATCGCGACTGAGTTCTACGACGGACTACCGGAAGATGCACATGTGGTTACCGCGACTTATGAAGTTTCCCATGAGTTCGATTACAAGGAAGGCGTGGCAATAGAACATGCGAATACCGGCTTTCGATTCATCGGTTATTGGAACATCGAGCATGTGACGTCCAACGGTTTTGATTCGTTCGGCGGCGAGAGGACGCTGCTAAAGGCTGGTATCACCTCACGAGTCGAATATCACGTTGAAGCTTCGACGAACGGCTATGCCCCACAGCCACCAGATCCGATTGTTGATGCGAATGGGCGAATGCGTGAGTGGTGGAGTTCGGGAAAGAAAGTGGAAACCACGAACAGGGGGATCATTGGATTCGATGTTTCCACGATCAGCGTCGGACAGCTGCTAAATATCGGGGGCGATTACGGAAAGAACCCCGATAGCAATGTGTATGGCTACACAGAAGTAAGAGCCGAGTCATATCGTATCGAAGAGAATTATGTCGAGGTCGATGTGAATAGATTTCTGGATTCCGAGACGACAATCATCGGCGTGAGTAGCTATTCGATGTTACGAAGAGAGTACGGCGCCGATCGCATACTGTGTTGCAATCTCTGTTGCAGTCCTCTGCCTGCTGCGACGCGTGATTTAAGAATAATTACGCAGGATAATTCCATAATATGGGAGCCCACAGGCCCACCACCGTTCGCCGTTGAAGAGTATTTCGGAGCATTTGAATACAGCATTTCGGTTCATTTCGCGTACCTGGGCAACGCGGCGCCGGTTGCCAGTGATGACAACGTCTTGTTCGATTTCTTCGAGCCGCATCCACTGGTTATTGATGTGCTTGCAAATGACACGGATGCCGACGAAGACAACCTGACCGCCGTGCTCGTTAGCAATGTTAAACACGGCACTTTACGTCTCAACCAGGACGATGCTTTCGAATATGTCGCCGACGCTGGGTTCACCGGCGTCGACACCTTCACTTACGTCGCCAACGACGGGCAGTTGGACTCCAACGTGGCGACGGTGACAATTCACGTGGGACTGAACACGGCGCCCGTTGCCAATGACGACAGTTTCGAATTCGATCCTTCCGACCCCGACAGACTGTTCAACGTGCTATTGAACGACACGGATGCTGACGGCGACGCCTTGACAGCTGAGCGCGTGGTGGGTGAAATGACTCACGGTGTGGTGCTATTCAGCGAGGACGGTGTTTTCGGGTATTTCCCGAGCGATGGCTTCACCGGCATCGACACCTTCACCTACGTCGCCAGCGACGGACAGGCAACCTCCAACGTCGCTACGGTGACGATTCGCGTGGGGGTAGCGGAGGTGCCGGCGGATTTGACGCGCAATGGCTTCGTGGACTTTGAGGATTTGACGGTGCTGCTCGCCGCTTGGAATCAGAACGTCTCGGCGGCGGAGGGGAATTTGGTTGATGCGGGCTCTTCGCCGGTGAACTTTGAGGATCTGACCGTGCTGCTGGCGGCTTGGACTGGGCCGGG
>JADFKK010000282.1 GCA_022564995.1 Planctomycetota bacterium | reverse complement strand
GTATTTCTATCGCGGTTACGGGCATGGGGATGGCCAGAGTGAATTTAAAGCCGACGGAATAAGCGCCTCGTTATCGACGAAAAAGCCGGCCGGCCGCCGGGTCTTCGGCCGGCGAGCCAGCACCAAGAAGCAAAAGTATTTCAAATTCAGACTCAGCGAAACGGCCGCCGAAAAACGTACGCTACTGGTCCAAACCGACGAACAAGAGCGCCTGCAGATTTCGCTCCTGGGCGAAAAATCGCATTCGATCGTCCGCCTGTTGGAGATGCCATCGGGCTTGTGGGTCGTGCAAGACGTACGCGGAACCCAAGTCTTCGCCGCCAAGGCCGATTCGTTTCGCAAATTGCACGACCAGAACGAAGAGTATTTCACCAAGCAGTTCTTTCCGCTCTTGAAACGTCTCGGGATCGAGACGCCGCCCGCTTCTCCATGATCTCAATCGCCTTCAACAACCCCCGGCTTTGTTCAGCTCGTAGGTTATGCTTCAGCGTAACGGAACTATTCGCGATGTGAATCTGCCGGCTGTCATGTCATGCGTGACGATTCCACTTTCACATTACTTCGTCACGGCATCTGGCCGACCGCCGATCACGTCCTTAATCTGGCAAAGCCTATCGGATAACGTCCGGTGGGACAATCGACAGAACAAGCCGCCATTATCAGTACGTCCGAGCGCAGCGAGCAGCCCCGAGTGCAACAGTTCAGTGGTCGCGCAGATCGACCGAATCGAATGGGCGGCACCCAGAATGTAATACAGCGAGTGTTCGTTCAGCGTGGCCTCTTCGTCTTGATAGTTGAAGACAGCATCGTAAACGTCACGACACAACGCCATGAGTTGGACGGATGTCTCTGCATCGGCCAAGATGGCCGACAATGCGCTTTCGTCGGTCGAGCCGCTGCCCACAAATAGCTCTCGCAACGAATCCAGTGGAATCGCCGCCTCCGCATGCGCCAAGAGCACCTTGCAAATCTCTTCCACTCGCAAGAGGCGAACCTGGTGCTCACTCGCCCATTGTTCCAGGTTCCCACCAGAAAAGTCAGTTGCAAGAACAAGGACGAAATCCGCGTTTGCCTTCGCCTTGTGTTGGTTTAGCGCATTGAAATTGACGTCGTTCTGATTGACGACGCCGCTCGATCTACTCTTGGTTTCGATGAGCAGGCGATAAGTATCTTCGCCCATCACCGCCGTTGAAACGACATCGGGATTGCCGGGGCCGCTGATAACCTGCACTGAATACCCAAGCAACTCGAAGGCTTCGGCGGTCGCGTTCTCAAGTTCCTTTCCGTCTCCGCCGACGGTGGCCGCCTTTTTGATTCGATCTGCGATGTCCGTTGCTCGCGAGACAAGCAGAGAAGGCGGCTCTCGATGTTTTATCGACCGCTTGCCCTTCTTGTCGCCGTCTCCCGACATTTCAATCTCGACGCCGCCGCTGGCAAGCATCTGACTGCCAACCTCGGTGAGCCCGTATTCATGCCCGTTCTTCGAGACGTATCCGAGACTGCGAAGCCAGTTCAAACGGAACGTCGTCTGGTTTTTCGACTTCCAGTTGGCGTTGAGCCTCTGTTTTATTTGCGCGTCGAGTTGGTCAAAGGTCGTCGGCCCATCGGCCAAGAAACACAGGAGATGATCGTAGCCCGCGACATCACTTAGCTTCCTCTTGAGAATGGTCAGCCTTGCTTCTGCCGGATCGCTGTCAGCCAATTCCAGCAGACTTTCTCCTTCGGCTGTGAGTCGAAACACATCGTCCTTTGACGACCATAGTCCCATTCGGCTGACCAAGTTGATGTACATGTTGATCGCCGTGGACTTGCTAGCCTTCGGACAGACTTCGATGACCGTCTGAGTGAGCTGAGCCTGACACATGGCGTCCTTACTGACTCGCCGCAGCAGCGTCACGAGCGTGTCGAAATACTGCTCGACCCCACCGGGCAGCGGCATGTCAGAAGCATACTTATGATTCATGTCATTGCTCCCACGGCCGTGTCGGGAGGACGTAAACGGGACAGGTCTAATGACTGGGCCTCGCGGGTCACCCTTCACGACGAAGCATGGATTGTAAAACTAATACGTTCGGGTGCGCGGCATCGCGATCATATCACAATTAGACCCGTTCCGCTTTCTCCACCGAATACCTACCGCCGATGCGAAACCCCTGCGGGGTTTACGATGGGTTGGGTGGCTCCGAAACCCGGGGTGCGCTGCGCGACCCCGGGCTGGGGTGTTGAACCACTTCGTGGTTGAAAGATGCCGCGGCTATTTCCCCGCCCGCTCTTCCGTAATCTCAATCGCCTTCAATAACCCGCGGGCTTTGTTGAGCGTCTCTTGATATTGACTGCTCGGCACGCTGTCGGCCACGATTCCGGCGCCGGCTTGGACGTAGGCTTTGCCGCCTGCGACTACGATGGTTCGCAGGGCGATGCAGGTGTCCATGTTGCCGTTGAAGTCGACGTAGCCGACGGCGCCGGCCTAGGGGCCGCGGCGATGGGGCTCCAATTCGTCGATGATCTCCATCGCCCGCTGAATAATCCGCACTAAGAACTTGTAAGAAAATTACTTCCCCGGATTGGTATTAGGAGCGATTGTGTAATTCCAATTGGGACATGTTTTTGGTCGTGTGATGTTGAGTTCTTTCATTTCTCGATCACTGACTTTGATCTTTGTGGCGTAGCGATGGCGGTCGAGTTGTGCGGTGACTTTCAATCCGCTGACGTTGGTTGTTCCGCGAATCGCACTCAACATCACTTCGAGGCTGCGCAGCGGTTGTCCTGCCCAATTGATCGAGATCGGACCAAACAGTCGATGTTCCACGTCGTTCCACTTCGAGGCGCCGCGCGGGTAGTGGCAGACTGTGATCTGCAGGCTGGTTTCGTCGGCCAGTCGCTGCAGTTCACGTTTCCACAATCGCGGACGCCAACCGTTGCTGCCGCCGCCATCCACCTTGACCAGCAGTCGCCTGGCGTTTGGATACCGGTGGCGCTCTTTTTTCCACCAGACGCGGATGCTGTGAACGCTGAACTCGCCCGTGTTGCCGCTGGTTCCCACGTTGACGTGCGCGCGGCACGTGGCAAGGTCGTACACGCCGTAGGCCGTCGCCCGGCACTGTGCGTCACTGCGAAAATCATAGGCGTTGACTTCGTCGCCCCGATCGCACCACAGCGATCCGTCGTTCTTGAAATTGCCGATCAGTTCGCTGCTCTTCGCGTCGGCACTGATCGCCGGATCGCCCGCCTTGAGAAACTCGCGCTGTTTTTTCTGGATGTAGCGAAACTGGCGGTCACGGTCGGGATGCGGCGGGCCGGACAGACGTTTGACGTTCGCCCGCAACGAATAGCCGAGTTGCTTCAGCAGCCGGCGGACCGTCATGTGCGAAACAGATTTTACTTTCGCCGCCAAGGTCCGCAGGCTCAGACGAACATATCTGCGTCGTCCTTCGGGATCGCCGCCGGTCGCTTCGGCGATCAAGTCGGTCAATTCTTGCTGGATGTGGGGACTTTTTTTTCGACCGGCGGCCGCCCGGCTCCCTCTCGACGGACACGGTCGGCCGGACAGTCCTTCAAATCGTTGTCGAGTTCGTCGCGCCCGCGCCGAACCGTCTTGCGATCCAGCCCCGTGATTCGGGCCAACTGCGTGACCCCGCCGCGGCCCACGGCATTCGACAGCAACCCGGCCACGAGTCGCCTCTGCTTCTCGTCGAGTTGTGCCAGCACCAGATTGACCTGTTTGCTCCATCGTTTCAGTTCGCTCCCGCGATACGTCGCATCCTGCATCAGACATCCTCCGTCTCAGTCCATTGAGAAACAAAGGGCGTCTTCTAGCAGAAATCTGGTTTCGAGGAAATAAATCTTTTACAAGTTCTTAGTGCCGAAAACACTCGTGTACCTAATGTCGTGCTCATCATGGCCGACGAACGGGGCTTTTGGGAATTTGGGTCTCGTTGCCTGGGGCGCGAGCCCCAGGCTATTTGCTTTCGGCCCACCGCGGCTGTTTTGCGCGACAGCAAGAGGCGTAAATGAGGAATGCAGCGATTGAAGCGGAACCTCGCTCACGCATCGGATTACAGTCGTGGCATCGCCTACCGCAGCGTATACCCGCCGTCGATGACCAGCACCGCGCCGGTCATGTAGCGCGAGGCGTCGCTGGCCAGATAGACCGCCAGCGGGCCGAGGTCTTCCGGCCGGCCGAAATCGCCCATCGGGATGTTGGCCCGAAAGGTCTCGATCATCTCGGGATGCGTTTGGGCCCAGCGTTGGTTGGGCTCGGTCATGAACCCGCCGGGGCAGATGGCGTTGAGCGTAATGCCGTGTTCGGCCCAATCGACGGCCGTGGCCCTGGTGAATTGCACGACGGCGGCCTTGGCCGTTTCATAATGCCGTCCGCCGATGTTGCCGACCACGAAGGCGTTGATCGAGGCGATGTTAATGACCCGCCCCCCGGCGCCGCGTTCGATCATCGCCCGCCCGATGATCTTCGTGCAGAGAAACACACTGGTCAGGTTCAGGTCCATCAACTCCCGCCAGGTCTCCAGCGGCATCTCGGTGGTGGCAATGTTCTGCCTTCGCCCGCCGACGTTGTTAATCAAGATGTCGATCGGCCCGTGATCGCCGAGCGCCGCCTCACACGCCCGTTGGCAATCCGCGGGATCGCCCATGTCGGCCCTGATCGTCCAGGCTTCCCGCCCCAGCGCCCGAATATCGTCGGCCGTCTTTTCCAGGCTCTCCTCGGTCCGCCCCGTCAAGATCACATCCGCCCCCGCATCCCCAATCGCCAGCGCCATCTCCCGCCCCAACCCCCGGCTGCCGCCGGTGATGAACAGACGCTTCTTGTCGAGGCGGAATCGATCGAGGATGGTCATGGGGGAGTGACTTGGAAAGACAGTCGTTGATCGCTCCGCGATCGATACGTTTCGTTCGCGGAGCGAACAACGACTATAACACCAACTCCCGAATCGGCTCGCCAAACGGCAAGATCGGCATCGGGCGGCCTTGGTAATCGGGGAAGGAGATGCGCTGGTAGTCGATGCCGAGGTGGCGATAGACGGTGGCCCACAGGTCGTTGGGGGTGAGGGGGCGGTGGTTGGGCTCTTCGCCCTTGGCGTTCGTCGAGCCGACGACTTGCCCGGTGCGCATGCCGCCGCCGCTTAGTAACATGCTCATGGCTCGCGGCCAGTGGTCGCGGCCGGGCTGCGTTACTTTGGTGCGCGAGCCGATTTGGTTGCTCAGCCGCGGCGTGCGGCCGAACTCGCCGGTCACCACGAGCAGCACCTTTTTGTCCAGCCCGCGATCGTAAAGGTCTTCGATCAACGCGGTGATGACCCGATCGTAAATCGGAAAGCGAATGCGGGCGTCGTTGAACAGATGGCAATTCACCGCGTGGCTGTCCCAGTTATAGACGCCGTAGCTGGGCGACTTGATGCCCGAGACGTAAGGGTTTTCCATCACCACGGTGACCCAACTCACGCCGGCTTCGACGAGCCGGCGGGCCATCAGCGCCCGCTGGCCCCATTCGTGGCGTCCGTAACGGTCGCGGAGCTGGTCGCTTTCTTTCGAGAGATCAAACGCCTGGCGGGCCTTCGCCGAGGTGATCATCGAGAGCGCCTTCTGATTGAAGACGTCCATGCCGTCCATCGCGCCCTCGGCATTGCGCCGCAGCCGGTCCATGCCCCGCAGCAGCGAGACCCGATCGTCGAGCCGCCCGCGGCTGATGCCTCCGGTGAGCGAGAGGTTCTTGACCTCGAACTTCTCGGCGTTCGGATCGGCGGAGATGGCGAAGGGGTGCGTCGACACGCCCAGGTAAGCCGACCCGAAGCTGAACGTGTCGACGTTGTTGACGCGGCCGTTGCCGGTCACGATGTAGTTGGTCAGGCCGCTGGGGTTGCCCCGTTTCTCCAGGAGCTTCGAGGCGATCGAACCGACACAGGGGGCGTCGTTCACGAAGCCGGTCGGCGTGGCGGGCTTGCGGCCGGTGAGAAAACGCTTGTGCCCGCCGCCATGGTCGGCGAAGGTGTGATGCACCGAACGGACCAGCGTGAACTTGTCGGCACAGCGGGCGTGCATCGGCAGCAGTTCGCAGACTTCGATGCCCGGCACGTTGGTCTTGATCGGCCGGAAATCTCCCCGGTAATCCGCCGGGGCATCGGGCTTCATGTCGTAGGTCTCCATGTGCGGCGGCCCGCCCGGCAGCCAGACAAAGATCACCGCCGTGTCCTTGAGCGGCTCATTCCGCCCGGCCGCGTCGGCCCGCAGCCGCACAAGATCGCTCAGTCCCAGCCCGCCGACTCCCAGCGCACCCGCCTGCAGGACGTTACGGCGCGAGATGGGACCAGGACAGCGGTGCGCGGGGCGAGACATCGGCAAATGTCCTATGTAGGAGGCGACTCCTGTCGCCGAGAATAGGCGTTTCACACTGGAATCGGCGACGGGAGTCGCCTCCTACCGACTTTTTCAACAGCTGTTAGCCCCCGGCGGAAGCCGCGGGGTTTGAAAGCGTTACGCTGCGACACAGACTACCAATATCGCACAAATCGTCCCCTCGGGTCAAATATGAATCGTCGGGACCGGGTGTCTTTCGCAGACGATTTTGTCCGCAATTCGTGGGGTAGGGGACTTTTTCCGGGCAAAAACGCTCATGTCTTCGTGCTTTCGGAGTCGGCGATTTTTTCGCGTGACAAACTGTCGCTGGCGTCGGCCTTGTGAATTAGGCGAATTGCTTGTACCGTCCGGCTGCCGTCCCTAGAATGAATGATCGCCGCGTGCCAAACCCACGGGAGTCGCCGTCATGACCTTGCTCACGAAGCATAGCCCTGTTCGTTCGCCCGAGCGACACGCCGGCCGGCGCCGTCGCGCTCAACAAGGACGATTTCGCCGCACGCGGTTTGAGCCGCTCGAGACACGGATGATGCTGGACGGCGCCGGGGTCCAACTGACGGACGACGTATTCGAGGTGCGGCAGAACGGCGAGCCCGGCTTGCTGGACGTGCTGGCCAACGACATGCTGGACGACCTTGCGCCCGGCGAGCGACGCATCGTGGCGATCAGCTACGGCAGCCAAGGCGGCCGTATCGAGGTGAGCGAAGACGGACTGGCGGTCCGCTACGCCCCGCCGCCCGACTTCGCCGGGGTCGAAAGCTTTCGATATTTCGCCGGCGGCTCGTCGGCCGGGGTGAGCGTGCGTATCAACTCGCCGCTGGCCGACGACGAATATCGCGACGTCATTCCCCGCGAGGAGACGCTGCTGGACGTGCTGGCCAACGATTCGTTTTGGGACGGCTACCTGGGCGAACGGCGGATCACATTTGTGACGGCCGCCACGCAGGGCAGCGAAATTACGATTGCCGACGACGGGCGTTCGCTGCTCTACACCTCGGCCATCGATGCCCGAGGCGAGGAGTCGTTTGTCTACGTCGTCGACGGACAATACAACGCCAAGGTGACGCTCTCGATTCTGCATCCCTTCCCGTCGGGAAGCCATCGCGACGAAGTGATTCAGAACAGCCAGCAGAACGTGATCGACGTGATGAGTGATGCCCAGTTCTGGAGCAGTTACGACGGGCCGCGGCAGATCAGCACGATTGTAGACGCCAACACGCGGGGCGAAGTGACAATCGCCGAGGGTGGCCGCGCGGTGATCTTTACGCCGGCGGAGAACTTCTCGGGCTACGACTCGTTTACGATCATCGTCGATGCGTCCTTCGAGCGGCAGGTGTTGGTCAAGGTGCATCGCCCCGTGCGGGACGACAATGTGACCATTGACCGCGACAGCAGCCATTTTGTCATCAGGCCGCTGGCGAATGACACTTACCGCGATCTTGATCGCATCGAGCGGCGGATCGTCGAGCGGATCACGTCGGTCGGCGAGACATCGGAGGGCGGGCTGCTGGAGATATCGCCCGACGGACAGTCGGTGTTCTACACCGCGCCGGCCGGATTCCTCGGCCGCGATAGTTTCGAGTACATCGCCGACGGCAAATACCCGGCCCAAGTGAACGTCAACGTGACGATGCCGGTTCGCGATGACCGGTTGGACACACTGCAAGACATTCCGGACCAAACGCTGCCGGTCATGCGAAACGATTTTTCCGGAAACGGCTACGACGGTCCGCGAATCATTACGTGGGTGAGTCAAACGGAAATCGGCACGGTGTCGATTGCCGCGGACGGAAAATCGTTACGTTTTTCGCCGCTTGAGGGCTTCACAGGATCCGACACACTGACCTACGTGGTGGACGGTGACTTGACGGCCAGCGTGCGGCTGAACGTGCAGCCGCTGGCGGTGAGCGATTCCTATCGGCTCCTCGCCGGCGGATCGGTCGGTCGGTATCAACTGAACGTGATGGAGAACGATCGGTTTGGCTCTCCCTATCCGGGCGCCGGCGTGATTACGGGCGTCGGGGTGAGCGAAAACGGCGGTCAAGTGACCATCGCTGTCGGCGGCCGATCCCTCTGGTTTGAGCCCGCGGTGGGTTTCGACGACCGTTTCACCTACACCGTCGATGGCAAGTACGAAGCTTCCGTGCGAGTCAGGGCCAAGTGCAATCCGTTGACACACGATCGCATGGTGGTCGACCGGAACAGCCAGGGGAATTCACTCGACGTATCGGCGAACGATTTGAGAAGCGCCTACTGCGACCACGCGATCACGGGCGAAATCACGGCGGTCGGCCCCAGCGCCGAGAACGGACAGGTGAGCATCTCGGCCGACGGGCTAAGCGTCATCTACACGCCGCCGGAGGATTTCGTTGGCACCGACAGCTTCATCTACACGGCCGACGGAGTGCTTCAGCAGTCGGTCAGCGTCACCGTGGTGCGGCGAGCCCGCGACGATGAGTATCGAGTCGATCCCGACAGCACCAACAACGAACTGCGGGTGTTGATCAACGATCTGCTTGCGGCCGATTATCAGGGGGCCGGGTGGGTTACGTCCCTCAGCGGAGCGGCCGAGGGCGCCGTGCTTGAAGTGGCCGCCGACGGACGGAGCGTGTTGTACACGCCGCCGGCCGGCTTCGTCGGAACCGACACGTTCGAGTATCGCGTCGACGGGGCGTTGATCGCCGAGGTAACGGTTTTGGTCCAACCGGCGGTCGAGCAGGCGCTGCCGCAATTCGGCACGCAGGAGCAGTTTGAACAATTCATCATCGACGACGCGCTGGAGCGTTACGGTCATCTGTTTGGCCAGCCGTTTTTCCAACCCATTTTTTTCATCATGGACGGCCCCATGGTCATCTTCGGCTTGGACGCCGCCGAACGCAGCCACTCGGAGACCAACGTCCAAGTGGCCGGCGTCGACGAGGGCGATATTATCGAATTCGACGACACGTATCTTTACGCTCTGACCGGCGGAGAATTGGTGATTACCCGCGCCTGGCCGGCCGACGAGATGGAGGTCGTCTCTCGGGTGATTGTCGAAGGTTCGCCGTTGGTGGAGTACCTGCGCGGAGACCGGCTGACGGTGATCTCGCAGGAATTCGATAACTGGCGCGTCGAAATCGGGCCGCTCATCGTGCTTGAAGACGTCATCTTGCCCGAACCGCAACCACGCCGTGGGCCGGCGACGATCATCACCGTGTTCGACATTTCCGATCGAGCGGCGCCAGTGGTCGTGCAGGAAACGCATCTCGACGGCAGCTACGCGCAAAGCCGGGCCATCGACGAGCACGTTTTCGTGATGCTCAATACGTCAAATGCTTTCGCGCCCCGGCCGCTGGTTATCGAAGACGAGGAGCCGGACGACGGAGATGACAATGGCGACGACGGCCCTCTGGTCATCCGCCTGAATGGTTCCGGCACCTACCAAACCCAGGAGGAATACGTCGTCTGGCTGATGGAAGATCGCGACCGGTTCATGCGGTCGGTCTTGCCGGAGTATATGAGTTACGATGCCGACGGCGAGCTGGTGGCTAGCGGGCTAATCACCGCACCGGCCGACATCTTTCTTCCGCTGGAGGAGAATTCCTGGAGCCTGCTCACCGTCGCCTCGATCAACGTCGCCAGTGATGAGCCGGGGGTTGTTTCGGCCACCAGCGTTTACACGCAGCAGCAGGCGACCGAGTACGCTTCGCTCAATCATCTCTACCTGTTCCAAAACTCCGGCTACGGCGAGACGGCCGAAACCTCCGTGCTCAAGTATCGCTGGGACGGACAGACCGGCCAGGTGCTGTTGGTCGCCAGCGGCCAATTGCCAGGGCGGCTGCTCGATCAGTTCTCGGCCGACGAGTACCAAGGCCATCTGCGCGTGGCGGCGACCATTACTTACACCCATTACGACAACCGGCCGGGCACCAGCGAGAACGATCTGTTCGTGCTGGCCGAACAACTCGATTCCATGAACCTGCCCCGGGATCGCGAATTTCTAGAAGAACGCATCGCGCACTCCCTGCGTTCGTTCAGCCTACAAGTCGACGGAGATGAATCGCCGATCTTCGTCTTCGTGCTGATCGATCGCGAAGTGGAAAAGGTCATCGGGACTTCGATGATCCTGGCCAAACACGGTGTCCCGGGGAACCCGTACTACTGGTTCGAAGTCTCCACCGAGGAACGCAGCAGTGTCGAACTCGACAAACGCTTCGTGCACACCAAACTGAGACTTCGTTCCACCGAAGACGGACCGACCGAGATTGGCGGCTTGATCCTCGACCCGCTGTATCGCAACAATCCACAGAAGTGCGGCAAAGCCCTTTCGATCGTGCGCTTCGCCTACATGTCGATGCACCCCGATCGATTCCAGCGAGAGATCACGGCGGAGATGCTCTCTCCGTTCAAGGAATCGGGCGGCAACCTCCTGTGGGACGCGTTCGGTCAACACTTCACCGGGCTCGATTACCGCGAAGCAGACCATCTTTCGGCCCGCAACAAACAATTCATCGCCGATCTGTTTCCGCGAGATCCCGTCTACGCAAATCTGTTTCCAAAGAACGTGCAGGAGACGATCGGTACGCCGAACGAGACCGCCAAAGCCGCGGTGCGAATCCTCGAGAAGATCGGCTTCCGCTACCTCAACCAGGTAGATCCCTTCGACGGGGGTCCTTACTACGGTGCGTCGCGAGACGCGATTACATCGGTGCGCGAGCGACGCGAACTCGTGCTCCCGGGAGACTGCAGCGACGAATACGACCTATCGGGGGCACCCCTGGCCCTGCTGTCGAGCGAAACGCAGCGGGGTTTCCGCGCAACCGTGGTCCCAATAGAAGAGTGGGGCACGCCTCTTGTTACCAAGGAATGCCGCGAAGCCCTCGGCGTAGCGGCTGGAGAACGGGTAACCGTCACACCGCTGCCATGAGTGAAATGCTGATCAGTACATCTCCGGCCGAACCGGAGCGCGAACTCGGACGCTTCCCGATCGCCGACGCGGCCAAAGTGCACGCAGCTGTAGACCGAGCCAAGCACGCGTTTCCCGATTGGCGGGATGCGGGGTTCGACAAGCGCGCCGCAGTCCTGCGCCGCTTTCGCGACATCGCGTCCGAGCGGGTCGATGAATTTGCGGCGGAGTTGGGTTTCGTTGTAATGGGAAGAACGGTAGGTCTCGAGGTTGCGCTGGAAGGTTTGGATCAGTTGAGATAGCAGTTTTGGAAGGGTCATCATTCAAAACCTTTAAACGGTGATATCAGGGATTTTAGTAATCTTAACAATATTACCCGGGTAGCTCGACATCGGGCATTATTGCAACCCAGCCGGGGCAATCTTATTCACGATGCTGATCATCCTCTCCAGGTCCTCTTTGGGGATGCTCCCGTAAACCGGTAGATAGACGGTGGTGTCGATGATATTTCTTGAAACCTCGGGCGATTCTCCCTGATCAGGGCCATTGCTAACACAATGTAATTGCGTGGAATCTGATGCGGCATCAAAACCGACCCGTCTCAGAGAGTCTATGAGCTGTTCCGCATCGGAGGTGAGCAACGGGAATAACCAGAACGTGTGGCTCGGATTGTCAGCCCCAGGTATGGCGGACCGATCACCCAAGGCATTTACCACGTAATGACCGGCACTTATTCGCCCGTCCAGATCGCTTCGCCGATAGGCCTTCAGGCGTCGCAGCAACAAGGCGAGTAAGGGTGCTGACGGCTGCATCCGAATAAGGTCCAAAATATCTCGCTCCTGGAAGGTCCGCACGAGTGAAACGATGAACTGGTCGTAATCAATGCCCATCGCCTTGAGAACGCGGACAGTAGCGCCATAAACCCTGGGATACGACAGAACCTTCAGGGCTATGTACTTCATCACCCGTTTGAAAAAATAGCTGCGTCTGCGCAGGGGATATGACGCCAGGCGTTCCCTCATGGCGGCGTGAAGGCCAGCGCTGCGTACTCGTAACATAGCCCCCCCGAGGGCTGTGGCGGTCTTGATG
>JADFKK010000281.1 GCA_022564995.1 Planctomycetota bacterium | reverse complement strand
TTTTCGGGGTCAGCTCTTCCACCATTCTCCTCCATGAGAACGAGGCCTTCAATGACAGATCAGGAGTAGAATGGAGAGGATAGACGTTTCACTGGAATATTGGGATGCCAGATTCCAGGGATTGCCTTAGCCGAGTGGCGGCGCTCTCGCGGTGTAGCGGAATTCGCAAGAATTCCGCCGATCCCGCGTTAAGCTGGGCGACTTCCGAATTCTTGCGAATTCGGCTACCACTCGGCTAAAGTGTTACCTTTTTTGCAACCTGAAAAACTTGGAAATGTGAAAATTCGGATCGGGTGATTCGCCGGAATATGCGACACAACCGCGCGTCAACCGAGGGGCTCGCGGCCAATGGCACTTACTTTGAGCGGCAAGGCGCTAGCCGCCGGTGAATCTACGCCACGTTTTCCCACACAAAACCCGCGGCTAGCGCCTTGCGGCTCACCCTGACATCGGCCAAAGTAGGCGGCATTGGGCCGGCGGCAGCGGACGCGGACGCGGGCACCCTACAAACGGCTTTTCATCAGCCCATGAACATGCACGTCGCAGCCGAGTTGACGAACGGTTACGCGGTGAAGTTGGTTGGCGTCGGCCATGCGCATCGCGCTGTGCGGCGCTTCTGCCGGGTCGTTTCCGCCCATCGGCGTGGCTGCCGTCTTGCCGACGAATTTCGGCGCGATGAAAACATGCACTTCGTCGATGCACTCGATACGGTGCAGGTTAGCCAACAATCGACCGCCGCCTTCGACTAACACGTTGGTCATCTTGCGGCAGGCCAATTCCGCCAGCAAGCTCCGCAGGCGCTGCAGGTGGGATTCGCCGTCGCAGCGGTAGACATCGCAGCCGGCATCGGCCAGTCGGGTCACGTCGTCCGCCACCGCATCGCTGCCCACGGCGACCAATACGGGCGCCTCATCGAGCGTGCGAATCAGTTGGCTGTCGATCGGCAGCGACGCGCGGCCATCGACGATGATGCGCGTGGCGGTGCGCGCTCCCGCCGGCCGCGCCGTGAGCAGCGGATCGTCGCGGCGGGCCGTGTTACTGCCGATCATGATTGCGTCCACGCGACCCCGCAGTTGGTGGACGACCGAGCGCGACGCTTCGCCCGAAATCCAACGACTGTCGCCGTCGGACGTGGCAATCTTGCCATCGAGCGTCATGGCCCATTTGGCGATGATCCAGGGGCGGCCGTGCTCGACGCGCGCCAGATAAGGGGCATTCAATGTTCGTGCCTCGGCTTCGAGCAGCCCGACTTCGACGTCGATTCCGGCCTCCCTGAGCTGTGTGAGTCCGCCGCCAGCGACCTCGGGAAACGGGTCGGCCATGGCGACGACCACGCGGCGAACGCCGGCCTTTATGATCGCCTCGCTGCAGGGCGGCGTTTTTCCCTGATGGCAGCAGGGCTCAAGGGTAACGTACATCGTCGCGCCAGAAGCGCGCGACCCGGCCGCCCGCAGCGCCTCGATCTCGGCGTGTGGCCCGCCAAAACACCGATGCCAACCTTCGCCGACCATCGCGCCGTCGCACCACAGCACGCAGCCAACCATCGGATTCGGCTCGACCAATCCCTGGCCGCGCGCAGCCAGTTCAAGGGCGCGGGTCATGCGGTTTTGTTCGATGGTTGACACCATGAGGGCGAAGATCGATGAACGGAGATCGGCGCGACCACTGGTCGCGGCTTTACCAATCTGAAAACCGCCGTCAATCGGGCGTCCAAATTGCTTTCTTTTCGCCGCCGGTCGATCCGGCCTCGCCGTCGGGAGTCCAAATTTTTTGGCCTTCTGACGCGGCGGGAGCTTCTCCAACGGCAGCCGGCGCGGCCGAGGGAGCTGCCATCCGCGGCGAGCCGTCGGGATTGATCAGCCCGGCTCGCATCAACAGATTCATCATGGCCTGTGCGATGCCCGGCTCCTGGAAGTGCTGGGCACGAATATGTTGAATCAACCGGTTGGCCTCCGGGCTGCTGCCCAGGCCGATTTGGATCGACAGTTCGAGCATGTCCCATTGGGCACACGATTTTCCCGCCGAGGCCGATTCCGCTCGGGCTCGCCCGAGGTGGTCGAGCGCCTCGGTCGGCTTGCGAGCGAGCTGGGCGAGAATGCCGTGTGCTTCGGCCAGATCGATCTTCATCCGCAAGTGTTCGCGGCGCACCACTTCGCCGGCCAATCGGCGCAGGGCGTTGTTGATCCGCAGCGAGACGGCCCGCCGAAAGGCGTGAATGAGCGGATCGTCGAGGAGCTTCTCAACTTCGATTCTCACCAGCCGCACCGACGGGAGTTTGGTGGCGTCGAGGCCCACGGCGTCGATCGGTTCGAGCTTTGGCAGTCCGAGTTGCTCTCGCAATTCGTTGTAGTCGATCACTTCGTCGCTCTGTTCGTCGGACAGCTCCAACAGCAGAATGGCCGCCAGCAGCCGGTTGCGCTGCGACGGATCGGTGGAAACTTCCGTCGGCGACTTTCCGCCGAAGAGATTCGTTTTCAGTGCCGGCCAGCGTTTGAGAACCGCGTCGCGATGCTCTTGAGTTTGCAATTCGCGACGGTGCTCCGCCGGCGTGTCGTCGGGCAATCGCCAATTCCAACTCATCGCTTCGCGGCTGGTGGAGATTTGCAATGCGACTTTCTCGTCGCCCGGCGAACCAAGCAATTCGCCACACACCTCGGCCAGCGCGGCCTTGGCCGGCTCAAAGTCGTCGGTCCGCTTGAGCGAGAATTCGAGCCGCGCCTCGCGGTCGGTTTGCTTGCCGAACAGAAACAACTCGCCGCGGATTTTCGGCACGTCGGCGCGGCTGATGTCGACGCCGGTCTCTGGAACCACTGCATCGAGCAGCCAAAATGCGGCCCGCGGCGGCGGCTGATCTTCGTCGGCCATCGATCGCAGGTCGATCGGCATCGATTCGGTGAGCGAGTTGGCCGTCAGAGACTCCCACAGGGCCTCGTCGTCGGAAACCGGATAGGTGAGTGTCAAGACGTCGATTTGGTCCGCTTCCGTTTCCTCGTCGATCAATTGCACGAGTGCTTCGGCCTCGACCGCGTCGTCAACGGGAATCTCCATCGACGTGTATTTGCGCAGCGCTTCGATGGCACCGCGATGATCGGCCAGCCAAATGCGCAAGATGCCCACATTCCGCCACAGCTCCGGCCGCTCGGCCGCTTTCTCGCTCAATGTTTCAAACTGCCCCAGTGCCTCGCTCCAGCGCCCCTGCATCGCCGCCAGGTGGGCCTTGGCAAAATCTTCCTTCCAGTCGGCTTCCACCTCGGGCGTCTCGGCCAGGTGCCATTGGTCGCGCAGCAATAGCGGCAGGTCGGCCGACGAGGTGATCTGCGAAAGCATCGTGGCGGCTTGCTGATCTTGGCCGTTGGTGACGATGATCTGAAACATCAGATGCGTTTTCGCCGCAATCACGAACCCCTCAGCAAACAACCGCGCCGCGACCATGCCGACCGCTTCGTAAACCCGCGCGGGCATGTTCTCGCCACACAGCCGGATCGCCTCTTGCAGCGGACCGACCGCATTGGCGGCCTCACCCTTCGCGGCGTGCCAGACGGCCGTTTGGGCGTGGGCCACCGCGTCTTCGGGGTGGGCCTTGCGAAAGCGGCGGATCGTTTCCTCCGCGGCATCGAGCTTGTCCAGGTCGATTTCCAGCATCGATCGGACCAGCAGCAAAAACGGCCGATCGGGGACCGTCTTTTCCAAATTCACGACGTAGTCCAGACACGCCATCCGCTGCTCACCTTCGAGCATCTTCTGAATCGTCTCAATATGGTCGACAATGTCCGAGCAACAAAACTTAACCTTCTTACCGCTTCCACAAGGGCAAGGGCCATAAGGATCGATCGCCATGAGATGGGCACTTCCTATTCGCGAATCCGACGAAACGGGCGTAAAGACCAAAGGGAAATCGTAGCAGACAGGGGGCAAAAATGCGAGTGAGTGCGGTTTCGTGCCCTTCCGCCGCCCGGCCCGGATTGGATCATGGGAACATGAACCCACTGAAAAGGCTCAAACTCTTTTTCAACCCGCCCAAGATCGACGATCCCGATTTCGGGCAGCTTCGGTTCATGTACATTTCCAACCATCCGGAGCAATCGTATTGGGAAGCAGAATATCTATTTCACGGTGGTCAAGCTGTCGGGATTCGACGTAGAATGCCCGCTGGCTCAACCGGTCGAGTGGGACGTCGGGTTTGGAACGATTGACAATCGGCTTGGGATTACGATCCCGTTCGTTGATGACGAACCGAGTGAAGCGATCGTGGACACTTGATCGTTTCGCTCCGTGGGACCGATCAACTCGGGCTGGCCGGGGAAGTTCAGCGCCGAGCTTGGCGAGCGATTGCAGGAATTGCTGGGCGAGCTGGAAGGCTGATGCTTCCGTCCTATCGAGGAGAACCGAGACGGCGGAGCGGTCAGGAATGAATTGTTTAACGGCAAGCCGCAGGCGGCTTGCCGTTAAACGAAAAACGTATTGCTATCATCCGCAGGCCGCTAATCCTTCGTCAACTTAAACTTCTTCACCAGATCGCGCAGGCCGGTGGCTTGCGCGCCCAGTTCTTCGCTGCTGGCGGCCATCTCTTCGCTGCCGGCGGCCGATTGCTCGGTGACCTGCGAAATCTGCTGGATGGCGCCGGCCACTTCGTTGGCGTTGGTCGCCTGCTCGACGGTCGCGTCGGCGATTTCCGCAATCTTTTTGGCCGTCGATTCCACACCGGTGATAATCTTCTCCAAGGCAGCACCGGTCTGCTCGCTCAGGTTGGCTCCATCCTCGACCCGTTGGGTCGATTCCTTAATCAGCGAGGAAATCTCCTTGGCCGCTTCGCTCGACCGCTCGGCCAGCTTGCGGACCTCGTCGGCCACCACGGCGAATCCCAGACCGTGCTCGCCGGCCCGGGCGGCTTCGATGGCCGCGTTCAGTGCCAGCAGATTCGTCTGGCTGGCGATTTCGGAGATCACCTGGATGATCTCGCTGATCTGCTCGCTCGAGGTCTTGATGAGATCCATCGCCTCGACCGACTTCTTGACGGCCGAGCCGCCTTCTTCAGCCATCTGGCTGGTCTCGTCAGCCACCTTATTCGCCTCGCCGGCGTTGTCCTTAACCGCCTCGATGCTGCGGGTAAGTTCCTCGACCGAAGCGCTCATTTGTTCGACCGAGGCACTCTGCGTCTGGGCACCTTGGGCCAAACCTTGCGCGCTTTCGGAGATCACGCGAGCGCCTTCCGTGAACTGGGCGGCGCTGTCGACGATCTGGCCGATCACGTCACGCAGGTCGGTGATCATCTTGCTCAGGCCGCCGGCCAATTCGCCGACCGCATCGTCGCCCGTGACGGTCACATCCTCCGTCAGATCGCCCGTGGCCGCGGCGTTGACCACGACCAGCAGTTGGTCGACCTTGCGGCGCAGCTCGGCTTGCTCCTCGGCCTCGCGGGTCAGTCGATCCGCTTCCGCCTGCTCGGCCTTCTTGCGATCCGTCACCAGTTCCCAAGCGATCATCGGCCCGGTGTACTCGCCGTTGGCGTCGTAGATCGCGGCGGCAATCAGCGACAGGTGCTCGCCGGCGTATTCGATTTCCGCCTCGTGCGGAAGATTCTTCGGATCGGCCAGCAGCCGACGCTGGTGCGCCGGGTTCTTGTGGAACATGTCGTAGCTGCCGCCGACGATCTGATCGACCGGACACGGCAGCGCCGCTTCGATCGACTTGAGCGTGCGAACCGACGCCGGGTTGGCGTAGGTGATCGTCCCTTCGAGATCGGCCAACAGGATATTGGTCGGCGCGTTCTCGACGATCGCCATCTTTTCGGCCGCGTCGGATTCCAATCGCAGCTTCTCCGTGATGACTTCCCAGGTGACCATCGGGCCGGCGTAGTTTCCGTTGTTGTCGTAGGTCGGGCTGACCAGCAGGTCGAGCTTCTCCCCGGCGAAGTCGATCACGGCCTGTCGCGGCAACGACTTGTAATCGGCCAGAATGCCGCGTTGGTACGACGGATCCTTGTGGAAAATGTCGATGCTCTGACCGACCAGGTCGTCGACCTTGCAGGGCAGGAACTTTTCCAGCGTCTTGAGCGTCTTGGCGCTGGCCGGGTTCACGTAGCGGAGCACCAGATCGGTGTCGGCCAGGAGGATATTGATGGGGGCGTTTTCGACCAAGGCGGTCTTCTCCGCCGCCGCCTGCTCCAGCTTCAGCTTCTCGGTAACAACCTCCCAGGTGACCATCGGGCCGAGATACGTGCCCTCGTCGTCGTAGGTGGGGCTGACCAACAGGTCGAGCTTCTCTTCAGCGAAGTCGATGATCGCCCGATGGGGCAGGTTCTTGTCGTTGGAGAGGATCTTGCGTTGGTAAGCCGGATCCTTGTGAAAGATGTCGATCACCTGGCCGACGAGATCGTCGAGCTTGCAGGGCAAGAATTTCTCGAGCGTCTTGAGTGTTTTGATGCTCGACGGGTTGGCGTAGGTAATCTCCAAATCGGTATTGGCCAACAAAATGTTGATCGGCGAGTTTTCGCTCATCGCCTTGTTGATGGCCAATTCCTGACGCAGTGCGTCGACGTCGACGTCGACGTGCTCGTGTTGCTCGTGGGTCGTGGTTTCTGACATGATCGGGTTGTCCTCTTGATTGTGGACCGAGACCTAGAGTCGTTGCCTCTGCGTCTCGATATAGGTAGGTGGTCCGTCCTGTTCGATGTCGCTCCTTGCTTGACACTCGGCGCGAGTTCTGGCTGGTCCCCTCGCCGCGCGTTGCGTGCATATGACTGGTTTTCGCGAATCGACTCTCACTGCGGCACTTCAACGAGATCCCCAGTCAGGCCCTCGCCGGCGCCGTAACTTTTCATCCCCGACCATGGAGAAAGACGTTTTTGGCTTGGCCGTCACTCTTGGCTTCGCAAGAGATGGCAATTCGCCCAATGCCACGAGCGGCGCGGTGCAGCAACAGCGCTGCCAAGATTTGCCCATCGCACATACGAGATCGCCCCAGCGATTTAGTTATCGCGATCGCTTGCCCAAAATGCCCCTCTGGAATCGGCCCTCGAAACCTGGCGAGTACCACTAGGTTTCACTACTGATTTCTTCGGTTGCATTTTGCCGCAGATCAACCAGAATCCCCATTTTATCTAGTTCCCCTCATCAACTCGCATTCGGTTGGACAGGATGTAACAACCATTCCCACTGTGCCGCTGCGACAATCGATACGACGCAGCCCGGTTGATCGACGTACACGTGAGATACACAAGAGTGACTCTGAAGGTTGGTGATTAGCGGCCCATCCGTCTTTCGTGGCAATGATCGACTGCTCGTCGTTCAGGGCCATGCGAATCTGCGCGGCATAGACCTGCGCTTTGCCACCGCCCAACCCGGTGTTCGGCACGGTTGGGCTGTGGAACATGAAGCGAATTTCGCTCAATGTCCGCGGGTCTTCAAAGAACAACGGATTGGTCATCGGGCTGACGAAATCGCTGAAGCAGGTGTCGCAACGGGCGAGAATCACGCACCGTGATCGCTGCGAAACCGGCAAGCGTTGATTTGCGCTGTGTGGACGTGCCATGACGCAATCCGCAGCCCGCTACTCGCTACTCGCCCATCGACGGTGTGACACAGGTTCCGATTCTCCGGAATAGTCAGATGGAATGGACGATCTGCAAGCTTTTTCTTGCAATCGTCGCGGCCCGTGATTAGAATCAGAATAGTGAGGGCAACTTTGTTTCAATCCTCGATTCTTGGGAGCAGGTTCTATGAATTCTCGTTTTCTACTTGTCATGTTGGGCACGCTGGCCCTGATTTTCGCAACGCACACGAGCAGCGCCCAGGCAGGCTGGTTCCGTTCACTGCGCCGAGCGCCGTCTCACTGCACCGTGACGCGGGTTCCGGCCGGCACGCACCAGATGGTCCTCCGCGCCAATGGCAAGAGCCTGTGGGACTTGGGCCAAAATATGGGCCAATGGCCGACCCGCTGACCCGCGTCATGCCTTGCCACTGACCCGCGTCATGCCTTGGGCCTCTCGTGGAAACATCGCCCGTGCCGCGATCGCGCGGCCGTGGCGGTGGATCAGAACGTGTAGATCAGATCCACGGCGAAGGTGAACTGGTGGCGGCTTGTGCCATCGTCATACGGCAGGGGATATGGGCCGGCCGCATTGGCCAGGCCATCGTACCAATCCCAGCGGGCCTCGGGCCGAATCGTGACGCTGGAGTTTGGCGTCCAATTCAGGCCCAGGGTCACTTCGTAAAAATTTCCTGCATAGCCGGGCGCTCCGGTCCAGCCACGCCCCTGAGGCAGGTTATCCAACCCCAGGACGATCACACCGTCGTCGTCACGGAACCATTCGGCGCGGATGCCGGCCGACCAACAAGGATTGATCGTGTAGAGCAGATATTGGTTGATTCCGTACCATTCGGCGTCGGCTCCGCCAAGCCCGGCCACATTGTTTCTGTGTCCCAGATCGTTCTGGAGCACGTAGAGAAGCCGATCGGAGACTTGGTGTTTGTAGACGATGCTGTGGACGTACTCATCTTCGACGGCCGCCGCGTCGTTGCGTCCCGTGTCCACGGCATAGGCCAGCGAGTCTCGACCGTCGCAACTCGTCCATGTGATCCCGCCCTGAAAGTTCATCACATTGTTGTTGTCTTCAAAGCGGTGGATGCCTTGATGAAACCCGGCCAGCACGGTCACGCGGTCTGACAATGGATATTTCGCCATCATGCCGGTAATCAGCAACGGTTCGGCGTACGAAAACGCATACGACCGGGAATAGAAGAAGTTTCCGACCGGCGGTATGATCTCGTAACCGAGAATGCCGGTCATGCGTCCCATCTTCAGCGAAAGTTTGTTCACACCCACTTCCATATAGAATTGGGCAGGCGAAAATCCATACAGGGAGGTGCCGCGGTTGATGCGATCTTCCAAGCCAAAGCCGTGATACTGGGCCACGCGCCAGTCGGTGCCGTAAAAAATATCGACACGTCCGCCGATATCGAATCCGCAGCCTCCCGTATCGATGGCTCGCTCGAAGTAGAGCCACAGCTCGTTCAGCTGCGGTTCGCGATCGCGGTCGTTCGCTAGCACGGGCCCGTTGTATTTGTCCGCCGGATGCTCGCTATTGAGAGTCAACCCGGCCTCAACCCAACCGCCTGTTTTGATGCCCAGCTTTTGAAAAAGGCAAGGCTGGGGCATTTTCCAGAGGTCTCGGGCGGCAAATCGGCCGAGAATCCCGCAGCAGTCGCAACCCTCTCCGCACGCATCGTCGCCCGTTAGATAGGAACTATTGTTGATCAAGTCGGTGTTGCTGCCGGCCAACCACTCGCTGGCAGCGGAAAATTCGCTCGATGTCAGCAGCGGTTCGATGTCGATTTCAACATCATGGACGCCGGCGTTACTGCTGCTGGCGGCGTTTAGGGCGACGTCTCCCGCGCGATGTGCGGTGGTTTGAAACACAAGCGGCTGGCGCAATTCGTCGTTGGCCCAGGCCAGATTGCCGCGGGTGTCGTCTGCAAAACCCGCGTTCGAGAACCAAAGTACGATGCAAAGTGCTATCGCTGAGGGTCGCACCAATCCCATTCGAGTCGTCAACATATTCCTACCCCCTTGTATTGACAGTCCATTAAAACGGCTGCGGTTAAATCAAACACGGGCGTCTTCGCGCCCTACGTCACTCACACAAGTCTGTCAAACCTGATCGGGCATTGCAGGTTTGTGGATCAAGGTCAAATGTGCGGAATTGCGGGCCACCACACCTCGCTGGTGTTGGATCTGCCTTTTGGTTCAGATATTCAAGCGGAAGCGGGTGGCAGGCCTGAAGAAACTCGTCCGATTGTGGGGAACGTGTGGGCCAGGCGTTTTCACGCTGAGTCGCTGAACTGGCAAGATTTCCGAGTGCTGGGGAACGAACTGGGGGAGTCTCTGAATTCTGATGAAACCAGCTACGGCGCAGGTTAACACCGCCGCCAGACGCAAAGAGTTGACTTTTCACGCCTGCCGCCTTACCTTGCAGGCTGGATCAGGGGCCTCGTTCCTTTGCCTGACGACGGGAGCAACATTCATGTCTGAGCCGAAACTCAAAACAACCCGACGACGTTTCCTGCAGGGGACCGCCGCGGCGGCGACGTTTTCGATCGTGCCGCGGCACGTGCTGGGAGGGCCGGGGCAGACGCCGCCAAGTGAGACGTTTGGAGCTGCGTTGATCGGCTGTGGCGGGCGGGGCAACGGCACGTTCGGGCAATTGAGCCGAGGGCTCAATGTCAAGCAGCTTGCCCGTTGCGACGTGAAGTTCGTCGGCCGGGCCGACAACAAGAAGGTCTACACCGACTTTCGCCGCGTGCTCGATCGCCAGGACATCGATCTGATCGCGATCGCCACGCCGCCGCACTGGCACGCCTTGATTTCGATCGCGGCCGCCGAGGCCGGCAAAGACGTGCTCTGTGAAAAGCCGATGACGCGGTTCATCGCCGAGGGCCGGGCGGTGGTCGAGGCCTTCAATCGCTACAACCGCGTGTTTCAGATCGGCACCTTCGGCCGCTTCGGCCGGCCGCACATGGAGACGCACAAGATCATGGCCAGCGGGCTGCTGACGGACTGCCAGGCCGTGCATATCAAACGCGGCGGACTGAAAGTTAAACAGTGGAGCGGCAGCGTCACCGAGCGGGTCGAGCGAGTGCCGAAGAATCTCGACTGGGACATGTACTGCGGCCCCGCGCCGCTGAAGCCCTATGTGCGCCGTCGCACGGGCGGAACGCATCGCGGTTATTGGGATTACGAAGGTGGCGGGCTGAGCGACATGGGCCAGCATCACTTCGACCCGGTGCAATGGACCTTCGCCAAGGACAACACCAGCCCCGTCGAGATCGAAGCCCACGCTCCGCCGGCCCATCCGGAATGCTGCGGCATGTGGGGCTGGGTCGAGCTGAAATACGCCGACGGGCTGACCTTCGTGATGGACAGCGGCGAATGGGGCCAGCGTTACCATCGCCAGCAGCCGCGCGAGGTGAGCCTCAGCGATCTGTCGAAGGCGGATCAGGAGAAGATCAAGGCGCTGCCCGACCCCGATCCGCTGGTCAGCTTCGGCGAAGCGGTGAAGAACCGCAAGCAAACCGGCGGGCATCCCGAGGCGGCCCATCGAGCCTCGACGCTGCTGCATCTGGCGAACGTGGCGATTCGCGTGGGGCGGAAGATCGAGTACGATCCGGTGAAGGAGCAGATCGTCGGCGACGAAGAGGCCAACCGGCTGATCAACCCGCCGATGAGGGCGCCGTGGCATTTGTAAAGCGGGCGCCCGTGCATTGAAATCGGAAATGAACGATCTCCTCGTTTAACGGCAAGCCGCAGGCGACGGTGTTTTGAAAAACGCGAAACTCAGCCCTTCGGCTTACCGTTAAACGAGGAGAATACTTTACGGGGAACCAATACGATGGCAATCAACGAGAAACTCAAAGTACAAGTTGACAAGATGCCGGCCCCCGATGGTCGCGGGCTGCTCAGCGGCATCGACGAAAAAGCGGTCGATGCGGCGCTGGCGGCGATTGCAGCCCTGGGACGTGAAGGCGTGGTCGGACTGGTCGAGATGCTCGTCGAGCCGCAAAAGGGCGGCGACGTGAAGGCGCGATATGCCCTGCATGCCTTGGCGACCGAGGCGGGTGCGAAGCCGGAAGCAGAACGGAAAGCCTTCGCCACAGCGCTGGCTTCGACACTCGGCGGTGATCGGCCGAAGTCAGTCCAAGGCTTCGTCGTGCGGCAGTTGCAAGTGGCCGGCGGCGAAGAGGTGGCCACCTCGTTGGGCAAGCTGCTGTTAGACGACGACCTGTGCGAATACGCCGCGCAAGCGCTGTTGGCCATTGGCAAGGGCGCCGCCGCGCAATTTCGCACCGCGCTGGGCAGCACGAAAGGCGGCACCAAGCTTACGGTCGTGCAAGCCCTCGGCGTATTGCGCGACGCAAGCAGCGCCGCTGCCGTGGGGAAGGTCGCCGCCGACAAAGACCGCGACACTCGGCTCGTGGCCCTCTGGTCGCTAGCCAACATCGGCGACCCGGCGTCCGTCGACCTGCTGATTAACGCCTCCAATGTCAAGCCGACCCACGAGCGCACCAAAGCCACCCAAGCCTGTCTGCTGTTGGCCGAACGCCTGCTCGCCGCCGGCCGCAAGAAAGAGCCGACCAGGATTTACCGTCATCTCCGCGACACGCGAACCGACGCGAGTGAGCATTACGTGCGCGACATAGCGGGTCAGGCGCTGGCCAAGATATGATAGAATTCCTCGAATCGTAACCTTCCGCATCAACCCTAGCCCCGGCCTTCCGAGACCGTCCTGTTTTCAAGCGGCGATTTTCTCGGGGGTTTTGCGATTGGGAGGGGGTTTGTTTTGGGGTTGGACGGCGCGGACGATGGTCAGGCCGTTGTGTGCCAGGACGAGCAGCCCGATTTCGGTGCT
>JADFKK010000280.1 GCA_022564995.1 Planctomycetota bacterium | reverse complement strand
TCCTTCCCTCCTTCCCTCCTTCCCTCCTTCCCTCCTTCCCTCCTTCCCTCCTTCGCGTCCTTGCACCTTTGCGGCCTTGCGTTGAAACCCCTCAACGCCAGCTTCGGTGGGCAGTGCCCACCCTACGGACTACCTCCGCCGCGTCGTGATCCAACAAAACGGCTTGCCGGCTTCGTCGACGCGCAATTCGTGTTTGAGGCCGGCTTTGTTGAGCACCAGGGCGAGCAGTCTATTGTTGTAGGTTTTGCCGCTGCCGAGCGTGACCTTGATCTTGTCGATCTCGATTTTGTGCCGGGCCATCGAGTTTTGGTCGTAGACGAAGGGCACCTTGAGCGAGTCTTGCAGCGCGGCGAGCACCTTGGGCAATTCAAAATCTTCGATCTCGTACTCGGTGAACTCGAACAGCTTGGGCACCAACTCGCGGGGCTTCTTCTGGGGCGGCCAACCGACCGGCCAGGGCTGCGACTTAGGCGTCGAGGCGGTGATGTGGTATTCCATTTTCCCCTCGCGCACTCGGGGACGAAACATCAAACCGGCCGGCCGCAGCACGATGGCCAGCGCCGCGCCGGCCGAGACGCCCTGCAACTGCTCGACCACTTTCATTCTCGGATCGAGCGCGCTGGTGGCCGCCGGATCGACCGCCATCTTGCTGGTGAGCAGGCGATTGATGCTGTTCAGGACGCTGCTGGCGGCCACGCCCTGGGTCGAAAAATCGAGCGGCTTGGCCAGATCCTTTCGCGCCTGCTCAAACTGTTCGGTGGTAAGCCCGAAGGCGTTGTTGCGCGCCCCTGCGGCAGCGCGCGCGTCGGCCTCACCGAGGCTCTTGATCCACGCGGCGATCTTCGCTCGATCGCTCAGCCGAAACCTTCCGCCCGGCACCGTCAAGACGTTTTGGGCCGTGATGATGCCGGTCACCATGAACGAGGGGCGGTCCTTCGTGCCGACGTTTTTCACCTCAATCGGCACACGGCGTGTGCTGTTGACAAACCTCATGCTGGCCACGCCGGCCTTCGACAGCACCTCGATCCACTGCCGGCTGGATGTCGCCGAGGCCCGGCCCTGCGTGTAGAGCTGCATTTCGACACGGGGAGTTTCGGCATTGACCGTGGCCGCACAAAGTGTCGCGGTCAGCAGCCAACCCAGGGCGGCGCGATAGAGCATGATTGGCCTCGTGTCGGGGTGAGTCGATGGGTGGATTGGACCCCTGGGAATTATAGCACGGGACGAGACTTGGGCTGCGCCGGGTCGGTCTGCTTCGCCGCAAGTGGCGGATTTAAGTATAATGGCCCAGCGGAGACGGAGACGGCGGAGGCGGCGGAAGGACGAACCATTCCCAATTTGCATTTTTCAATTTTCAATTTGCAATGCCCCCGTCTCCCTTCCCCAGTCATTAAACCGATGACCAAGAACCGCACGCCGCTGAAGCTGCCAGAACTCGGCATGGGCGAGATCCCCATCACCGTGAGTTTGTGGCTCGTCGAGCCGGGCGAGCGGGTGATCGAGGGTGACCGGGTCGTCGAAATACTCGCCGGCGCCGCCACGGTCGACCTGCCGGCTCCAACCAGCGGCGTGCTGGTCGAGGTGCTCGTCGACGAGGACGATCGAGTGAAAGCCGGGCAGACGCTGGGGTACATTGAGCCGGAGGACAAAATGTGACCACGCCGCGAGCGGATGCGCCTACTTGCCGTTGGTGTCCACCGGCGGCGGCGGCGGCGGTGCAGGTGCCGGTTTCGCTTCGTTAACGGGTGGACCGTTGTAACCAAACTGTGTGTCAGGCTGAGTGGCGGCCGTGGTAAAATTCTGTCCGCCTTGAGGCTGGCTGCCGGGAGGCGGCTGAGGGATCTTGCTACCCATAACGAATCTCCGGAACAAAAGGGAACGCGCTAAACGTCCTCCGGCGGCGTTTCGCCGTCCGACGGTCGTTGCAGTTCGATTAACTTGAACTCTACTTCCCGCACCTCATCTCTTGATACATTCAATTCGTGTTCAAACTTCTGGAACTCAATAAATTCTACGTCGGACGCAGGCAGAAGCAACCTTTCGACGCTGTGCAACGGGGCCTCGCTGTTGTCCTTGAGAAGCCATTTGGGCTCGGCGATGACAAAATGGCCGGAATCCGCGTGATCGGGCCATTCTTCGGGCCAGCCTTGAAGTCGGCGACCGTTTTTGAGGTGCAGTACGATATACCTCATGCCGTGTCGGCTAAAGGCGCTGAACCACTCGTGGGGAAACGACGTGCGGCGCGTTATCCCCAGCCTACCAAGACGTTCGTGCAGAATGTTGTGATTGGCTATGATGGCGAACCCGACACCTATGCAGAGGGCGAAGATGATGGAACAAACAAGATTGACGTCCGGCGTCCAACTTCCCATGCCGCGCACGACCCCCACGAGAATCAGCGACCAACGGGCCACCGTGGTAAGCGCGTGGACGATTACCGTGAAGATCAGCGCCTGAACGATCCGCTCAAAGGGTGACGACTTTGGATGTGCTGTCAGTCCATGAAAGACCCACGCGGCCAGAAACCCTGGCAGCAGGTAGGAGAGGACTTGCACGAGTTCGTTAGACGTCCATTCCATGGAGGCGGAATCCCCGTTTGTGTAGAAACGATTACACCCATAATATATAGGAACGGATGTACAGTTGTCAAGCGGTAGCGAACCTCTCGTGGCGAACGAACTGTAGACCTAGCAAAAATGGGGTAATCAGGGCGCGTTTTCCGCCGACGTTTCCTACTTCCCGCCCACCAGCTCCAGCGTTCCCCACAGGCTTGGGTCGGCGGCGTACGGCAACTCGTTGCCGACGCTGAAGGTTTGTTCGCCCAGTTCGCGGTCGACGACGGCGTAGGTGAAGCCGAGGCGGGGGTATTCGGCCGGGTCGTAACCGGTCAGGGCGGCGGCCGGAATGAAGGCTTCGAGCAGGTAACCGTTGACCCGCTTCTCGCTACGGGCGCTCAGCATCTCGGGCCGCACGGGCTTGGCGTTTTCGCGGGCCCGGTCGACGAGCAGTTGATCGGCGAACGGCAACTCCAGATCGCGCCCGCCGCCACAGGGCAAAAACACGAAGCGGTGACAAAACCGCCCGGCGCGGTGAATGCTGTGCGTATCGCGGGTGTCGATCCAAAGCTGCAAGCCGTCGCTTTCTTCCAGCCGCGACTCGCGACACCAGGGACGCTGCCGCTTGCCCTCGACGCGGACGTTCACCACCAGCCCCGCCGCGCTCCAGCCGACCCGCACGTCGGCAAACGTCCCTCGGCCCTCGAGTTCCGCGAAGTCGGCCAGCCGATACTCCGTCCCCAATTGCAACCCGCCCCGGCCCCAACGCTCCTCCACATGCAAACACGGCGCCGCAAAGCGAAAAAAGAATCGGGCCGGAATAAGTGGTGCAGTGCTCATGGTTAATTACCCGCGTTCATAAAGCCGCGACCGTTGGTCGCGCCCGCCGTCCGATTCGACTCACTCTCCCCGCGACCCGCGACAATGCTCCTTCAAAAACCCGGCCAGATCGTTCCGTTCCAAATCCGCTACCGTGCGCAGCTTGAGCTTCAACAAATCCCGCTCCGGCTTGTCGGTCTGTAACTCCGGCTCGACGCCCAACCCGGCCACGCTGCCAAAGGCAAAGCGATCTTTCGGCCCGCTGAGCGCCAGTTCCAGCGCGTCGAGCCGCTTGGTGTGAATCGTGGCCCAAGGCTCTTTCTGTCCCTCGACGAAAACATGGACCACTTGCTGATTATTCCAGAGAAATTGCCCGCCGGACGCTTCGGACAGCATCTCGCACAGCTCCTCCAGCACGTCCACATCCCACGATATCTTCTTGCCCGGCGGAAAACCCTTGCGGGCAAGGTGCCACTTCTGCCCCAGCACCTTCCACGGCATCACGTCGCCGGGCTTCTGTCGGGCGCGGTCGGTAAACTTGTTGAAGCCGGTCACCGCCTCTTCCAAAAATGACCAGAACTCGTCGTGGTCGATCTCCGCAAGCGAATGCACCCGTAGCTCCACTTCCTGCCACGGCCCGCGGAGGTTCTTGCACTTGACCCGCGGATCGTTTCCATAGACCGGCAAGTCGGGCATTTCGTTGAGCGATTTGAGTTTCAGGCGTTCGACCAGGTCACTGCGGCGGAAGGTGTTTCTGGTCGTGCGAAATTTCAGCTTGAGCAGCCACGCCTCGCCGGTGATGGCGTGAAAAAACCAGCCGTCCGATTTTTTCTCCGAGGAAATCTCGACGATCGTGCGGGCGTTCCAGTTGATCGCGCTGAAGCTGCCCAACTCTTCGATGCGATCGACCACGCGGGAGAGAATCCGCCCGTCCCAGCGACAGGCCTCGCCCTTGCGGCCGACGCGCTCCTTCGTGTGCCAGCGGCGGCCGTTCGTTTCCCACGGCATTTTCGTTTCGCGGCCCACCTCGGTAATGTTCACATCGTCCGCGCGGGCCGCTTCGGCCGCGGCGAAGTCATACGTCTTTCGCCGGGCATGCGGCCCTTCCGCCAACACCTCGGCCAACACCCGCCCCGTGTGCGAACACATCGTCGGCTCCGCGTTGTTTGAACCGGCCCGCTTCGCCGATTTCCGTGTGACGGCTTTGCCGTTGTTCTTCGCGGCTTCCCGATCAAGCTCACCCGCCCGCTCGGCCACCTGCTCCGGCGTCCCCTCGGCCACGATATACCCGCCGCCGTCACCCGCCTCGGGGCCTAGATCGATAACCCAATCGGCCGTTTTGATGATGTCCATGTTGTGTTCGATCACCACCACCGTGTTGCCCAAATCGACCAGCCGGTTGAGCACCTCCAGCAGCTTGACCAGATCGTCGAAGTGCAGCCCGGTGGTCGGCTCGTCGAGCAGGTACAGGGTCCGCCCTGTGTCGGGCCGCGACAATTCCGAGGCCAGCTTGACCCGCTGCGCCTCGCCGCCGGAGAGCGTCGGAGCCGGCTGGCCGAGCCGCACGTAGTCGAGCCCCACGTCGCACAACGTCTGCAAGATGCGGCGAATTTTCGGCACGTTGTCGAACAGCTCGGCCGCCTGGGCACACGACATGTCGAGCACGTCGGCAATCGACTTTCCGCGATAACACACCGACAGCGTTTCCGGCTCGTAACGCCGGCCGCGACAGGTCTCGCACTCGACCCACACGTCGGGCAGAAAGTGCATCTCGATACATTGCTGCCCGTTGCCCTCACAGGCCTCGCAGCGTCCGCCGGGTACGTTGAAGCTAAACCGCCGCGGCGTATATCCGCGCAGCTTCGACTCCGGCAGCTTGGAGAACATCGTGCGGATCAGATCGAACAGGCCGGTGTAGGTGGCCGGGTTCGAGGTCGGCGAATTGCCCAACGACTGCTGATCGACGCGAATCACCTTGTTGATGTGATTCACCCCGCGAATCGACTCGTGCGGAGCCGGCACCGTGCCGGCCCGATGCAGCCGGCGGGCCAAGGCGTTGTAGAGCACGTCTTCGATCAGCGAACTCTTGCCGGAGCCGGACACGCCGGTTATCGCGGTCAGCGTGCCGAGCGGGATGGCCACGTCGATGTTCCGCAGGTTGTTGTGACGGGCGCCGATGATTTCCAGCCAGCCGCCGCCGGGAGGGGTTGGGATTTGCGATTTGCGATTTGCGATTTGCGATTTCTTCGACTTCTTGGTCTTCTTGGATTTAGACTTACCGCTTGCGGATTTGCCCGGCGCATCGGACATTCTTCGATTCGTTGGAACGGGAATCGCTTTCTTTCCGGACAAATACGGACCCGTTACCGACTTCCGGTTTTTGCTGACTTGCTCCGGGGTGCCGCGGGCGACGATCTCTCCGCCGTGCCGCCCGGCGGCGGGGCCGAAGTCCAGCAGTTGATCGGCGCTGCGGACGACGTCTTTGTCGTGCTCGACGACCAGCAGCGTGTTGCCCAGGTCGCGCAGCCGGTGCAGCGCGCGGATCAGCCGCCGGTTATCGCGGGGATGCAGGCCGATGGTCGGTTCGTCGAGCACGTACAACACGCCGCACAGCCCGCTGCCGACCTGGCTGGCCAGGCGAATCCGCTGGGCCTCGCCGCCGGAAAGCGTCGGCGCGCGGCGGGCGATCGTGAGATAATCGAGACCGACTTCGATCAGGAACGTCAGCCGGTTGCAGATTTCTCGGAGCAGCTCGCCGGCCACCTTCCGTTCGCGATCGGTCAGTTTGAGGTTTTCCACCCGCTCGAGCAATTGCGCCAGCGGTAGCTGGCAATATTCGTCGAGCGTCATGTTGTGAAAGCGGACCGCCGAGGCATCTTCCCGCAACCGGCTTCCGCAGCACGAGGAGCAATCGACCTCGTCGACCAGATGATCCAGCCGCGACCGCAAGGTCGGCGAAAGCCGCGAGGCCTCTTCCAGCGCCGGGTACAAACCCTTGTATTGAAAACGAAACAGCGGCCGAGCGTTTTTCTTCCGCCGCCCGGGCGGCCGCACGTCGATCCACTCCTCTTCGCTGCCGTGCATCACGATGCGGCGATGCTTGGCCCCCAGCTCGTCGAACGGCACGTCGAGCGGCACGCCGGTTTGTCGTGATAGCGCTTCGAGCATCATCTTAAACAACGTCCCGTCGACGTTCGGCCACAACGCCACCGCGCCGCCCGAGAGCGTCAGCTTAGGATCGCGCAATAGCGCCGCGGGATTCGCCCCGGTTTGCGTGCCGAGACCTTCGCAGGCCGGGCACCAACCCAATTGGCTGTTGAACGAGAAGCTGTGCGGCGTAAGCGCCTCGAAGCTCCGCCCGCAACGGTCGCAGGCCAAGTGTTGGCTATGCACGATCGTTTCCCATGACGTTTCCGGCTTCTCATCGTCGACATAGACAATGTGCAGCACGCCCGCGCCCAGCGACAAGGTG
Organism: Planctomycetota bacterium; assembly: GCA_022564995.1. Classification (GTDB taxonomy): domain Bacteria; phylum Planctomycetota; class Planctomycetia; order Pirellulales; family JADFKK01; genus JADFKK01. The sequence goes on along the minus strand of JADFKK010000280.1, from coordinate 5,602 downwards.
CTCTCGATGCTGTCGGCGATTCGCGAGCGAGCCTCGGGCCGCACGACGATCCGATCGACCACGATCTCGACGCGATGTTTCCGCCGGCGATCGATCGTAGGCGGATCGTCGAGCGAATGAGTCTTGCCGTCGACGCGAATCCGGGCGTAACCCTTGGCCCGCACCTCTTCCCACAACACCTCGTAACGCTCGCCGGCGTGAATCGTCACCGGGGCGGCCAGATAGAGCTTCGTGCCCTCCGGCTCGTCCATCACCTTGTCGATCACCTCGTCGGCTGATTGGGTACCGATCGCCACGTCGCAATCGGGACAATACGGAGTGCCCAGCCGGGCCATCAAGATGCGAAAATAATCGTAAATCTCGGTGACCGTGCCGACCGTCGAACGGGGCGTGCTGCCCATGTTCTTCTGTTCGATGGCGATTGCCGGCGAAAGCCCCTCGATGTGTTCCACCCGCGGCTTTTGCATCTGTCCGACGAACTGCCGGGCGTAGGCACTGAGGCTTTCGACGTAGCGCCTTTGTCCCTCGGCGTAGATCGTGTCCATCGCCAGCGAACTCTTGCCCGACCCGCTGGGTCCGCAGCAAACGGTCATCTGATCGCGCGGGATCGTCACGTCGATATTCTTCAGATTGTGCTGCTGAGCGCCGCGGACCACGATCTCGGTGACCAGGATCGGCTTGCGACGACGGGTGGACTTTTTCTTTTTGCGATTCGCCGCCGCACGGCCGTCGAGCATCGGTCGCAGTGCTTCGCCCGTGTAGCAGGCATGGCCTTGCTTCGACCCGTTACGCGCGCCGGCCTGCGCAACGATCTCCTCCGGCGTGCCGGTCGCGACGATGTAACCGCCCTCGGCGCCGCCCTCGGGGCCCAGGTCGATGATCCAATCGGCCGTCTTGACCACGTCCAAGTTATGCTCGACGACCAACACCGTGTTACCCGCGTCGACGAAATCGTGCAGCACCTTGAGCAGCATCTTGATGTCGGCGAAGTGTAGCCCGGTGGTCGGCTCGTCGAGCAGATAGAGCGTCTTGCCGGTGCTCTTCTTGACCAGTTCGCGGGCCAGCTTGATTCGCTGGGCCTCGCCGCCGGAGAGCGTCGGCGAGGGCTGGCCGAGCTTCAGGTAGTCGAGCCCCACGTCGTGCAGCGTTTGTAGCCGGTGGCGAATTTTCGGCACGTTTTCAAAGTGGTCGAGCAATTGCTGGATGTCGGCTTCGAGCACCTCGGCGATTGACTTGCCTTTGTATTTAACTTGCAGCGTCTCGCGGTTGAAACGATGCCCCTGACAGACCGGGCAGGTGACCCACACGTCGGCCAGAAAATCCATCTCCAGCCGGTTCGATCCGTTCCCGTCGCAGGCCTCGCAGCGCCCGCCGGAGACGTTGAAGCTGAACCGGCCCGGCTTATACCCGCGGGTTTTCGACTCGTGCATCAGGCTGTAGAGCTTGCGAATCTCGTCGAACACTTTGATGTAGGTGCCGGGGTTCGATCGCGGCGTGCGGCCGATGGGCGATTGGTCGATGGCGATCAGCTTGTCGAGATGCTCGATGCCTTCGATTCTCTTGTGCTTCCCCGGCTCGCCCAGCCCTTTGTTGAGGTCGCGCCGCAGGGCCTCGACCAGAATGTCGTTGACCAGCGAACTCTTGCCGGAGCCGGAAACGCCGGTGACGCAAACGAACACTCCCAGCGGAATTTCGATGTCGACGTTCTTGAGGTTGTTGTGGGTGGCGCCAACGATGCGGAGGCGTTGCTCGCCGATCGGACGCCGCTTTTTCGGCACTTCGATCCGCAGCTTGCCGCTCAGATATTGCCCGGTGATGCTCCGCGGCTGGTCACAGATTTCATCGGCCGTTCCGATGGCGACGATCTCGCCGCCGCGCACGCCGGGTCCGGGGCCGAAGTCGATGATCAGATCGGCGGCCCGCATGGTGTCTTCGTCGTGCTCGACGACCACCACGGTGTTGCCCAGATCGCGCAGTTGCGTAACCGTCGAGAGCAGCCGCTGATTGTCGCGGGGATGCAGCCCGATCGACGGCTCGTCCAGGATGTACAGCACGCCGACCAGCCCGCAGCCGATCTGCCCGGCCAGGCGAATCCGCTGCGACTCGCCGCCGGAGAGCGTCGGCGCGGTGCGATCGAGCGACAGATAATCGAGTCCCACGTTCGCCAAAAAGCCGAGCCGCCCGCGAATCTCCTTGAGCGCTTCGGCGGCGATCGTCGCGCGGGTTTTGTCTTGCACCAACTCGCTGAAAAACTCCGCCGCGTCGCTGACCGGCAGCCGGCACACCTCCGGCAGCGAGCGGGAAGGATTGTCTTCGAACTTCGGGTGGGCCGTCGTCACCATCACCGCCCGGGCCTGCGGCATCAATCGCTCGCCGTTGCAATCGGGGCAAGTGATCACGCTCATGTATTTTTCGAGCTGGCGGATCTGCATCTTGCTTTTCGAGTTGCCGTATTTCGAGAGCAGCTCGGGAATGATGCCGTCGTAGGTGCCGCCATACTTTTGCGGCGAATTGCCCGATCGCCAGGTAAACGTGATGTGCTCTTCGCCGGTTCCCCACAGCAGCTTTTCGCGGAGCGGCTCGTCCAACTCTGCCCAGGGCGTTTCGAGAATCGTGTCTTCCGGCAATCCGAGCTTGTATTCCAACGTGCTCGCCACGCCCTGATAGATGTGTCGCTTCCAGCGGCCGAGATCCTTCCAGGGACCGATCAACTCGACGCAGCCCTGCTTGAACGAAAGCTCCTCGCGCGGAATCAACAGCGCCGCATCGAAGCTATACATCTCGCCCAGCCCGTCACACTCGTAGCACATCCCCTGCGGGCTGTTAAAGCTAAACAGTTGCGGCGACGGCGGCTCGAAGCTAAGGCCGCAGTCGGTGCAAGCGTAGTCGGCGGATAAATGGATTTGGGAGCTAGGAGTTAGGAGTTGGGAGCTAGGAGCTAGGGACGAGGCTTTCTTTCTCCCACTCCTTTTCCCCCTAGCCTTGGCCGGGAGGCCAGGGTCCGCGCCGCCCTCCTCATCCGCCCTCTCCCCCTCCTCCTCCATCGCCACAATCAGATTCCCATCCCCCATCTTCAGCGCCAACTCCACCGCTTCCGCCAATCGCCCCCGATTCGTCTCGCCGGCCGTAAGCCGATCCACCACCAACTCGATGTTATGCCGCATCTGGCGGTCGAGACCCAAATTGTCACTCAGCCTTACCATCGTGCCGTCGACGCGCGCCCGAATAAATCCCTGCTTCAACAGATCCTCGAACAGGTCGCGGTATTCGCCCTTCTGCCCGCGGATCAGCGGAGCGAGAATCGAATACTGCGTATCTTTCGGCAGCAGCTCGATCCGCTGCAAAATCTGCTCGCGGGTTTGGGCCGTGATCTCACGTCCGCAGTTCGGACAATGCCCCTGCCCGGTCCGCGCGAACAGCACCCGCAGGTAATCGTAGATTTCGGTGATCGTGCCGACGGTCGATCGCGGATTGTTTCCGCTTGACTTTTGCGAGATCGAAATCGAAGGGCTCAATCCCTCGATGTAATCGACGTCCGGCTTGGGCATCTGCCCCAAGAACTGCCGGGCAAACGTGGAGAGGCTCTCGACATAACGCCGCTGCCCCTCGGCGTAGAGCGTGTCGAATGCCAGCGAACTCTTGCCCGACCCGCTGACCCCCGTCAGGCAGATAAGCTGGTTGCGCGGCAAGACCACGTCGACGGAGCGCAGGTTATGTTCCCGCGCTCCTTTAATCACAATGTCCGAAGCAGCCATATCGTCCGTGCCCAAGCAGTAGCTGAATTCGCAAGAATTCAGGAATTTCCCGGTTGATGCTCAATAGTTCTGAATTCTTGCGAATTCAGCTACGGTTTCGCCGCCAGTCGGCTGAAGCGTTGTGAAAGTCGTTCAAGAAAGCGAATCAACCATTGTAGAGCACAAGCGTACAGCCCGGCAAGGAGGAAATCTTGGCGGGATTGTCGTTGTTCGCTCCGCGAACGAAACGTTACGTTCGCGGAGCGAACAACGACTTTCTTGCCTGCCCTTGCCGAATATGGGCGGAAAAGTCCAGGGGTCGCGGGCCGTGCGCAGTGGAGGAAGATTGACCTCCCCCGTCGCGGGCTGAATAATGGAGCCATGAGCAACGAAACACTGAAACGGCCGATTCCGCCGCTAACCACTCTTCGGATACGCAAGCTTTGGCCACACGCCCGGAAAAAGGGGCGTGAAATCGGCCAAGTGTATCGCGTTGGGTATTACTGTAAGCACTGCGGTAGAGATGTGATCTGGCTAGTGGATTCAAATGGTGGATATAACTGGACGGTCGACCACGACTTCGTAACGAAGTTCTTTGATGTCGTTGAGTTGTCGAAAGAGCGTTCACTCTACGGAAAAGACCGACCCAAACTTGAGCCCATCGGCTGACTCGTCGCTGAAGCCAGAAACCCGCCGAATCAAAACCGACTCTTGTTGCCTGTCTGCGTCCTCCGACTAGAATAGATCGTGGCGCGACGAAGCCGCTCGGACCATCAATCGTAAGGCGGACAACACATGTCACACATCGCATACGGCGATATCTCTTGGGAAAGGATGATACGAGCCGTGGAAAGAGTGCGCGAGCGATTGCAGCGGGCGACGGCGGCGTTGCAAGACGCTGGAATACCGTATGCCGTGGTCGGCGGTAATGCGGTGGCGGCCTGGGTGTCGCGGGTCGACGAGGCTGCCGTGCGAAACACGCGGGATGTCGACGTCCTGTTGCGGCGAGACGACCTACCGGCGGCGACCGAGGCGTTGGCCGGAGCGGGCTTCGTGTACCGACACGTCAAGGGCGTCGACATGTTTCTTGACGGCCCGCAGGCCAAGGCGCGGGACGCGGTCCACATCGTTTTTGCCGGCGAGAAAATCCGGCCGGACTATGCGTGTGAAACTCCCGATGTTCTCGAATCGGATGAGTCCACGTCGTTTCGTATCCTTGACCTCGAAGCACTCGTGCGGATGAAGCTCACGTCGTTCCGTCGCAAGGATCAGATGCACCTGATCGATCTGATCGACGTCGGACTGATCGACGCGGATTGGCCTGGGAAGTTTACCGCCGATCTTGCCGGGCGGTTGCAGGAATTGCTGGACAACCCGGAAGGCTGATGCTTCCGTCTTATCGAGGATTTCGGAGGACTACCGAATCGCGCAGATGATTTATGACGCTCGGACGGCTGCCCAGCTCACGCAATCGCAGCTTGCTGAGAAAGTCGGAACCACGCAAAGCGTGATCTCGCAGCTTGAAGATGCCGATTACGAGGGCCACTCGCTATCGATGCTGAGGCGCGTCGCCGCTGCCCTCGACCAGCGAATCGAAATTCGCTTTGTGCCCCAGGAGCAGCAGCTTGCTTGATCGCTGGTTTGCGTGGCGATTGCGGCGATTTACGCCCGTTTGTTGGGGTTCCGGCCCGCCTCGCTCCGTTGTTTCTTGCCTTTTGGCGGGGTTTTTGGGTATACTAGCCCTTAACCAAGCGTACTCGTCTCGCTGAAAATACGAGAAAACTCGAAACCTTCCGTGGTTTTGCGGGTCTAATGGGTGTGAAGACAATCCCGTTACCGCGAAACATGGAGGGTTTCGAGTGAATACG
>JADFKK010000279.1 GCA_022564995.1 Planctomycetota bacterium | reverse complement strand
GCACCAACACGCGAATGTCGAGCGGCGCACCGTTGGTCAGCCCCGCGTCTTTGCAAAATTCGCCGGGAACCTTAAAACCGGTGACTTCCGTAAAGCCCAGGGCCTTCGTGTAAAACTCGACCGATTTCTTCACGTCGCTCACCACCACGCCAATATCGATCGTCGTGCGGGCGAAGGCGCTGTCGTCTTCGGCCCGTGCGGAACTGGGGTGGGCGGCGATGGTCAGGGTCAACAGAACGGCGGCCAACATACTGCAATTTTCCAAGGGGCGGGTCATGGCGGAATCTCCTGGGATGGGTGGACTGGTGGACAGCAGCGGAATAACCATGCGACCATTCTAGCCGACTCGCCGACGCGATGCGACCCGTCGCGTTGGTTCTGCCGCAGCATGAACCCGCACCCGCGGTGAGATTCTGCTATGCTGAAGCATTACCTACAAACTGATCGCAAGACGAAAACATGAACCATCTCGACAGCGAAGCAAACCGAGGCAGCCGGCGGGCGTTCTTGCGAAACGGCTCGTTGCTGCTGCTGGGAGCGGGCCTTGGCCCGTTGCCTGCCGAGTGTCTGTTGGCGGCGCCGGCCGATGCAAAGCGAATCGTGCGAATCGGGCTGATTACCGACATGCACTACGCCGATAAGGCGCCGGCCGGGTCGCGGCATTACCGGGAGTCGCTCCGCAAGCTGAGCGAGGCGGCGAAGCAATTCCAGAAAGATAAGCCGGAGTTTGTGGTTGAGCTGGGGGACTTGATTGACGCGGCGGATTCGGTGCAGGTCGAGCAGGGTTACTTGAAACGGATCAATAAGGATTTTGCGGCGCTGCCGGGTGAGAAACATTACGTGCTGGGCAATCACTGTGTTTATACGTTGACGAAGGAGGAGTTCCTGGGGGGCGTCGGCCAGAAGAAGTCGTATTACTCGTTCGACGCCGGCGGGTATCACTTTGTCGTGTTGGACTCCTGCTTCCGCGGCGACGGCAAGCCGTACGGCCGCAAGAATTTCAAGTGGACCGATCCCAACATTCCGGCGGCGGAGGTCGAGTGGTTGAAAGCCGATCTCAAGAGTGCGAAGGGCCAGACGATCGTATTCGCCCATCAGCGGCTCGACGTGAGCAATCATTACGGCGTGAAGAATGCCGCAACGGTGCGCAAGGTGTTGGAAGAATCCGGCAAGGTGCTGGCCGTGCTGCAAGGCCACAGCCACAAGAACGACTACAAGGAAATCGCCGGCATCCACTATTGTGTGCTGGCGGCGATGATCGAGGGCTCCGGCGAGCAGAACAACGGCTACTCGACGATGGACCTGTTCGAGGGTGGTGCGATCCGCATCACGGGATTTCGCCAGCAGAAGAAGTACGAGTGGGCGTGAATAGTCGTTGTTCGCTCCGCGAACGATACGTTCTGATCGCGGAGCGATCAACGACTATCTTACTCGTACAGCTTGCACTGCTCGAAAACACTCTCCCCCTCGGCCCAGCGTTCGGCTCCAGCGGGCGTGTCTAGCGCGGCGACGAGTGCGCTGTTCAACTCGTAGACGTTTCCGTCGAGCCCCGCCGACTCGATACCCCGGCAAAGGCCGTCTTCCGCGCCGCTGGTGACCGTCTTCGTGTGAGTGTCACAGGCATGAGCGTCACAGGTGTCGTCGCCGAGAAGACAACGATCGCCATCCTCGCCAGACGTCAGGCACCAACCGCGACAGTGCATCGGGCGAACTGCGAAGACCGCGCAGGAATCATTCTTGTCCAACAGCGGACAAGTGACGCCGGCGCTCTCGAAACGCTCGTGGTCCATGTCGGTGGTTCTATCCGCATTTCGCATTGCCCCATCGCGAATCCGCCAGATTTCCTGTCTCGACTTCGTGTTGCGAATCTCCTCGGCGATCACCAACGCTTCGGGCGGCGTAAGGCCGATCATTCCATGCCGACCGTTCGAGCAATTCGGCTCGGATCGTACCGCCGCTGCGGGCGCCTGCGCGATCGCGACCATCGATCCTTCGTAGATTTCCGCGACAAGCTGCCTCGCCGTCCCGCTGGTCCGCGGGCCGGCCAATCGTCTCGCCGTCGCCGTGCTTGCCGTTGCAGTGGCCCAACGGAACAACTCGTCGTCTCGCGCCAGCGGCGGCTGCCACTGAGCCGATGTCGTGAACGATTCGGGTGGCCCGGCCAGTGCGACATCAAGAAAGGCGAACACAGCAATCGCCGAAACAACCGCCAGCGAAACCAGCAGACTGACGAATACAATAAATAGCATGACTGGCCTCCGGTCAGAAGCGTCGAACCAAAGCCCCAAGGCCTTGAACGCTCGATCGCTTGAGTTGCATTTGGGCGTAGTCGCCGCGCGGGCATCGTAGTTGCTGCACTCTTACGATGGGAGAGGTGCAAATCTCGTTCCGCCCCAAGAGATGGCGAAAATGCTTAATTGTGGCGGCGCGCCACCGTGCGGGTTGGCGCGCATGTGCGGTTGCGTGCGCGCATCGGCGCGCATCTGGGCGTTTTTTTCCGCTGGACAGCGCTCTTGCGCTACCGCTGTTGTGGAGCCAGCTTTGCAATCTGTGCGTCGCCGGCCGACTCGCTCGCTCTCGGTAAGTCCCCTCATAGCACCGGCTTCGAGTCAAATCACCGCGACCCGCCACAATGCCACCGTCGATAGACTCGGTCGCCGTGGGCCGATTGCGACGGCCTAACGACACAGCACGAAACGCCGCCGGGCGCAAGATTTGCGTCATGTTGTCGCCTGCTTGCCCGGGTGCCATGGGCAGCTTGCCTGCCCTTGCTGGCTTACTCGCTCCATCACGCAAGGGCGGGCGATCCACTCATGGCACCCCGTTCGCTCAGCCCGCGAAAAATCGGGCCAATTGGCGATGACGTCGACGGTTTGAGGAAGTATTCCATGAAGCGGATTTTGACTTTCCTGCGAGACACGCGACACCTGCTGGTCTTGCTCTTGCTGATCGCTGCCGGCGGCGCGGGTTTTATGCACCTGCGCGGCGGCATGATCCCGGAAAGTTTCGGACGAATCGGCCCGTATCGCGCCGCGGCGCTGGACGAGATCGCGGCGCGACCGAGCGTCATCATGGCCGACTCGACATGTCTGAAATGCCACGCCGACGTCGGAGAAGAACGCGCCGACACGCTTCACACGGCCGTCGGCTGCATCCATTGTCATGGGCTGGGCCGGCAGCACGTCGCCGAGGCCCGCAGGGCGGTCGATTCGCCTGACGTGGAAATCTCTCCCGCGAAGGGTTGGGACGGAAACTTTCGGACCGACATTGACCTCTACATCACGAAGGACCGAGCCACTTGCCTGGCGTGCCATCAGAAGGTGGTGGGGATGCCGAAAGAGTTCAAGAAGATCAAGGGCGTGCCGCGAGAGTTCAAGTGGATCAACGTCGACGAGCACCTTGAGGACGAAGAGGCCGAGGAGCCCGAGAGCCGGGAAACATGCTTTGAATGCCACGAAGGACACAACACAGAACCGTAATTTGTAGGAGGCGTCTCCGACGGCGACCCATTTAGATCGCACGGTTACCAGTGGCTCGTTTAACGGCAAGCCGCAGGCGACTGCGTTTTGAATGACGCTCGGCTTAGAAACACAGTCGCCTGCGGCTTGCCGTTAAACGAACGAATGCGCCATTTTACTCATCAATCGCCGTCCCAGACGCCTCCTACCATGACTCACCAGACCGACGACACAAACGGCACGAGCGAAGCGGAGACGTTGCGTTCGCGCCGGCATTTTCTCGAAAAGGTCGCCACGATCACTTTCGGAACCATGACGCTTACGCTCTTTCCGGGCTGGTCGGGTAGCGATGAAGAGTCGTCGGGATCGGACGGCGAGAAACCATCGAACGACGATCAGCCGCCCGTCTTCGGCTATCTGGTCGACACGCGAAAATGTGTCGGAACCGGCAAGTGTCTGACCGCCTGCCGCGTGGAAAACGACGTGCCCGATGGATGTCACCGCACCTGGGTCGAGCGCTACGTCCACTTCAAAGACGGCACCGTTCAAGTCGACTTGGTTCCTGAGACGGGCTACGCCGATTCAGACATGGCAGCGATCAATCCCGACGACGTCGAACGTGCCTACTTCGTCCCCAAGAATTGCAACCATTGTGAAGACGCGCCGTGCAATCAAGTCTGCCCGGTGCATGCCTCGTTCACGTCGCCGGAAGGGGTCACTCTGATCGATGACGAGCGCTGCATCGGCTGCGCGTATTGTGTGCAGGCCTGTCCTTACGGCGTCCGCTTCATTAACCCGGTAACCGAAACGGCCGACAAGTGTACCTGGTGTTATCACCGCATCATGCGCAGCGAGGCGCCCGCTTGCGTCGAGGCGTGTCCGGTGGGTGCCAGGATTTTCGGCCGACTCGACGACCCGAATAGCGAAATCAGCCGACGGATTGCCAAATTCCCGACCCACGTGCTGAAGGAACATCTCGGCACACGTCCAACAACGCGTTACATCGGGATCTCAGGGGAGGTGACCTGATGGGCGAGACTCCTTTCGTATTCCCCAACGATCCGAATGTTACGTGGAGCATTATGATTGTGCTCTATCCGTACATTACCGGTCTGGTCTCCGGTGCGTTCGTCGTCGCGGCGTTGTACCACGTGTTTCGCCAAGAGGTGCTCGAGCCGGTGGCGCGGCTGGCCTTGGTCACGGCGCTTTGTTTTTGTGCGTTCGCCACGCTGCCGCTGCTGCTCCATCTGCATCACCCGGAGCGGGCTTTCAACATCATGTTTACGCCCAGCGCCACCTCGGCGATGTCGGTCTTCGGCTTCATCTATAACTTCTACATGCTGCTTTTGGTGGTGCAAGTCTGGCTGGTGTTTCGACCAGAAATTGTCGAGCGGGCGAATTCTTGTAGCGGCGCCGTGGGACTGTTTTATCGCGTGCTGGCCCTGGGGATTCGCGAAATCTCCGACGGCGCCCGAAGAATCGACGCCTGGGTCATCCGCCTGCTGGCCATGATCGGAATCCCGGCTTCCTGTGTGCTTAGCGGCTACGTCGGTTTTCTATTCGGCGCCGTCAAGGCCAATCCGTGGTGGTCGACGGCGCTGATGCCGGTGGTCTTTCTGGCCTCGTCCCTGGCCTCGGGGATTGCCGCGATCATCGTGTTGTATCTGTTTCTCTGTTGGCGCCGCCGCGTCAGGCCCGACGCCGAGTGCGTTCGTGCATTGTCGCGTTACCTGTGGGGATCGTTGATCGTCGCCGTTTCGCTGGAGATGCTGGAGCTGGTTCACATGGCCTACGAATCGGGCGCCCAGTGGCACGTCATCTCCACGCTGCTCACCGAGCACCTTGTCGTGTCGTATGGCATCGTGCAAGTGCTGATCGGTTCCGTCTGCCCGTTTTTCCTGCTGATGATTTCCACCCGCCCCCAGCTCCCGGCGCGAGCGATGACTTGGCTCAGCGGGCTGGCCGGCGTGCTCGTGCTGGTCCAAGTCCTCGCCATGCGTTGGAACATCGTCGTCGGCGGTCAATTGTTCTCCAAGAGCTTCCGCGGCTTCGTCGAATACCCGCTGCACTGGGGCGGACGTGAGGGGCTGATTGCCGCAGCGGTGATTCTCGCGCTGCCTCTGCTAGCGCTGTGGGTCGCGGGAAAAGTTCTTCCGCTCTGGCCCAGTAAAGAAGCCTGAGCCTCCGTGCGTAGGTTATGCTTTAGCATAACACCGTATCCGAAGCGAGGTTATGTAGGTTTTGTTATGCTGAAGCATAACCTACGAGCTAGAGTTGTGCGGTCGCACAGCACGCCGAATTCGCTCTACGGAAGCGACGAGGGATGATGACTTCAACGGGGGACGCCATCGCGCTATTGGAGGTCGGCCATTTGACACCAGCATTGCTGGCGGCGGACGTTTGTGCGAAGGCGGTCGAAGTGCGAATTGTCGGCATCGAAAGCACCAACGGGGCGCCGCAGTGTATCAAGCTGATGGGGCCGGTCGGCGATTTGCGAGGGGCGGTCCGGCGCGGGGCGGAGGCGGCGCGGCGGATGAAGACGACGGTCGACGTGACCGTGCTTCCCGGCCTGCGGGATGAAACAAAACAATTGACCTCGGCGCCGCCGCAGTATTCGGCGCTGCTCGACGTGAATGATAGCCTGGCACCTGCGGAGACATCGATGAACCACGGCGACGCAATCGGACTGCTTGAAACCCAGGGGCTGGTCTCGGCCCTGCACGCCACCGACGAAATGCTTAAGTCGGCCGACGTGAAGCTCGTCGGCAAGGAGAAGATCGGCGGAGCCTACGTGACCATCGTCATCCGCGGCGACGTGGCGGCCGTGCAAACCGCCGTCGAAGTCGGCCGTCAAACCGTCGAGCAACTCGGCGGCACGCTCATTTTCGCCGACGTCATCACCCGCCCACACGAAGAACTCGCGGCGCTGCTGCCGGGGATGTGAAAAAGGGGATAAGTCCCTAAAACAGTCAAAAACAATGAAAAGGACCATCCGAACGCTACTATTGGAGGAATTTGCACAACCTTCAATCAGGAGACACTCGGATGGTTACGAAAACCAAGCGGCGAAAATCTCGGGGATCGAAAAAACGTTTCATCGGGAAGCCGACGGACCAGATTCAAGAGCAGGTCCAGGCGGTCGGGCCGGAACGGTTCGGGGTCATCGCCGTCGACCATTTCTACAGTGGCTTAAAGCGGATGTTTCGAAACGCCATGCGGGAGCCGGGATACGTTTGCAATCCAATAAAGCTTGGGGCAGCGGTCGTGCTGGGCAAACCACGGTTGGGGTCGCTGTTTGTGAATGTTGTCACCTGCGTCCCATTCAGAAAAACGGTGTACGTCTGCCCCTGGACTTGAATTTCAAATTCGTTCCAATCACCGGCAGGGTGAGCCGGCTGCTGTGTGAGGGTCTGAACAGGCTCGTCGTAAATGGCGCCCGTGCTTTGAATCGGCAGGCCGTCGGGTCTTCCCAATTCATCGATTTGCACCTCGAAGCCGAAATTGACGCCCACAAACGCCGTGTTGTTGTAACCCTTGCTGTCAGGGTGCGGAAAACGAACAAACACACCAGAATTATCTGCGTGTTGGAAGCGCAGCCAATCCAGCTTGAGCACATAATCCGGTGGCATTGGCTCGTCGTACCAGTACAAACCCAGGTCGTTGCCGGGATTCATCTCGAGGGTGCCGCGACAAAGCACACCGTTGCCTGGATTGTCCCTGCCCTTTTCCTGATTGAAGATCTTCGACATGCGCCAATGGTAGATCGTCAACCCGTCAAAGATGGATGTGAAACCTGGCTCGACAACGGGCGGGTCGGGTTGGGGAATCAGATGGTCGGCCAACCGGCGGCTCATGGCGATTCCGGTCAGCATGGGGTTGGGGGAGCCGATGGTGGGAAAGAGTGCCGGCCCTACGACGTAGGCATTGTCCACGTGCCACAACCGCGCGTCGGAGTTTGTCACGGACGTGCCTGGGTCATCTCCCATCTCCAGCCCGCCGCACTCATGATGCGTCGATCCTAACCCGTCGCGTCGAAACTTTCCGCCCGGAGGCGGTTCGACCGGCTCTGTGTTGGCAAAAACCGCGACAATATCTTGCGCGCTTTCGTCCATCATGACGTGAAGATCGCCGTCAACAGAAGAAGGGTCCGGCTGGATGGAGACGAACGCGCGTCGTTCGCCAAATTCATCCAACTCGTTATCGAGTCGCACAAAACTGTTGGCATTCTGCGGCACCATTTCGCCTATCCCTCGAACCGTGATCACCACCGAGGCGTCGTCCACCGTTTTGAAATGTTCGAGGTCGTCGAGATCCGGCACGGTCTTAAACAACTCGGCTTCCGAATTGAAATTGACAAAGCCAAGTCCCGACGCGGTGATTTGCTGATGAAAATAGCCGATGACCGAGCCGTCATCGCGAGTGGCTTTGCCCTTAACGAACAACGCCGACGACTGCAGTTCCTTGATGGTCGAACTGAGTAGCGGTTCGAGCGCTTTGCGAGGGACGCGGAAGTCGAGATTGGAGCGTAGATGCGCCATCAGGTTCTTGCCGATGTTGCTGTAGTTCGGCATGCCCTCGAACGAAAGTAGCGCCAGCCGGATGCTTTCGATCGTTCCCAACGCGATGATCACTTTACCACCCGACGGAATCTTAATTGACTCGTCGCGTAGCGTCGTGAACACTTCGGTGACTCCTCCTGCTTGTTGCACGAGGCGCTTGACGTGGCAGTTCGGAACAATCATCAGCCGTTTCTTGACATCGTCGCCGTTTGATTCACGATAGGCGGCCCGAACCGCGTCGACGATCAGTGGAACCGTGCTGAACTTGTTGATGGGAAAGAAACCGGGTCGCGGTGATTTACTCTGCACCGCAAGCGGCGCCTCCAGCTTCATCAGTTCTTCGTCCGCCGGAGACGTTCCGGCCGGAAGCTTCAAGGTCGTCGGCAATTGGGAAAGGGGAATGGCATGCCTGATTTTGTCTGCGGCAATGCCATCGGCAAGCTGTTGCCGCATGGCTTCGTGCAAGGGCCCGTGAATGAAATCGTTGGTGACGTCCACTCCGATCTGCTCGGCCGCCTCGTCGAAATACTGGTTTTTCAAATCGTCCACGACCTCGTCCGGCCAGCGATGGGGCACACCTGCTGCGGAAGTCGGCATTTCCTCATCGAGCAGCCGTGGCGACCAGCCTCCCCAATGGACCGAGCGGCCTCCGATGCTGTAGGACAATCCGGTAAAGCCGATCTCGGAATGCCAGGGCAATCCCCAGACCTCGGAATAGGGCTGGCCGTCCGGATGGCCTTGAGCGCGCAAACTGGCGATCGATCGTGCTTGTCCGTCGGCCAGCTTATCGCCGGGAGGCCCAATCCCCACCGACATATTCTGGTTGTGCTCGGGGACAAAAAACGGACCTCCTTCCAGAACCAAGATGCGGTGGTTACCCCCGCAATCGTTGGCGAACAATTGCTGCGCGATCGCCGATCCAAAGGTTCCGCCGCCAATCACGATGATGTCAAAGTCGCGCGCGTCCGGGCGGCTGTTGCCTCCCTGCGGCGTACTATTGAGCGCCTCATCGAGACCATTGCAGATGTACCGACCAAGCACGTCGCGCGTAAAGTCGGTGTATTGGGGAGTGGGAGATGTCGCCATTTCAAGTCTCCTTGTGATGGGCATGACGATTGAGTTGACCGACGGCGCGAAGAGTGCTGTCAACAGGACAAACAGCGTTCGCCGCCTGGTCCTACGCTTGGTTATGTCACGACTTGGCTTTCATTCATCCATTTCTTTCAGGGCATCGTCTAATACGCGGTCGCGGTCAGTTCCGCGATAGCGATCGCTGCTAGCTGTTCCGCATCCATAGCGACTAACTACTGTCTATTGAACCGCCCGAAATTGATGATTGGGCGCGCCGTTGCCCGATAACATTCCCGTCCAACGACGCGACATTATCACATAAAGCGCGGGGGTGCAATGATCTAGGTGGCCTCTGTCAGCCGCGCTGCGGGCTTTTATCGGGGGGTAATTGACCAATAACAGAATCACACCCCCCGGATGAACATCGGACGAGATTTTGAGGAGAGGAAAAGCGGCAAGGGAAAGCGGAGAGTGATCTCGCCTTCCCACCCCCCGAGCGGGAATTTTTGCGAAAGGCGTTGGGGCCCATGACAGTGCTTTTTTCACCCGCGTCAATCGGATGGCAATGCGTGGCCAATCTGACCACACATTGTCGATCTTCCAAACGGTCACGTCTGCGGATTGGGTGGCGTCCAGAGTTCCTGGCTGCGTTTGTAACACGTTGATATTGCGTTACTTGCGCGGTTGGCCGACCTAAATTCCGCCCCACGAAGCCCGCACCGCTATCCATCCGGCACGGCACTTGCTATCAGTATCCTGTGGAGCGGTGCACTCCCCCAATGCCGATTGGGACTCTCGCCCAGTAGAGTTCCGTATTCGGCCGACGCACCTTGCACGAAAAGGTGAAACATCGCCATGAGAAAGATTCTCCCCCGTCGGGCGCCGCGCGCCGGATGCCTCGCCGCCGTAACCATCTCGCTCGGCTGTCTGTTGCTCCCGAGCGCCGCCTCAGCCCAGGCCCCGCCGGCGCCAAAGCCGTTACCCACGGCCGACCCCGCGCCAGCGGTCGACAAAGACAACGCCGACGCCGAAAACAAAGACGTCGAAATTCTCACCCGCGGTCCGCTGCACGAGGCCTTTGCCGAGCAAATCGCCAAGGATCCCAAACCCCTCATCGTTGCGGCCAAGCAGCCGCCGGCCGACGTCAACGAGATTCCACCCGAGTTCAAGCCCGAGGGCAACAACGTCACCTGGATTCCCGGCTATTGGTTCTGGGACGAAGAGCGCAAGGACTACATCTGGATCAGCGGTGTCTGGCGATCGATTCCGCCCAATCGCCGCTGGGTGCCCGGCTATTGGCAGGCGGCCGACAAGGGTCATCAATGGGTCTCTGGATTTTGGGCGCCGGCTGCGGCCCGCGAGCTGGAATACCAAGACACGCCGCCCGCGAGCCTCGACCGCGGGCCGACCACCGCGGCGCCGTCCGAAGAACATTTCTGGATTCCCGGAAGTTGGAATTACGCCAAAGACGATTATCGCTGGCGGGCCGGTTACTGGCATCCGTATCAGGAAGATTGGGCTTGGGTGCCGGAGCATTATGTCTGGACGCCGCGGGGCTGTATTTACGTCAGCGGCTATTGGGATTACAGCCTGGCACGTCGCGGGCAATGTTACGCGCCGGTCTATTTCCGTAACGGCGTCTATGCACGCGCCGGCTATCGTTACCGGCCGAGCTATCTGCTCAGCGGAGCCGGACTGTTGATGCACCTGTTCGTTCACCCGCATCACGGGCACTATTACTTCGGTGACTATTACGGCTCGCACTACGCCGAGTTGCACTACTACCATGCGAGTGATTATTACGGTCACCATCGCGGCTACGATCCGCTGTACACATACTATCGGGCTCATTATCGACACCACGGCATCGATTATCACTCACGAATGGGCCGTTGGAACGAGCACTTCACCAAGCACTCCGATCGACGTCCGCCGCGAACTTATGCGGCACAGCAGCAATACCTTGACCGACACAAGGGACGCGACGGTGGCCGTTCGGACCATCTGGTTCTGGGGCGGTCCGTACATGATGCCGTCAAACGGCCGCACTCCGGCAAGCGATTCGAGCGCCTTGCGGCTTCCGGGGCGCAAGAGGCCGATCGCGCGATCCGCCGCAGCCACGACTTGGGCAGCCAACGCCGCAGCAGCGAGGGCGGTCCGAAACATTCCGGACGAAACACGCCGGTCGCCGGGCGAAGGAAGCTGACCTTGCCCCCAGCTTCCACGCCGGCGACCGCATCCGGCCGCCACCGAGGGCCGCGGCCGGCGGACCGCTCGCGAGACGTTGCCCGCAGCGGCGAATGGCGGCGGCTGGAATCGTCGCGCGGCGTGCGAAGCGGTTCTTCGGCTAGCGAACGATCTCGCCCGTCGACGGCGAATCGTGCGCGTTCGGCCAGACGTTACGAAAGTCGCGGCGATTCATCGCGAGCGAGATCGTCCGAGGCGGCACGCGCGGCAATTCGGCGAGTGCAAGAGGCCCAATCGCGCCGCAGTTCAAGCCCGTTGACGAAACCGTCGAGTCGTAGTTCCGCGCGGCCATCCCGTAGCTCAGCCCGACCAGGCACCTCCGGCCGACCTTCCCGTAGCAGCAGCGGACGATCGGTCAGGCCGAGCCGCACTTCGCCGCGCCCATCCAGTGGCGCTGCCCGTAGCGGTTCTCGATCATCCACGCGGCGAAGCGTCGCGCCGTCGAGTCGGTCGCGGGCGTCGAGTCGTTCCAGCCGCCCCAGCAGCCGGCCTTCTCGGGCCTCGTCCTCCGGCCGTCGGTCGTCTTCCGGCGCCAGCCGCCCCTCGCGCAGCAGCAGTTCAGGCCGCGCCCACACCCACTCGAGCAGTTCCGGTCGTTCCCACTCTCACGCCCGCTCGAGCGGCGGCTCGCGACGATCTGCGTCATCTCGATCGTCTCGCGGTAAGAAATAAACACCCGTGCGGGTGTCGGAAGAGGATGCGTAGGGCGCGGCTCGCCCCGTTTCATACACCGGCGGTAATTTTTGTTTCTTATTTGGACAGCGCCACTTGGGGGCCGCGATAGCACGGTTAACTTACGAAATGATACCGAGTTACCAACAATGGGGCCGATGGGATTCTTGAGGTCAACACGCTGGCCGCAACCTACGAGGCAACACGAATCGACTTGGTCCTAAAAAAACTGCCCGGTAGAGTAGAGGAGGAATGTTAGATGGGTAGGCTCCAACATAGATCAGTATCCTGGTTTCCCGTTCGTGCCTCAATAGCTGTATGCCGTGCAATTAACATTGCCTCCCCCCTCTTCAAACCGGACGTGCGGATTTCCCGCATCCGGCTTTCCCGAGATCACTTCGCCAAGAGGCACACGTTGCATTTCGGCAACTTCGCCCAGTGGCTGAGCAATACAGA
>JADFKK010000278.1 GCA_022564995.1 Planctomycetota bacterium | reverse complement strand
CGAGTCGATCCTTGGTCGAAAGACTCTCTGTGTCGCAGTATTCGGTGATGGGGCCGCCCTTGACCAGCTCCATCACGAAGTACGGCCGGCCGGTCTCGGTCGCCCCGGC
Organism: Planctomycetota bacterium; assembly: GCA_022564995.1. Taxonomy (GTDB): domain Bacteria; phylum Planctomycetota; class Planctomycetia; order Pirellulales; family JADFKK01; genus JADFKK01. Next base: position 12,371 of record JADFKK010000278.1, on the reverse strand, counting down.
ATCGAATACCCGGGCGATGTTCGGATGATCCATCATCGCCAGCGCCTGACGCTCGGCTTCAAAGCGGGCAATGACCTCCTTGGTGTCCATGCCCGGCTTGATGATTTTCAGCGCAACCTTCCGCCGCACCGGTTTTTCCTGCTCGGCGACATACACCACTCCAAACCCGCCTTCGCCGATCTGTTCGCGAATGACGTAGGGACCGATCGTATCGCCGATTTTTTCGACGATTGGCCGGGCGATGGACTCGACGACGCCCATGGCCGGTTCTTCCATAAAATCCCCAACTTTTGGCTGGGCCGCGATCATTTCGTCAATTTGAGCCCGCAGGTCCGGATCGCCGGCGCATGCCTCGTCCAGATAGGACGCGCACTGTTCGGGCGAGCCGATTTCCACGGCAGTCGAGAAAATCGAATCGGTATTGTTGGCCTGATGGGTCATGCTTCGGTTTGCCTTGCGGATCTATTTAGATAGCGTAAACGGCGCTCGGCGCGCCTCACAGAATCCGAAGAAAACTTATTCGCGGTTTTGGGAGCCGTCTCGTGTCAATTCTCCCGTGTCAATTCACAGTACAGCCACGTCTTGGCGTATCTCCAGTGTCTGTCAGCAGTTGCGCGAGAAATGCCTAAGGCGTCGGCTGCTTCTTGAACCGAAAACCCCGCGAAGTAACGCAACTTGACCAGCGTTGCTTTGTCGTCGTCGTGAACGGAAAGCTTATCGAGCGCTGCACTAATGGCCAGCACGTCTTCAACCGCGATCGCCTCGGTCGCATTGACGGCTTCCAGGTCGATCCGTTTGAGGTTGCCACCTCGCTTCAGGCTGCCTTTGCGTCGAGCGTTGTCGACGAGAATGCGACGCATGGCTTCCGAGGCAGCACGAAAGAAGTGTCTACGGCCATTCCATTGCCGACGCTTGTCGACACCAACAAGACGGATATATGCGTCATGCACCAAAGCGGTGGCCTGAAGCGTCTGTCCAGGCTTCTCGTGGGCCAACTTGGCTGCGGCGAGTCGGCGCAGCTCGTCATACACCAGAGGCAACAGGTGTTCAGCAGCGGACAGATCACCCGCTTCGATCTGCAAGAGTATTTGCGTGACGTCGGTCATAAAGACCAGGATACGCCCCAGAGGGCGGTGATGCCATACGCTGGCAGGCCGAACGCCTGAAATACGATTTCGCTAGCCTCCCGCTGTGTCGCAATACGTTCCTTTCTTGCCAGGCGGATGCCCCTAAAATAGTGCCAACGCGCACGATCTTGTCCGTAGACCCCCTGGGACAAAAGCTCGTGGGCGGGCGACGCATCTTTAATCTCGATCGTTCCCGCCGACACCACGGCGAGGCGCCGGCCGTCGTGGCTCCAGGACACGTCCGTCGCAGCGGCCTGGCCGCGCAAGATGAGCACTTCCGCTCCGCTTGCCGCATCCCAGATGATGAGCATTCCGTCGACGCTGATCGAGGCAATCCGCCTGCCGTCCTCACTCCAAGCGACCCGTGCGATCTTCGTGGAGTGACCTTCCAGGGTGAGCACTTCGCTGCCGCTCGATGCGTCCCACACCCTCACGCTCTGGTCGTATCCTACCGAGGCCAAGCGGCCCCCGTCCGGACTCCAGGCGAGTGCGCCAATTCCATACAAGCTAAACCCGAACTGCAGCGATGGCAAATGTCCTGCTAACGCATGTAGCACTTTCCCGGTGGACGCATCGCAGATGGCCAAGGTGTATCCGCTTCCAATGGCGATACGCTTTCCGCTCGGATCCCAGGCCATGGCGTCTTGGTCGCTTCTCGCATCAATTTGTATCGAAAGTGACAGCAGTTCCTTTCCCGAGACCGAGTCTCGGATCGTCACACTTTGTCCTGACTCGATCGCCAGGCGCCCTCCCTCGGGGCTCCACACGGCGGAAACAACGGGTTTTCGGATGGCGGACAGTTCCGTCTGTTCACGCGATTCAAGCCGCCAGCGATGGATGCCTGGCCCGGCCACGACCAAGCTTTCGCCGTCGGGCGAGAAGGCCACCGTCCGCACGGCGCCCGTGTGTCCGGTCAACATGTGAACCTGCTGCCGCGTGGCCACGTCCCAAACCCGGGCGGTCCAGTCAATATTCTCGCTTCCCTTTTTGCCCGCGGCCGAGGCCAGCAGACGTCCGTCGGGCGAGAAGGCGAGGCCGCGGATTTCGGCCGTGTGGTTGCTGAATTCCGCCACGAATTCGCCACTATCGGTGTTCCACAACCGGATCGTGTGGTCGTCGCCGGCCGAGGCAACCAGATCGCCGGTCGGCGAAAACGCCACGGCACGCAATTTCTCGGTGTGGCCTTCGAGCGTGTGGAGCAATGTTCCTTCCGACGTGTCCCACAGCTTCACCTTGCCGTCGAAGCTGACCGACGCCAGCGTTTTTCCATCGGAGGAAAAAGCGACGCCGCGGGTTTCGTCGGAATGTCCGGTCAGGACGTGCCGGACCTTGCCGGTATCCACGTCCCATAATCGAATCGTATTGTCGCCGCTGGCCGAGGCCAGCATCTGGCCGTCGGGTGAGACGGCAATCGACTCGATCTTGTCGGTGTGTTCGGCGAGTGTGCTGAGGCACTTACCGCTGGCGATGTCCCACACCTTGATCGTATTGTCGCTGCTGGCCGACACCAGGCGCGATCCGTCCGGCAAGAACACGATCGACTCGACCGCGCCGCTGTGCGGTGTGATAGAGTCCAGGTTCTTTTGCAGGGTGGCGGCCGAGCCGTCGACGTTCCAGACTCTCAGGCGGCCCTTGTCAATCGTCGACAGACACTTACCGTCGGGGCTCCAGGCCGGTTTCGTCCCTGCCAGGCGGAGAAGCTCGTTGCCGGTCGTGGCATCGCGAACGACGGTCTCGTCGCCGTCGGTCTCGCAGGCCAGCAGTCGATCGTCCGGGCTCCAGGCAACTCGCTGGGTATCATCACCGAAGCCCGGGCTGGCATCTTGAGCGCGAATTTTCCAGATTTTCACCGTGCCATCGTAACTTGCCGAGGCCAACCGCTTGCCGTCGGGATGCCAGGCGACCGAGCCAACGCGGCCGGCATGTCCTTGGAACGATTGTAGTTTTGCACCCGTCGACACGTCCCACACGGTGGTTTGCGAGCTGTGGGTTCCGGTCGCCAGGCTCCGCCCGTCGGGACTGAAGGCCACCGTCCAGATTTGCCCCGAGTGGGGAAGGGAATGCAGCGATTCTCCGCTGGCGACATCCCAGATGTGTGCCACACGATCGTAACCGGCCGTGGCGAGAAGCTTGCCGTCGGGGCTCCAGGCGACCGCGTGGATGCGACTGGTGTGACCTTTGAGGGTCTTGATCTGTTGGCCGCTTTCCGCGTCCCAGAGCGGGACTTCAGAGCGGCCAAAATCGTCGTTTCCCACCGCCAATTGCTTGCCGTCTGGACTCCAGGCCAGCGAATAGACCCGCCCCTTGAATGCCAGGGCCAATAGTTTTTCGCCCGTCTCTGTGTCCACTACGCTCAGCAGTTTCCCGGTTCCGCAGGCCAATCGCTTGCCGTCTGGGCTGAAAGCGACAGAGAAAATGTTCTTAGATCCCCATTTAGAAGGTATGTGTATCGTCCGCAGCATGTCCCCCGTTTCGGCATCCCATAAAACAAGAGAGCCATCATCACGCGCGTCGGCAATCCGCTTGCCGTCCGGGCTCCAGGTCACGCAGTTCGTTGTTTGTCCATGGTCGAATGAATGAACGAGTGCCCCGCTGGACGCGTCCCACACCTTCAATGCTCCTAATCCTCCGGAGGCTATTCGGCGACCGTCGGGGCTCCAGGCGACCGAGTGGACCTCGCGCTGGTGCTGGCGGAAGGTCAACACGTCCTGATAGCAGCGCGAAAGCAGGTAATACCACTCCCAGCTACGCAGATCGTCTCGGCCCGTCTTCGGCAAGTGCGCATCGAGTATTTTGTATAGACCTCCGATTTGACCATCGTCCCAATTTCGCTGCGCCAGGCGCATCTGGGCAAGGTAGAAATCGCTTCGGGCCGAGTTACGCTCTTGTTCGGCTTCGTTCTGGGCCGCAAAGGCGGTTTGCCTTTCTTGCTCTGCTTCCGCACGAGCCTCGGTGGCTGCCAAGCCTTTTCGATCCGCTTCGGCACGAGCCGCCATGGCTGCCAGGCCTTTTCGCTCCGCATCTGCCCGTTGTCGCTCCGCTTCTCCCCGTTGTTCGTTCGCCTCGACCGCGCTAACGCCTGTGCCCAGCAGCAACGCCAAGGCGATGGCGGCGGAGGTGGTTATGGCCACTTTATGCCGGCGAACCAACTTGCGCGTACGATAGATCCACGATGGCGGACAAGCCTGGACCGGCTCGTCGTTGAGATAGCGCTCGATGTCCGCTGCCAACGCGTTAGCCGATTCGTAACGCCGGGTGCGGTCTTTTTCCATGGCCCGCAGGACGATCCAGTCGAGTTCGCCTTTGAGGCTTTGACTTAAGCGGCGGGGATCGTGGCGGCGCTTTTCGGAAACCGTGGACAGCGCCTCGGCCGCCAGGGTGCTGATGCGGTCGGAGGGTTTGGGCGGCTCGTCCTCGCGGATGATCCGCCGCATCTCGTCGTAGCCGGCGTCTTTGAGCGCCTGGCTGTCGAACGGGGTGCTGCCGGTCAGCAGTTCGTAGAGCAGCACGCCGAGCGAATAGACGTCGCTGCGGGTGTCGACGTCGAGCCCGTTCATCTGCGCCTGTTCGGGCGACATGTAGAGCGGGGTGCCGATCATCTGATCGAACTGGGTGAACAGCGTCCGCTCGGTTAGCTGTTGGTTGGTCGCTTTGGCCACGCCGAAATCGATCACCTTGGGCACCGGATGATCGTCGTGCATCGTGACCAGGACGTTGCCCGGCTTGATGTCGCGGTGAATGATGCCCTTTTGATGGGCGTGTTGCACGGCGCGGCAGACTTGGGCCAGCAGCTTCAAACGCTCGCGCGTGCTGAGATTGCCCTCGTCGCAGAACTCGGTGATTGGCACGCCGCGGACGAGTTCCATGACGAAGTACGGCCGACCCGCGGAAAAGGGGACAGGTCCAATTTGCCCGGACGGCCCGGAGGGTGCTGCGCACAAATTGGACCTGTCCCCTTTTCCGCTCCCGGTTTCGGTGCTGCCCGCATCAAGCACTTTGGCGATGTTGGGATGGTCCATCAGCGCCAACGCCTGCCGCTCGGCCTCGAAGCGGGCGATGACCTCACGGGTGTCCATGCCCGGCTTGATGATCTTCAGGGCGACTTTGCGCTGGATCGGCGCTGTCTGCTGGGCCATGAAGACGGTTCCCATGCCGCCCACGCCCAACTCCTCCAGCAATCGGTAGGGACCGATCATGGGGTGCGACGAAATATCGATCGGCTCCTCGTCGAATTGATCCTCCGTTCCCGTCTGGGCCGGTTGAAACCGCTCGACCGCCCTGTCCAGCGGATTCGACGGCGACAGGTCGTTGCGCAGCCAGTAGCTCCTCGACCTTGCGGAGCGACTGCCTGTCTTCGCCACAGGCCTGCTGGAGATACGCCTGGCGAGCCTGGGGATCCGTCAGGCGCAGCGCGGGCGATGAAGATCGGTTTGATCGAACTGCTGGGCATGGCATCGACTTTCATGGCAATACGGAAAATGGGTTAAAGCGTGGATATTTTTCTGTTTATGAACTGGCGGCCGCTGCTGATCCAGTGCGGTAATCCTAGGGCAGACGCCGTCCCGCGATATCTAATGCGTAAAACAGCCCGCAGGCGTCCGGAAAAAAAGCATTTTTTCCCGTTGGCGGCCGAAAACGACCAGAGGCGGGCTGCCGGGCCGGCTGCCCTGCAGGGCTTCGGGATTGTATCAGGAAGAACGTGTGCCTTCCCGCGCCGCGAACCAGGAGCGAGCGAACTTCCAGTTCTCGTAAGCGGTCGTGCGACACATGCCCAAGGCCGCTCCCGCCTCGGTGACCGACAATCCGGCGAACAACCGCAACTTGACCAATTCCGCCGACTCGGCGTCTTCCTCAGCCAACCGGCTTAGCCCCTCGTCAAGATCCAGCAAAATGCCCGGAGTATCTGGGTCGCTATCGACGAAGTCTTGCAGCTCAATGCGTCGCCAATCTCTGCCCCGTTTTCGGCTCTTTTTGGCTCGAGCCGATTCGACCAATATCCGACGCATCGCTTCGGCCGCAGCGGCGAAAAAGTGCCCCCGCCCCTGCCAGGCTTGGTCGGGCGGTGTTCCGACGAGCCGAATATAGGCCTCGTGAACCAGCGCGGTCGCCTGCAGCGTGTGGTCCGCCGATTCTCGGGCCATACGCGCCGCAGCCAGCTTTCACAGCTCCTTGTACACCAGCGGCAACAGTTGCTCTGCCGCATCGCCGCCCCCCTGTTCGATGGCTGCCAGGATCTGAGTGACGTCATTCATAAAGGCCAGAATACACACCTTGTCGGGATAATTCCATCAATCGAGGGCCAAAAATCCAATTCGCTCTTCCGACGGGCTCCCGATGTTCCTCAAAATCTTGGACTCTCGGGGCATTTCCCGGCCGAATTCAGCCGACTTCGCGCCGGCCGCCTCACGCTACGAGTAGATGACACGGTCGAGCGACGACCGGCACGAGATTGACGTTAAACTCGGCAATCCACGTCTTCCGCCGTTTCCCAGGTTCGACCCTGATGTGGACGACGATGGGATCTGTGATTTCTCGTAGGACGGGAGGTGAGGTTGGATTGTTTGGCACGGCGGCACTCGCATTGCCGCCGTGGAACTCCGCCGCCCCCGGCTCGGTTCGTTACGCAATAATCGGCGCGTGCTGGTGGCAACGGACACGACGGGCCGCGTGGCGAACCGTAACATCAACCACGATGTTGCTGATTCCGTTGGACGGCCTGTACCATCGCCCGCATCGAATCGACGGCGAACCGTTTCTGGAGGCGGCGGGCCATGGGATAGCCGAGCCGCGTCAAGATGTGACCGGGCTTCGAGAACGCCAGCAGGTCGTACCAGACGGAATCATCGTCGCGGTGCCATTCAATGGTGAACCGTTCTTCCCCGCATTCCACGTGCCCGGATAATGTTCCGTAGGCGAACCCGCACTTTTCAACGGCACCGGATTCCTCGACCACATACACGACTCGGCAGACGTTGACCGTCCAGAGACCGAAGATGCGTGCCAGGGTGCCGACAAGAACGCCTTCTTTCATCGGTTGATTGGGCCAGCAGGGTTCCAGCCAATCCAACCGGAACATCTGCCAATCGTAAAGCGCCTGTCTGGCCCGCTGGAATGTTTCGCGCGACGCGCCGAGCTGAATTCGATGCTGATCGACCTGGTATCCCTTGGGGAGTTGACCGCGTGTGTGTCCAATTTCTGAGTACGACGGCTGAACGTCCCGGTAATCATCCATGATTTTCCGGAGTCGCCTGTCGTCTGGTTTTCGCAGCAGGAACATCGATCACTTCTCCGCGCAGCAGATGTCGTACACGCCCAATCCCGCCCGCCGGGCGACGTATTGATAATAACCGGAGGCGATTCCCCGGGTTTGGAGTTCGCTTCGCAGCCCGGCCCAGTAAAGCAACAGTCCCAGCGGATAAAACAGCAGGCTGGCGAGGTAGATGCGCCGCGATGAGGGCGTGACATTCCGTGTGATGTCTCGGAATTGAACCTTGCGGAACCCGGTCTCTCTAAGGTGTTGTTGAAATCGCCGCACCGACAGCACATTTGGAATGGCCCATCCCCGACACCACCTTTCGACAATCTTCTGTTCCTTTGGCCCCAGATCGTCCCTGGTAAGGAAGCCGTCTGCGATGACGAGGCGCCCGCCCGGTTTCAGGAGACGGTATGCTTCGGCAAGAAATTCCCGTTTGTCGTCGGCATAGCACATGCTCTCCAACGCCCAGACGACGTCGAACGTGTGTTTGGCCAATCCCGTGTGGGCGAAATCGGCGATGCGAAACTGCACCCGCGATTGCACCTCGTGTTGCCGGGCGTGATCGTTGGCGATCGCGATCTGCATCTCGTTGATGTTCACTCCGATCACATGCACGTTGCTGATGTTCTCTGCCAGCCAGATCGCACTTCCGCCGATCCCGCAACCAGCGTCAAGAACACGATCGCCCGGCGAAATCCCGGCCGTCGCTGCCAGGACGCGGTTCATATTCGTTACCGCCGCATCGTGCCGACTGTGTGCTTCGTCGAAGAACCCACAATGCAAGCCCAAATGGCGATCGATTCCCCACAGCCGGCGATAATCGTTGTGCGTCTGGTCGAAATACTCGATGACCTGCTGATTGTGGCGACTCATGCTGGATCGGTCGGTCTTGAGTTGAGAAGACATGCGAAGTGACGGGGGCTAGAGGCACGGGTTCGTTGTTGACGTTGTGGCCGGTTCCACATTTGATTAACCGAGGCCAGCATCGGGGAATAACCGGAAATCGGGATCGATGCCGGATGTTTTCAGGTGCAGCGGTCAGCAAGAGCCCAGCCGGTCTGGCTCGTGTTGCCCTCGGCCGCCGTGAACCGGATAATGAGGGCAGCGCTGGCCGCTGACTGTGCCAACCTCGCGTGAGGTTTTCGGATTTTGCGACACGTTGGAGGCTGGGGAACCTTTCTATCACAGGGATACGAAAATGGCCAAGATTACCAGTTGGTGCGCTTTGGCAATTAGCCTGATTGCCTTATTCTTTGCCTGGCAAGCGTTCGATCAGCTCGATCAACGAGCGGATGAAGCTCTCGCACGACGCGAAAAGGCGCTGGTCCAAGAAATGGAGCCACGAGTTCGAGAAATCTGCGAAGACTATGACGTAGAATATCCCAGCACTTCTCCCGAAACGCTGGAGGAACTTGTGCGTCCGCTTGCCGAGCTAGTGACAGGGGTACAACGGCCATAATTGAAAAGGCACCTTCGCTGTTTCGCTTTTCTCTTCATCCCGACCGTCTCTCCACCATGTCCGCCACCACCCAACCCCCGAAACCCAAACGCCGCTTGCATCAGTTCGGCTCCGAGATTCGCCCGGCGTTGATGGCAATTGGATCGGTCACCATCACACGGCGCACGGTGGTTGAGAATGGACACAAGGCAAGAAATGAACAAGTGGCGGCTGTTCCTTGACTGCGTCGCAGCAGCATGGAACATGATCCGAATGCCGGGCAAGAGCCACCGAGGTCCATTGCCACCGCAAGATGATCGGCTTCTGGCACTTGCCTCCGAGCTTCGCCGTCACGTCACCCATCTGGCCGACGAGATTGGCGAACGAAATGTCCGTTATCGCCCTTGTGAATTGGCTCAAACGGCTGAATACATCGAAGCCGTGTTGGTCGGCGACGGTTACATGGTGCAACGTCAAGAGTACGACGTGGATGGCACGATCTGCGTGAATCTGGAAGTGGAAATATCGGGCACAACCCATCCGGATGAGATCGTGATCATCGGAGCGCATTACGACTCGGTTGCGGATTGCCCGGCAGCCAATGACAATGGCAGCGGAATCGCTGCGGTCCTCAGCCTTGCCCGTACCTTCTTTGATTCGCAGAACGATCGAACGCTTCGTTTCGTAGCGTTTGTCAATGAGGAAGAGCCTTACGGTCACACGGAGCAAATGGGTTCCTGGGTGTATGCCCGTCGCTGTCGGCAGAGAGAAGAAAAAGTGACGGCGATGTTGACCCTCGAAACGATTGGCTGTTATAGCAACACGCCGGGAAGTCAGAAGTATCCACGACCGCTCAACCTTTTTTATCCTTCAACAGGGAATTTTATTGCCTTCGTGGGCAACACTCGCTATGGGCAACTGGTTCGTCAAGTTGTTCGATCATTTCGCCAGAGCGAGCAATTCCCATCACAGGCCGGAGCGATGCCCGAAGCGATGTCGGATATTGGTCGTTCTGACCATTGGCCTTTCTGGCAGGAGGGCTATCCAGCACTGATGGTCACGGACACGGCACCGTTCCGCTACGCTCACTATCACACGCCGGAAGACACGGTGGATAAGATTGACTTTGCAAGGACGGCTCGTGTTGTCCGTGGCCTCCAGAGCGTCATCAGGACGCTGGTGACGATTGGATGAATCGGTGAGGAAGAGTGAAGGACCAAGCTGCCAAGAGACATAAGCCGAGAGGTTGCGATCCGGCCTGGCTCGTGTTGCCCTCGGCCGCCCTGGAATGAATAATGGGGACAGTGCTGGCCGCTGAGCAATGTCTCGACATCCGGCAAACAGGAGTTGGCGCCAATGGTGCGCCAGCCCTGTTCAACAAAAAGCGGAAGGCGAACAACCGGAAGCAACAGAAGGTCCAGCAGAAGGTCCAGCAGAAGGTCCAGCAGCCGGTCAGCGGCGATCACGGCGACCTGATCGGCATGCTCAAATCTCTTGGCATGTCGGTCGGAAAACAGACGGTCGAGACAGCTCTCAAAGAACTCTACCCGACCGGACATGGCGAACTGGACCGGGGAGAGGTCGTGCGAAGAATTTTCCAGCACTTGCGGTAACAACTGTGAAACTAATTTCGGAGAAGGGCCTCGCCGACCGGGTTGTCAACCTGTTGTAACGACGACGCCCCTGGCTTGAATGATCGGGCCGGGGGTGTCGAGTATAGAGTATCACTTCTTACGGGACTGCGCAAACAGCCATTCCAGCAGTCCTTCCTGAGACCATGCCCGATTAGCCGATTGGCCATGATTCGTTCCTTGAAAAATGGTTGTTTTAACCACGGTTGATCCCAACTCCTTGAGCGCTTTCTCCATCGAGGGGATTGATCCAGCACGCCGGCGGTCGGCCGTTCCCACCATGGCCCAGATCGGCAGATCGACCATTTTCTTGAGGTCGCTTTGATTCGCAATGAAAGCGACCGGGACGATCGCGGCAAGACGCTCAGGTGAGTGCCTCGCCCAATTCCAAGTACCCAAACCGCCCAGGCTGTAGCCGATGCAGTAAATGCGGTCTTTATCAATATCATCATTGGTGGAAAGCAGATGATCGACCGCCTTGTTCAGGGCGTCAGGATTCCAATGGCTTCGGCTGTGCGGGACCAGGATCTTAGCTATGTACTTACTGTTGGCCGGGGTCAGCACCCACCGTACGTCTCGGTTCCCCTTGAAGGCGGAAACGTCCTTCTGTTTGGTTCCTCCTGCGCCGTGCAGGAGAACGATCAGGGGGATCTTGCCTTCAGACTTCTTGATCGGGTGATAGAGAAGGGCGTCCTTGTTCATATTCGAGTCGGCGTCCTGAACTTCTTGGGGAAAGGTTACAACTTCCAAACGGTGGTTTTCGAGTTTGCCAGCGCCGCCCGGCCGCTTAGCGGACTCAGAGCGAGCCTTGGCCAACTCCTCCCTACTCAGCTTTCCGTCACCATTGGTGTCGATTCTCTTGAGCATCTTGGCCCTCATCGCCGCGCGATCGGGCTTGCCGGCCTTGTCGCCTGATTCATCGGCCACGCCCTGGTGAACCGTTAGTGTTATCAGAGCCACCGCCACGACGGTCGGCAGCGTTGTTGTCGCGATTCTCATCGTGTCTCTTTCTATGTAGTCAAGAACAGCGGGCACTGTCGAAGTCACAGTGGCACCGAGCCATTTGAAACCTTGCGGTGAGGCGGAAGTTCTGCGGCTGTCACGCCGCACGCCGTTCAAACGACTTCACCAAGCCGCCAACATACGACTTCACTTCGATCTGGTCCATCGTCAACGTCGAAACCTCGTCGGGAACATCCCGAATCGGCGGCAGATTGCCCCGCTCCATGTGCGACCGCCGTGTGTTGTAGCGGGTCGATTCCGACTGCTTGTTTGCCCGCAGGACGCCTCGCTGCTGGCACACGAGCAGTGCGCTGGGGTAACCGTTCAATCGCACGGCAACATCGGCTGTGTTATCGTGCGAAATCAATGTTGTCAGAAGGACATCATGATTTCAAGAATCGACCCAATCCGGCAATATCTCCAGAAAACACTGGGCGAGGAAACCTCGCCGAGCAAGCTCTGAAAGAGACGCCGGAAGCAGTGGCGTGGTGGCCAAGGCGTTGATTGGTTCACTCGGTGTCGAGTTGGATGGAACGCAGCCTCTTGCCGGGCGCTGGTGAATCCGGTTTGTCGCAGAACGCGGGTTGGAGGCACAACGCCTCCACTGCCAACTTGATATGCTCGGGCAGGTTGGGCCATACATCGACCAAGCGGCGAAGTCGCGCGTCGGCAGACGATGGGTGACGATCAGTGTCAGTTGCTCGCTGCCCAGGCGCTGCCGCGGCTCCCATCCGCAGATCTAAGTCGTTTCGTGATAACGCGTTAGGAGATCGAGTTTGCTCGTTCGATTCCCGCCGCCTCCACTCACGCCCGATGACTCATCGGGATGCGTCCAGAGCCGCTGGGATCCGGTTCCTAGCGGCTCTTCGCGTTTCTAGACCCCGCTGCCTGATCCGCCGTGAGTCGCCCTGATTTGC
>JADFKK010000277.1 GCA_022564995.1 Planctomycetota bacterium | reverse complement strand
ACGGACCGGCGGCTCCGGTGAACGCGCCCTTCTCGTGGCCGAAGAGTTGGCTCTCCGCCAGGCTGACCGTCAGCGCCGCGCAGTTGACCGGCACGAACGGACGATTGGCCCGCGGGCCGAACTCGTGTAGCCGCTTGGCGACGATCTCCTTGCCGGTTCCGGTCTCACCGGAGATCAACACGGTACATTCGACCTGCGCCGCACGCTCGAGGTGCTGCGCAACTTTTCGCATGGTCGAATCGCGCCCCAAAACCCAAGGAGTGGGCGGAGGTGTGACGGACTGCGCGGAGGCAGACTTCACAGGCACGTTGTGGGAAAGATTTGTCATGTGGTAGGTACAGCCAGCGGAAACGCAAGGCGAACGCCCGCATTTTCGGCGACAATCGAAACGACGCCATATGGACTCGCCGAGGGGCGCAGCGCATGGCGGATCGATATCATTAGGCAAAAGGTCCGGATGATCGTCAAAGTTGCCGTAAGTTCAATACTCCTCCGTAATTCACATTCTAAACCGGCTGGCAAAACAACACAACTTTTTTCGCCCCTTTTTCCGAGATTTACCCCATCCGACGGGCTGTCTAGCGGAAGACCAAGTCGATCAGAACGAACACCAGCGGCAGCAACCGGGCTGACTATTTCGTGGTAAAGCAACTAATGGTAGTTAGTTATGTCAATTGAATCGGCACGATACTGAGTCGACCTCGGTCTTCTGGGGTGGGCATTCCGCCTGTAGCGAATCGCCACATTCTTGGGATTTCGCGGACGGTTTCGGCCCCTGGCAGGTTCACGAGAGCGGCCATACGATGTGGTTCGTGGGAATCAACACGCATCGCGCATGGCGGAAGGAGGGGGCCCGTGACAGGCAAGACGTCGGAAACGCTAAAAATAATCGCCCAGTGGTTAGCACAGTCCCAGCGTGTGGTGGCATTTACAGGGGCCGGCATCAGCACCGAAAGCGGCATCCCCGATTTTCGTTCGCCTGGCGGTGTTTGGGCCAAGAATCAACCGGTCTTGTACGACGACTTCATGGCCAGCGCTTCGGCCCGGTACGAATACTGGCGACAGAAGTGCGAGGCGCATCGAGATTTCGCCGACGCACGTCCAAACGCCGGACACCAAGTGCTCGCGCGGTGGGAACAACTCGGGCGATTGCGCGCGGTGGTAACGCAGAACATCGACGGGTTGCATCAGGAGGCCGGCAGCCGGCGCGTGTTGGAACTACACGGCACGGCCCGCCGTATTGCCTGCCTCGATTGCGGAGCGACGTTCGACGTGGAGCCAATGGTCGAGCACTTCCTGGCAAGCGACGAAGTGCCGCTGTGCGCTAAGTGCGAAGGGCGGCTGAAACACGCGACCGTATCGTTCGGGCAAAGCTTGCCATCGGGCGTGTTGGAAGAGGCCATCGCACTGAGCGGCGAGGCCGACCTTTTTTTCGCCCTCGGATCGTCGCTGGTGGTTGAGCCAGCCGCCAGCATGCCGCGGCTGGCCAAGCAGAGCGGCGCCCGACTGGTCATCATCAACCGCGACGAAACCGGGCTGGACGAAATGGCCGACGCCGTGATTCACGCTTCGATTGGTGAGGTGCTTACGGAGATCGACGCGATGTTGGGTGCAGGGGACGATCCATAGAAGTCGGGTGGCTGGTTTCGAGTCTTACTACTCAACACATTGGCGGCGCCAGAAACCGCGAGAACGAAATCGGCAGGGCGCGGCCCCAACGCAATCCGAGCCGGCGGACCAGCCGGTCGGTTAGCCGCCCGCCGGACAGCATGCCGAGAAAGCCGACCGAGAGCGGCACCAGCGTCATCGCGGCCCGTTGTTCGATAGGCACCTGGGCCAGGGCATAGGTTCAGAAGAACGCGCTGTTCCTAATAATACAACGACATGATCGCGTGCGCCAAACCCAAGACAAGCAAGGTCATCGACAGCGGAATGTGAAGCAGCAGCCAGCCGTGCAGCCAGTGATGCAGCCGGTGCTGGACGACCAAGTGCCGGCGTTCTCGGCAGATGGTCGAGAGTTGGTCGAGCGTCTCGTGAAAATTTTCCGGCAGCCGCACCCGAATTTGGGCGAACAACGCCGCAGCCTGCGACGCACTTCCCACGGCAAAACCCCGCCCGTCGGTCGAAGCGAGAAACGGCCGCACCTGGCGGACGTAAAACTGCCGCAGATCGTTTTGCGAATCGGCAGCGCCCGGCTCGCTCGTCGTTTCGAACAGCCCTCCGCACACGGACGACACGGCCTCGTCGGCCGAAGCGCGCAGCGACCGGCACACGCTGGGAATTTGATCGTAGGCCGTCTCGGCGGAGATGGTCGACTTCATCACGCGGGGAAGATACTGCTGCAAAGCGACGCCGATTAGGCCGCTGATGATAATCAGCGCAAAGACAAGCATCAACACCTGCTCGAGCGGCCCGCCGAGACGAAGCCCGGCGTGAAACAAAATCAAAGGCACGCTCAGCAGCCCCAGGTAGATATGTGCCTTGAGCCATCCCCGCGCCGTGCCAATCGCCCAACGGGACAGCCGCTTGCGAACCGAGAGCAATCCGCAGGCGATCATCAGGGCCGTGCCAAGGATGCCCAGCGCGAGGCCCGTCGGGCTGCCGCCGCTGGGGCCGTCGGGGCTGTTTTTCGCGTAGACGACGTACCAGGCGGTCGTGGCTATGACGACGACGCACGAACTGACGATCCATGTGCGATGGGTTCGGTCAATAATCACTGCGTCGTCTCTCTTCCATGATGGACCCGTTCGTCGCAACGCACCGAGCTACGTGAACCACGCAAGAATATCAAACGCAGCGATTCGTCGCAAGCAATTCCAACACGAGCCGAAGGGCGTTAGCTCGGGGATAAGACGTCCGCCGGCGGAAAGTCCGAAACTGAACGACGAAATACCGGCGTCCGACGTTTGACCGTTTCGCACACCTCGATACAATGAGCGCCGTGTTCCGTCCGACACGAAGGTTGATCGGGGCCGGGAGGTATTTCGACTCTGGGACAGTTAACGCGGCTTTTCTTGTATATTTCCAGGGGGCGCCGATGGCGCAAGAATCCGACAGCCACAAGCCGATCCAGGCTCGGCCAGCAGGCGACGCGGGCACAGCTAAGCCCAAAGGGGCGCCCGTCAAAACGCCTGCCGTCAAAACCAAAGTTGTTAAGCCCGAGGCGGAATTGGTGCCGGGCCCCGACGACGAGCGGCTGAGCGACGCACAGCTCAAGACGCTGGGGCTGTTTCAGAAGCTCAAGAAGGCCCCGTCCGGCGAGAAGTTCCGCGGCTCGATCGTGCTGCGGCGATTTCGCCAAGGCACGGCCGTCTGTCGTCAGGGGCAGCCCGGCAGCAGCGCGTTTTATATTCTCACCAGCCACGACGTGCTGGCGCTGCGCAAACACCAGATGGAAGCTGCCGACTCGGCTGAGCGGCGCGAGACGCTTGCCGCGGAGGTCGCGGAGTTGGAACAGGTCGCGGCGAAGCAAGACGCTGCCGCAGGACCGCGACGGGTCGCCACCGCGCTACTGCTCGCCGGACAAGCGGTCCAACCCCGCCCGCGCGGCGTTTGGGAGCGGATCGGGGATTTCCTTACATCCGCAGACACGCCCCCCAGCGCTGCCGCACCTGAGGCGATTCCGAACGATGGCCCGACCGACATCGACTACGCAACCCGACGGGCGCCGATGCACGAGGGCGAAGTCTTCGGCGAGATGAGTTGCATGACGCTGGCGCCCCGCTCCGCCACGATCATCGCCGACGTCGATTGTTACATGCTGGAGTTTTTGCGAAACATCTTCGACCAAATCCAAAAAGACGCCGGCTATAAGGAGGCGATGGACAAGGTCTATCAAGAACGGGTGCTCAAGGGTCATCTGCGCCGCCTGCAGTTTTTCCGCGATCTGAGCGACGCGCAGTTGGAGACGATTCGCCAGGGCGCCACCTTGGAAACGCACGACCCAGGCACCGTAATCTGCGACGAACATGATCCGTCGGACAGCGTGTACGTGATTCGCAGCGGGTTGGTGCAAGTGGTCCAGGGCGTCGACGTGGCATTGAAAGCCGACGAGATCGAAGATTGGTCGGCCCTTTGTCGGGCGCTGCTCGAGGGCGGGAAGTCGACGGTATCTGCCGACGAAACTCCGGCGTCTGAGAAGCCCGCCGAGGCCAAGGCATCACCGGCCGCTCTGTTGAAAGCCGGTAAGAAAACCGCTGGCCCGGTCGCCTCGCCCAAGCAGAAAATCTGGGAGGCCTTGCCGAAAGACGCCCGCGACGCCGCGAAGCAAGTGGCCGACGGCGACGAGGCGGATGCGGCTGCCCGGCGGCAGATCATCGCCGGCCTTCACGAGGTGATGAAGAATCGCGAGTGGCTGGCCGCCAAGGAAATGGCCCCGCCGCTGGCGTCCGAAGACGTGCGAGGCGTTGTCGAGGCGTTTCCCAAGGGCGTCAAGGGAATCAAAAAGAATTGGTCCGGCGTTGAGGTACGGGTCGCCGGGCGGCTGGTGCTCGAAGCGATCTTCCCCAAAAACCTGCCCAAGCGTCGGCGATTTGGCGGGCCGCCGCAAATTTTGGCTTACCTTTCGCGGGGCGATTGTTTCGGCGAGATGGGCGTCATCGAAAATGTCCCCCGCAACGCCACCTGCGTCGCCTACGATCATCCGCCGGACGACTCGGGCCGCAAATCGGGACGGGTCGAATTGGTGCGCATCCCGGCCGAAGTGTTCCGCCAACTGCTCGACTCGTCCAGCGAGCTTCAGTCGAAGGTGATGCCGCTGGTCGAAGAGCGCCGCCGCAAGACGGCCGAGCAGACGCAGCAAGACCCTTGGGATCCGCGCAATTCAGTGCTCAGCACGCCCGAGTTTCGCGACGAGGGATTCATTCAGGGCCAGCAGTTGATGTTGATCGACCTTGACCGCTGCACCCGCTGCGGCGATTGCGTGCGGGCCTGCATCAACACGCACGACGACGGCTATTCGCGGTTGTTTCTCGATGGCCCGCGGTTCGACCGCTTTTTGGTGCCCTCGGCCTGCCGGCAATGTTTGGACCCGGCTTGCATGATCGGCTGCCCCGTCGGGTCGATTCAGCGGGGCGACAACGGACAGATTGTGATTCGCGATTGGTGCATCGGCTGCGGGCTGTGCGAGCGGCAATGTCCTTACGATTCGATTCAAATGCACGACATCGGCATCGTGACCGGCGAGGGCACGCCGTGGCGATTCGCGCCCGAGAGCGCTGCTGGCGGGAATGGTTGGCAGCGGGCCGAGTTCCGCGATGCTCACTGGCCGCAGGCGATCGCGCCGCTGCTTTGGGACTTGGATGTGCAGGCATCGTTGAGTGGGATTGCGGCTAACGGACGTTGGACCGTCGGCGACGCGACCGTGAGTGAGCCGCTCTGTTTTCGCAGTCAGTTTATCCACGCGCCAGCCGACGGAGACGGTGGACGTTACAAGTTGCAGGTGACGAGCGGCCTTGGCGACGTGACGGTGTGGCTCAACGGCGAGCTGCTCGAACTGTCGCAAGACGCCCCGCAGAAACGGCGCGGCACGCACGAATCTCGAATCGACGCCCGCAAGCTGCGGCGCGGCGAAAACGTCTTGGCCGTGCGAGTCGCGGGCGACGAGCCGACGACTCTCGACTACAATGCGATCTTGTTGTCGTTACGATTGGATCGCGTGCCCGACTTTGGCGGCGACGGTGGGGCGGTTGGCACCGAGATCGAGTTGGTCACCGAAACCGCGGTCGTCTGCGATCTGTGTAGTTCGCTCGCCGGCGCCCAGCCGGCCTGCGTGCGGGAATGTCCCCACGAGGCCGCCATGCGCGTCGACGCGAGATTCAACTTTCCCATTGGATAACGCTCACCCATCCGTTTCGTAAAGCCGCGACCATTGGTCGCGTACATGACGCACATTAAGAACCCGCCCAGAAATAAGTTGAGCGGTCTTGCCGTTCAACTTCTTTATGCGCGCATCCTAAGCGGACCAAAATCGAATCAGAACCTCATGTCCCTCGCTTCCTTACTATCCGACTACTGGTGGGCATTGCTGCCGATCGCGCTCGTCGCGTGTCTGCTGGTCGTGGCCGTCTACGACGTGTTCATCCAGAAAAACCACACGATCCTGCACAATTTTCCCGTCGTCGGCCACCTGCGCTACTGGCTCGAAGTGATCGGGCCGGAACTGCGCCAGTATTGGGTGGCCCACGATAAAGAGGAGATGCCCTTCAACCGCGATGAGCGACGCTGGGTGTATGCCTCGGCCAAGGGACAAAACAGCACGTTCGGCTTCGGCACCACCGAACAGATCTACAGCGCCGGCTATCCGATCATCAAACACGCCGCCTTTCCGTTTCCCGACGAGAATGCGACCTACCCCCTCGACGATCCGACGGCCGTGCCGTGTCTCAAAGTGATCGGCCAGACGCACGATCGCGCCCGGCCTTATCGGCCCGAGTCGATTGTTAACATCTCCGCCATGTCGTTCGGCGCGCTGGGCGAGCGGGCCATTTCAGCGCTCAATCTCGGCGCGAAAGACGCCGGCTGTTTTCACAACACGGGCGAAGGCGCCATCAGCCCGTATCATCTGCTCGGCGCCGAACTGATGTGGCAGATCGGCACCGGGTATTTCGGCGCCCGCGGCTCGGACGGCCGCTTTTCGCTCGACGAGTTGGCCCGCAAAGTCAAACAACATGCTCAGGTCCGCTGCATCGAGATCAAACTGTCGCAGGGGGCCAAGCCGGGTAAAGGCGGCATCTTGCCGGGCGTGAAGGTGACCGCCGCGATAGCCGCGATTCGCGGAATCCCCATCGGGCAAGATTGCATCTCGCCCAATACCCACAGCGCGTTTGGCACGGTCGACGAGTTGATCGACTTCGTCGAGCGAATCGCCGCTCGCACCGGGCTGCCGGTCGGGGTGAAGAGCGCCGTCGGTGAGATCGACTTTTGGGAGCAGCTCGCGCGGCGGATGAAACAGCGCGGCGAGGGGCCCGACTTCATCACCATCGACGGCGGCGAAGGCGGCACCGGCGCGGCACCGCTGACTTTTGCCGATCACGTCGCGCTGCCCTTCAAGGTCGGCTTTGCCCGTGTCTATCAGGCATTTCAGGCCGAGGGCGTCTCGCGCGACGTAATCTGGATCGGCAGCGGCAAGCTCGGCTTTCCCGACCGGCTGCTGATTGCCCTGGCGATGGGTTGCGACCTGATTCAGATCGCCCGCGAGTCGATGCTGGCCATCGGCTGCATTCAGGCCGAAAAGTGTCACACGGGTCACTGCCCGACCGGCGTGGCCACGCAGAGCGGCTGGTTACAAGCGGGCCTCAATGTCGAAGACAAAGCCGAGCGATTCGCCCGTTACATCCGCAGCTTCCGCAAAGAGCTGATCGCGCTGGCCCACGCCGCCGGCTACCAACATCCCTCGCAAGTTAGCGGCGAAGACATCGAATTCAGCACCGGCATCAACGAGTTCACCACGCTAAACAAAGTGCTCGGTTACCGGCGAGACGAAGTGCCGTTCACGAAGATGGTCGATTACGGGCCGACGCCGTAAACCCCGCTTGCCGAGCGGGATCGGGGGCTTCGGGGGTCAGACCCTGTTATCAGGTGTTCGTTCGTTTCCCGGTGGATTTTTCGACGCTTTATTCCTGCGATAGTCGCAAATACCAGTGTCCAGCGTCCACCTCGGATTCGAGGGGCGGAATCACGGAATTTTCACACATATTGCAAAATCAACCGCGCTCCTGGGGAAAGGGAGAAAGGGAGAAAGGGAAAAAGGAAAGGACAGACATAAACCCCATGGCATTTGCGATGGACCGAAAGATGCCTGTCCTTTATCTATCATCTATCCCGCGAGCAGTTGTAGCTGCCGTCGCCAGACGGCAGACCTCCACGCTCTGGCGGGCGTAGCTACGACAGTTATTTCTCGAACGATGCTAAGTGGACCACGACCGCTTTTAACTAGCCCAGGCATTTATGCCTGGGATTCGATCGCCGTGCTCCCCCTTTTTTTCGTCGCCCCTTTAGGGGCATCTTGGAGGCATCGTCGCGGCAACTGTCCGCTCGGCGCGTTCTCGTAAACCAAAGCCCCTAAAGGGGCTGGGGAAAAAATCCTTTCGTTTCTGATTCCCAGGCATAAATGCCTGGGCTACTTAAAAGGCTCCGCGGCAAAACCTGTTCTTCCAATTCGTCGCTCGCCCGCCGAATCGATTCACGGTCCTCCGCCTGCAACCAAAGATCCGCAAGATGGTCTTCGGCAGACTTGGCCCACATCACGGTGTACTTCATGTTCCGTGCCGGATTTCCAGGTCATTCCATATTTCTGGAAGGGGACGGCCCGTGCGTTGCTGCTGAAATTGTTCGATCTGGTCGTCGGAAAACGGCGACATCTTTTTCAATTGACCGGGCGGCGGGACCGGCTGAAAAAAACCGATCGTGTGGCCGCTCTGATCGCAGATTTCGAGCGGTCCGCCGGCCTGCGTCAACTTCGCCTGAAACTCGGCATCGACGCTTAATTTCATCATGGGGCACCAAATCCTCAAAGGATCGACCAACGGCGCGAATCGAAGCACTGAATTGTACCATAGCGCCCCTCCAGGGCCAAACGGCAGGCTACGCCGCGGTTCGCCGCTGCGGCTGATTGTCGGCCTGCGGCTCGGCCGTCGAATCGCCGCGGCGGCGCAGGGCGTTGCCGAGGTAGGTCATCAGGCTGGGCGCGGCGCGTTTGACGTACCACAGCATGCGGGCCAGCGGCGTCACCAACACGAGGCCCCGGTTTCGCCGGATTGCCTTGATCGCAATCTTGGCCACTCGCTCTGGCGAGGTGCAGAGCCACGATGGCGGTTGGCGACACACGCCGCCGGGGTGATCGGTCTGGCCTGCGGAAAACAGGTCGGTGCGGACGAAGCCGGGGCAGAGCGCCGTCACGCCCAGACCCTGCGCGTTGTACTCGGCCCGTAACGATTCACTCAGCCCGACCAGCGCGTATTTGCTCGTGTTGTAGGCCGCGCTCCGCCGCCGGGCGAACAGTCCGTACATCGAACAGACGTTGAGAATGTGGGCCTCGGGCTTCTCGAGCATTGCCGGCAGCAGCTCGCGGATCAATCGGATCGGCGCCAACAGATTGATCGCCAGCAGCCGGTCCCACTGCTGGCCGCTCATGGCTTCGGTCGCGCCGTAATAAAGGATGCCGGCGTTGTTGATCAGAATGTCAACGCTACCCCACCGCCGCCGTAATTCGTCAATCACCTGTTCCAGTTGGCCCATGTCACTCAGGTCGCAGCGCGCGGCGATCACCACCGCGCCCGCCGCGCGAGCATCGTCGGCCGTCTGCTCGAGCTGCTCTGCGTCGATATCGATCAGCAACAGCTCGGCACCCTGTCGCGCCAACTCCAGCGTAATGGCCCGGCCGATCCCCGTCGCCGCGCCCGTCACCACCGCCCGTTTTCCGCGGATCGTTTTCATACCCTTTTGTATCGCATCGCCAAGCCACGCCAAAGAGCAATGTGTCTGGCCATGGGCCGCGACGAAAGACGGTCAGAACGAGCGACCCCGTCCATTTATCTCGCCCTCCGCCAACGTCCGCTGGGATCGTCCAAATCTGACGAGCTCGAAACCGGGACGCGACCGGACGGACTGGCTGGCGTGCTGCGCAACGGAAAAGAACGTTTGGTCGCTTTCTTTTGAGAAGGCATCCTTTATTAACAGCCCAGATTCTGCGAAGATAGTCTGATGCCCGCTACAACGACGGTTTTCGACTTGTTCAAAAAATGCGTGAACGCTATACGCGACGGCAAGTTGATTCACCGAGAGAGCCAGCGCGATAAGGAATTCCATTTTCAGAATTGGTTCCAGGACCGGATCGCGGAGGCTGAATTCGAGTACGAATGCGGTGGCCGAAACAGCTACCCGGACTTTCGGATTGTCAAATTAACTGAGGGCTACGAGATCAAGGCATTGGCGTATCCCGGGCGAGAGGTCAACTACGACTGTAACAGCCAGGTTCCGACCGGCCAACACAACGGACGAACGATCTTCTACGTTTTTGGTCGCTATCCTGCGCAACCCGATGGCGACCGCTATCCAGTTCTTGACCTGGTTATCTGCCACGGCGATTTCCTCAACGCGGATCACGAATACGTTCACGAGAACAAGAACGTCAAGGGATTCGGCAGCTACGGCGACATCATGATCCGCGATCGGAAGATGTACGTCGCACCGACGCCGTTCGGCCTCGCGACGGGGGCTGCTCATCATCACACGCTGATTCTACCGAAGAGCTTTCCGGTTATGAGTGAGTGGCGAAAGGTCGGCACGCTGATTCGTCGTGAAGCCGACACGCTGATCGTTGGCTACAGCTTCGATCTGACGACAAACCAACTCATCGCCAGGACGATCCCGAATCCCGGTGCTGGTCGAGAACACGCATTTTTTGCGTGGCGGATGACAGAATCTCGTAAAGCGGTCGGGCCGGATGACCCCGTCAAGATGCGCCCTGAAAAGGCGCCGAGGAAGTCTGGAGGGCGGCAATGAGGAAATCGCTGGACACAACTGGCGCTGCGAAGCACACATTACCCACATCAACATTGATCGAGAACGACGAATTCCCATTCGAGTTTTTGTCAGTGTTAGCCGAACGAGAAAGCTGGCGAAAGGAAATCAACCGACCGATCTACCATCTTCACAAATGGTGGGCGAAGCGGCTTGGGTCGGTCTTTCGCGGCATTCTCCTTGGATGCATTTCCCCGCCAGAAGCGGACCTCGAAAAAGAGTTTTATCGAACGCACTCCTTCGACGGAGTCACCGTTTTTGATCCATTCATGGGCAGCGGTACAACGATAGGCGAAGCCCATAAACTCGGCCTGACCGCCTTTGGTCGCGATATCAATCCCGTCGCCGCCGAATCGGTGCGAGTCGCCTTGGGGCCTCTTAATTTCGCGAGAATTGAGGACGAGTTCCGCCAACTAGAACGCACGGTGGGCCGCCGAATTACCTCACTTTACAAGGCAAAAGACGAAAATAGCCGTGAAGTTGACGTGCTTTATTTTTTTTGGGTGAAGCAGATTCCGTGCGTTCACTGCCAAGCGAACGTGGATTTATTTCGGTCACGGATCATCGCCCGTAACGCAAACCCAAGCCGAAAGCCCGCAATACAAGTCGTGTGTCCGCACTGCGACGACATTTTTTTGGGTGACATTCGCGATTCGGAAGTTGTGTGCCCGTCGTGCAATGATCGATTTGATCCGCATCGTGGCAACACACAAAGGGCTTTTGCGGTGTGTTCCGCCTGTACGAAGAAGTTCAAGGTCATTGATTCCGTACGAAATCTAGGAAGACCGCCCGAGCACCGGCTGATCGCCAAGTTGGTTCTCCTGCCCGGTGGCGAGAAACGCTACCTACCAGCAACGGCTGATGATCGTGAGGCGTATCGGCAGTGCGAAGCAGAGCTTGAGCGACAGCTTGTCGAAGGAAAGCTGTCTTTGCCTTCGCTCGCGCTAGAATCCGGCTACAACACTCGTCAAGCGATCAATTACGGTTATGAAGCGTGGCGAAGTTTCTTCAACGCCCGCCAATTGCTTGCGTTAGGTTGGTTGCAACGCGATATCGCCACCATTTCAGATTCCGTGAGCCGAGACGCGTTGCTCACCCTCTTTTCCGGCGCCTTGGAATTCAACAATTTGTTTGCGTCGTACAAAGGCGAAGGAACCGGTGCGGTCAGGCACATGTTTTCGCACCATATTCTGAAACCGGAGCGAATGCCGATCGAGGCGAATGTTTGGGGAACTCGAAAAAGTTCCGGGGCATTTTCCAGTTTGTACCGTACACGATTGCTGAGGGTGATTGAATATCAGCGCGCGCCGGTTGAGGTCGTTCGACCCAGCCGGCGTTCCCGTGCTGCCGAGGGCCGCGTGCAATGCAGTGAGCCGTTCACTGGTAACGTGCATACGAATTGGCCGCCGGCACGCCCGTGGCCGACGCGCAGCGTGTATCTGTCTTGCGGAAGTTCGGATGCGACCAGCTTGCCCGATCGTTGCATGGACCTGATCGTCACCGATCCACCGTTTTTCGACAATGTTCATTACTCTGAATTGGCGGATTTTTTCTATGCCTGGCAGTCGTTGAGCCCGCGTGGATTCGTGTCCGCCGAGACAACCACGCGAAACGCAAAAGAGGTCCAAGACACCAATTCCGATGCCTTCACCGAAAAGCTGCGTGCGGTCTTTGCGGAGTGTTGCCGTGTCCTTAGGGACGACGGCTTGTTGGCTTTTACCTACCACCATTCCCGGCCCGAAGGCTGGACATCTTTGGCAACGGCGGTTCACGGTGCCGGTTTTTCGATTGTCAACGCGCATCCCGTCAAAGCGGAGATGTCGGTCGCCACGCCGAAGTCTCAAGCCAAAGAACCGATTCAGTTAGATGTTATCCTTGTTTGTGTAAAACGTGAATTGGACGACAGAAAGGCGCCACCGCCCAACGTCGCATTCGAGCGCGCATGTGAGAAGTCGTTCGCTAAGGCAC
>JADFKK010000020.1 GCA_022564995.1 Planctomycetota bacterium | reverse complement strand
TGATCAGCCAGCCGATGCATCAAGCCGATTCCGCCGACGCCAATCGCTCGGGTTTTCTCCGCCAACTCGTAATGCACGTTCGTCGCCGCCAACATCGGCCGCCCCCGATTGCCATCGCCGCGTTCCAGCCGCCGCTCGATCCGTCGCTTGGCCTTCCTCAGCCGTTTTCGTATAATCGTATTCACTCGAAACCCTCCATGTTTCGCGGTAACGGGATTGTCTTCACACCCATTAGACCCGCAAAACCACGGAAGGTTTCGAGTTTTCTCGTATTTTCAGCGAGACGAGTACGCTTGGTTAAGGATTAGTTGCCTCCGCGATTACCGCCTTGACCACGTGCCTAGCCGTGTGGATTTCCACGCTGCCCGTGATCTCTCCGGTTTCATTATCGCTCGTATTTCGCTCCTGGTCGAGGATTGTCGAATTCAACGCGTACATCTGGCTTGTTGCGTTCGTCCTCGGCTCGCTGTTTGCAATCATCGACTCAGCCCGTCCGCAAGTCGATTGATCGGGAAAACCTTGGTCGATGCAGGTCGTGGTGGTGAAATGACTGACCCAGTTCGCTCATCCTACGAATGGCAGTTCCTTACGCGGCATTGGCCGACTGCGTTTGAGCGGCCGTTCTTGATGGAGTCGTACGGGCGAATGGTTCAAGAAGGTTGCGACGCCATTCCAGATTTTTCGTCAAACCTGCACGCGGCGGCAATGTCCGCCATCGACGACGACGACACGACTCTCGTGCGTCAGGGTCTCCTGGCACTCGCCCATGTGGGCAAACTTGACGACGTGCCCAGGTTGAAGCAGCTACTCGATCACCCGGAATCACTTGTTGCTCGGGATGCGAAGACGTGCATCTTTGAGATATCGCACGGCTAGATCGATGGTCAGACGGTCAATCCTGACAATGCACTCGGGGTTGTCCGCAGATGATCTCAGATTTACGCAGATCCTTCGGTCATCCACAGACGGCTTGTGGAGGGCTTACTATTTCACTCATCTGCGCGTATCTGTGAAATCTGCGGACCATTCAAGCACTCGGTTGATCCGATAAGTCTTTCCCGACAAAGTACCAGTGAGGCCGGGAGAATCTGATCAACGGATGGCGGTTTATGGGTCGGTTCGCCCATTCTCCGCGCGTGTCTCATTGTAAAACGACCCACTTAACATGTCAAATTCAAACGGCAACGCTTCGTGGGTGTTTTATGCTCTTTCCCCTCGCCACCCGAAACGGGATAATGGCTGGCTGCTGATTGTGCCAGCCTCGCGTGAGGCTCCAAAACTATGCGACACGTTGGCGGCGTGAGAATCGATCTGTAGCAAGGACGTTCCCATGATTCGTTTGATGACAATGCTTGCTATCGTTACCAACGTGGCATTGCCTGCGCTGGCACAATCACCGGCACTTGATGCGTTTGTCGGAAAGAACTTACAAAAACTCTCCGAAGACGAAGCTGCGACACTGTCAAAAATGCTTGGTAAGAAAAAAGAAGACCCGATTCTCAAGTTCTTTGGTCCGTCTCCTTGGCACGTTTGGGCAACCACAAAAGCAATGCCGAAGCGTTTCCTTGTCTTCGAAGGCCAGCGCATCTTCTCGATTCCGGGAATCTCTTCGGCGCGAATCCATGTTTTTGACGAAGCCGGAAAAAAACTAAACGAATGGGCCTTCTCAACCGGATGGCGAATTAACTTAGAGGGCGCTTCGTTCTCGTACTCCGATGATCTCGCGGCACATCTCATCACGATCGAAACCTCGCCAGTCGTCCTGGGACGGGACGTGGCAAAACAGTACTTTGCATTTGACCATGGTCGTCTTCGCTTCCTGCGGATGGAGGACGCAAAAGGGAAAATACTGGAGAACGACTATGCGCATCCCAACCATACATTGGGGATCATGCCTGAAGCGAAAAGTCGCGCTGACTGGATCAAACTGCTTGAATCCAAGAAAAAGGTGGATGTGTTATCGGCACTCACATTTCTTGGCGGACGTCATCTTGATCCACCGCGCGAAAATCCCCGCGAGCACCTTGAAAAGATCGAGCAAGCGAAACTGGTCAAAGAATTACGGAGCGATCAGCGTGTCGGCAAAATGGTCCGGCAGCACTTAAGATCCGATTCCAAGTGGATCAAGGAAGCTGCTGCAATCGCAGCGAACACACTTCGAAACAAGTGATTTGTTCCGCTGTTTTTCCTTAGCGGCGACCGAGACACCCCCGATTTGCATGTTAGGCCCGCGCGAGGCTAAACTATCGACAGCCAGCTTATTACTCTGCCCCGCAATCTAAGGAAAAAAGACATGACCGCTTCTCGCTCCACCACCCGCCGCCGATTCCTCGCCACCAGCAGCGCCGCGGTGGCCGCTACGGTCGTCGCCCCGTCCATCGTCACCGCCAACAAGGCCGACTCGAAGAACACGATCCTCGGCGAGGGTGACTATCGCTATGAAGTCATCCACGACTGGCCGCAGCTTCCGTCGAAGTACACCTGGCAGACGACGCACAACGTGGCGGTTGACGCGGCCGAAAACTTGTACGTGATTCACGAAGGCCGCACCAACCAAAAGGATCACCCTTCGATCTTCGTGTTCGACAAGACGGGCAAGTTCATCCGTGCGTTCGGCAAGCAATATCAGGGCGGCGGGCACGGCATCGAGGTTCGCTCCGAAGGCAACGAGGAGTTTCTCTACGTCTGTGCCTATCAACAGGTCAAGGCCTTCTCGAAGCTGACACTTACCGGCGAGGTCGTCTGGCACAAGCACGCCCCGGTCGAGTCGGGCGTGTATGCCAAAGACGAAGCCAGTAACCCGCAAAAGATCTGGGGCCGCAATCGCTTCCTGCCGACCAACTTCGCGTTTCTCGACGACGGCGGCTTTCTGCTGGTCGACGGATACGGATCGTATTACATCCACCGTTACGATAAAGACGCCAAGTGGCTGTCGTGTTTCGGCGGGCCGGGCAAAGGCGAGGGGAAATTCAACCTGCCGCACGGCATCTGGGTCGACCGGCGGGGCGGACGCGAACAGCGGATCATCATCTGCGACCGGGCGCATCACACGGTGCAGTATCTCACGATGGAAGGCAAGCACATCAAGACGCAATCGGGCTACGGGCTGCCGGCCAACATCGACACCTGGAAAAACCTGATGCTCGTGCCGGAGCTACACGCCCGCGTGACGATCCTCAACGAGAAAGACGAAGTGGTGGCTCGGCTGGGCGACGACGCCAAGCGGATCAAATCGGTCAAAGGTATTCGCAACGATCGCAAGAAGTGGCTCGACGGGCGTTTCGTCCATCCGCACGACGCCTGCTTCGGGGCCAACGGCGACATCTTCGTAGCGGAATGGGTCGCCACCGGGCGGATCAGCAAGCTCAAGCGGCTGGGTTAACGAATCATGCCTCACTCAAACAAACTGTCAAAATGGGAAAGCCAATATCCTTACTGGACCGAGCCACCCGTGCCGCGTGGCTTCTGGACATCGCCGGCGAATCGTCGCGGCTACATGCTCTGGCTGGGACAGCGGCTTGGATACCGCAAGCCCGAGGATTGGTATCGCATCACCACCGACGATATCATACACAACCACGGCGGCGGCGTACTTACGCAATATTGGCACGATTCAGCCGTTCTCGGGGTAATGCAATGCTTTCCCGACTATGATTGGAAGGAATGGCTGTTCGGCGTATCGCCACGTTATTTTTGGCGGGACAGCAAGAACCGCCGGCGCTACATGAAATGGCTGGGTCACCAATTGGGTTATCGCCGCGCGGCAGATTGGTATCAAGTGACCAATCAGGATTTTCGAGATCACAACTGCCGCTCATTCTTGATTTACTACAACAGCACGGTCTCGGCGGCCGTCATGGATTACGAGCCAAGCTACGATTGGAAGGAGTGGCTATTCAGCACAACGCCCATGGGCTTCTGGCACAACAGGAGCAACCGGCAACGCTACATGCGCTGGTTGGCGTCGAAGCTCGGCGTTGTCTGCCCAAGTGACTGGTATGGCGTCGTCGACGAGGATGTCAGGCGGAACCACGGCAAAGAGTTGCTCCGGCTGTTTGACTACTCGCTAATAGAAGTCGTCAGGGATGCCGACCTGAGGCGAACGTGGCATGAGTGGATGTTCGCCCGCGTGCCTCAGGGCTTTTGGGATCAGCCTGAGAACCGGCTGCGTTACATTGCGTGGCTGGGCAAGAGGCTTAAATTCACGCGGCCCGAAGATTGGTCGAGAATCCGCCGAGTAGATTTCAGCGACAACTACGGCGGTGGGCTACTGGCCCGCTATCGATGCTATTCCGATTTGCTCGCCGAATGTATACTCAAACTATCGTACTGAGGAGAAAGAAAGGGGACGCAGCTCTTTGTTGAACAGCTCTTTGTTGAAGAATAATGAGCTGCGTCCCCTTTTCCCCTCAAGTAGCCCGTGCTCCGTGAAGGCGGAATCTTGACGCGGTTGGTTGGTCTGAATAATCTAAGTATCAGTTCCGCCACGATAAAGTCCTCGCGCGACCCGGCGAGGTCCACAACCGCCGGATGGGAGTGCAAACATGGCAGCTTTCGATACGTGGGGCGGTCTGGGAAGAATCGAGTTGCGCACGGCGGTGTTCGGCGCATTGATCGTCATCCTGGGGCTGTCGCCGTCTGCAATCGGCCAGAATCAGCCGGCGGCAAAACGACTTGAGCAAGTTTATCAGTCAGACATTCGTCCGCTGCTGAAACGTTACTGCCACGAGTGTCATGCCGGCGATGATGCCGAGGCCGAGATTGACTTCGCCGCCTTTGAAAAACTGGCCGATGCTCGCCGGCAGCCGAAAGTTTGGCAAAGCGTGCGCCGGATGCTCGACAGCCGCCAGATGCCGCCCAAGGAAGAAAAGCGGCAGCCGACCGATGCCGAGCGAACTAAGTTGCGGATGTGGGTGCGTGCTTTTCTAACGGCCGAGGCCAAGGCGCACGCCGGTGATCCGGGGCCGGTTGTGTTGCGGCGATTGAGCAACGCCGAGTACACCTACACGGTCCGCGATTTGACCGGGGTCGTATCGCTCGATCCGACTCGCGAGTTTCCGATCGACGGCGCGGCGGGCGAAGGGTTCACCAACACGGGCGGCGCGTTGTCGATGTCGCCGTCGCTGGTTCGCAAGTATCTCGACGCCGGCAAAGGAATCGCCCGGCACGCAATGTTGCTGCCCGAGGGGATTCGCTTCTCGCCGCACGTCACGCGTCGCGATCGAACCGACGCACTGCTCGGTGAGATTCGCACGCTCTATCGACAGTACACGGTCGCTGAAAATCAAGACGGGCGGATTCCGCTCGGCAGCTATATCGCCGCGACGCTTGAAGAGCGCGATGCGTTGACGGCCGGCAAAAAAACGATCGACGCGGTGGCTCGCCAGCGGGGCCTGAGCGCCAAATACCTTGGCACCTTATGGCGGATGTTCACCGCCAAGGGGAAACCGTCGTTGCTGCTCGACCCATTGCGGACCCGCTGGCGAGCGGCCGGCGCGAAAGACGCTGCGGCGCTAACCGCCGAAATCGCGCAGCGGCAAAAGGCACTGTGGAAATTCAATACGATTGGGCACATCGGTCGCGAAGGCGGGCCGCCGTCTTGGCAACAGGCGGTGACTCCGGTTGCCTCGCGGCGCCAGTTCAAGCTGCCGCTGCCGAAGCCGGCGGATGGCAAGGACATCGTGATCTATCTTTCGGCGAGCGATGCCGGAGACGGCGGAAAAGGTGACTACGTCCTCTGGAAAAGCCCGCGATTGGAAGGCGGCGGCCATCCGGTCTTGTTGTTACGCGACGTCGCGGGGTATGCAGAGCGGCTGACGGCAGTGCGCCGCGAGGCATTGCAGAAAACGTCTGCGTATCTTGCCGCGGTCGCCGCCGCCGATGAAAAAACCTCCGTAGCGGATTTAGCCGCCCGGCACCGCTTGGACCCGGGCCTCTTGAAGACGTGGCTCGCCTACTTGGACGTGAAGGCGTCTCAGCCGGTCGCAGTGCAGGGTCACTTTACGCAGAAGATGCTCAAGTCGGGCAATTACGACTTTATTCAAGGTTGGGGCAGCGGAGCCACGCCCTCGGTCAGCGCAAATTCTTCCGATCAGCAAGTCACGATTCCCGGCACCGCGCGGCCTCACGGGGTCGTGGCGCATCCTTCGCCCACGCTGTTCGCCGCCATGGGATGGCAAAGCCCGCTGGACGGTGTCGTGCGGGTCGAGGCTCGTGTGGCCGATGCTCATTTCGCCTGCGGAAACGGCGTGGAGTGGGTGGTGCAGCATCGCACCAGCGCGAAGGCGGGCAATCTTTGGCAAGGAGAATTCGACGTGCGCGGCAAGGCGACCATGCCGGCGGCGACGATCGCGGTCCGCAAGGGCGAGTTGATCTCGCTGATCCTCGGCCCGCGCAAGGGTTCGCATGTTTGCGATCTGACGGCGGTCGACATGACGATTACCGAGACGAGCGGCAAGAAGCGAGTCTGGGATTTAGGCAAAGATGTTTCTGGCAACATCTTGCAGGCCAACCCGCACGCGGATCGATACGGCAATCAGCGGGTGTGGCATTTTTACAAGGGTCTGATGAAGGACGTGAATAAGACTCAAGGCCAGGTGGTCGCGATTCCCCAGGGCTCACTGCTCGCCGCCTGGCAAGCGGAGAAAGACGCAGGCAAGCGAAGAGCCTTGGCGGCGCGCGTGCAGACGCTGGCGACGTCCGCGCCGCCGGCCGATGCGAATTCGCCAGACGCCCTGTTATTTCAGCAGTTGCAAACGCTCGCGATTCCACTGGATCGAGCGGCGCTGCTCAAGGGCGTGAAACCCGACCCGCGATTCGGCAAGCATCCATTGGGCCATGCCATCGACGGGCGCGATCTGGCCGTACAAGCGCCGGCCGTGCTTGAGCTGCGCATTCCGGCAGCACTGGCCGCGGACCGTTCGCTGGTCGTCACAGGGCAGTTGGACCCCAAGCACGGCCGCGACGGCAGCGTCCAGCTTTCGGTGTCTGTCGTGAAATCTGCGGACCGAAACCCGTCGCTCGCCGCTCCCATCATCGCTGGTGACGGAAGCGAAGCACGACGACGTGTCGAATCGGCGCTGAAGGATTTTCGCGACCTGTTTCCGATCGCCATGTGTTACGAGCGGATCGTTCCGGTGGACGAAGTCGTCACGCTGACGTTGTTTTACCGAGAAGACGTGTACCTGCGACGCCTGATGCTCAGCGACCAGCAGACGGCGCGGCTCGATCGGCTGTGGGACGAATTATACTTCGTCAGCCGGGAGCCGTTGGAACTGGTCACCGCCTTCGAACAGATCTCGGAATTTGCAACCCAGGACCGCCCCGATTTGGTCAAGGCGCTAAAGGTGCTCAAGAAGCCGATTCACGATCGGGCCGACGCTTTTAGGCGGCGACTAATCGAAGCCGAGCCGTCACACGTCACCGCGGTGGTGAAATTCGCCGGGCGGGCTTGGCGTCGCAAGCTAACGCAGGGCGAACGCCGACAACTGCGGGGACTCTACCAAGAACTGCGAAAGGCCGAGATGCCGCACGACGAGGCCATCCGCCTGACGTTGGCCCGTGTGCTCACCTCGCCGGCGTTTCTCTATCGCCGCGAACAGCCGGCCCCGGGCAAGAAGTCCGCGCCGGTATCCAACACGGAGCTGGCCACTCGGCTGAGTTACTTCCTCTGGTCATCGATTCCCGATGAATCACTTCGCCGCATCGCCGAAGCCGGTCGGCTCACCGACGAAAAAACGCTGCTGGCAGAAACCGGGCGAATGCTGGACGACGATCGCACCCGCCGGCTGGCGATTCACTTCGCCTGCCAATGGCTGCATGTGAGAAACTTCGACGAGAACGACGACAAGAACGAAAAGCTCTATCCGCAGTTCGCCCGCCTGCGAAGTGAGATGTACGAAGAAACCGTGCGATTTTTTGAGCACATGTTCCGCAAGGATGGCTCGATTCTCGACTTGCTCGCTGCCGATCACACGTTTCTGAACGAATCGCTCGCGAAACATTACGGCATCGCCGGCGTCAGCGGAAAGCAGTGGCGGCGAATCGACGGCGTGCGGAAGAGTGGCCGCGGCGGGGTGCTGGCGATGGCCACGGTTTTGGCCAGCCAATCGGGCGCCTCGCGGACCAGTCCGATTCTGCGGGGAAATTGGGTTTATGAAACGCTGCTGGGCGAGCGTCTTCCTCGGCCGCCGGCCAATGTTCCGCAATTGCCCGACGAAGCGCCGCCCCGCGGTCTGACGGCTCGGCAGTTGATCGAGAAACACAGCTCGGCCCCCGCCTGTGCGAAGTGCCACGAAAAAATCGACCCGTACGGCTTTGCCCTGGAACAATACGACGCCATCGGTCGGCTTCGCCCCAAAGCGGTCAACACCAAGACGAAGCTGCCCGACGGCACGACGATCGAGGGCATCGACGGATTGCGTCGATACTTGCTGGGGCCGCGGCGGGATGACGTCGTAGGGCAGTTTTGTCGCAAACTGCTGGGCTATGCGTTGGGCCGGGAAGTGCAGCTTTCCGACGAGCCGCTGCTGGCCGAGATGAAAAAGCAGCTCGCCGCCAACGATTATCGTTTCAGCGTGGCCGTGACCATGATTGTCGCCAGCCGGCAATTCCGGGAGATGCGCGGACGCGATTTCGGGTATGATTAGCATAGTCGTTGTTCGCTCCGCGAACGAAACGTAACGTTCGCGGAGCGAACAACGACTATAAACTAACCACAACGGAGAACCGCCATGACGACTCATCATCTTTCCCGACGAACCATGTTGCGTGGCATCGGCGTGAGCATGGCGCTACCGTGGATGGAATCGCTCCGCGTCTGGGGTGACGAACCGAAGAACAAAGACAAGAGCAGCCAGGCTCCCACGCGCATGGCGATTCTCTTCTCCGGCTGCGGTTATCACAAAAGCGAGTGGTGGGCCAAGGGCCAAGGCAAGTCGATGCAGTTGGGCAAGGTGCTCAAGCCGCTCGAAGATTTTCGCGACCGCATGACCTTCATCCGCGGCCTCTACAACGCCGAGGCGCTCAAGGGCAACATTCACAGCTCGCAAACGGGCAACCTGCTTTCGGGCGCGCCTTTGGCCGCCGGCGGAACGATTCGCTCGGGCACCAGTGTCGACCAGATCGTCGCCCAACGGATCGGACGTCAAACCAAAGTGCCAAGCTTGGTGCTGGGCTGCGAGAAGGCCAACCCATCGGTCCACAAAAACTACTCGATGTTGTACAGCTCGCACATTTCCTGGAGCAGCCCCACCTCGCCGACTCCGCTGGAGGTCTACCCGTCGCTGGCCTTCGATCAGTTGTTCAAAGACAAAGCGCAGCGCGGCGACCAAAGCGTGCTCGACGCCGTGCTGGCCGACGCCCAGGACTTTCGCCGCGACATCAGCCGCAGCGATCAGCAGAAGTTCGATGAATATCTCAACTCCGTGCGAGAAGTCGAACAGCGCATCGCACGGGCCGGCCAGCGCGGCGAATTGCAAGGCTGGCGCCCGACGCTAAGCAAGCCGAATATCCCGCGCCCCAAGGACGGCTACCCGCAAGACATCGTCGAACACATGCGTCTGATGTGCGATATCCTGGTGCTGGCCTTTCAGACCGACACCACGCGGGTCTGCACGCTCAAGCTCAACAACGACCACGGCACGTTGCGATTCCCGCATTTGAACGTCGATTACATGATCCACCATTTGCTGTCCCACAACGACACCGCCGATTGGCTCAAAGTGAATCAGTTTTTCGTCGAGCAGATGGCCTATATCGCCCGCAAGCTCGATGCGATTCAGGAAGGCCAGCGCACGGCGCTCGACAACTCGATGCTGATGCTCTGTTCCAGCATGTTGCACGGCGGTCACGACGCCACGCAGTTGCCGGTGGTGATGCTCGGCGGCGGCGGCGGGCGGATCAAAGGCGGGCAAAACCTCAATTACCTCGGCAAGGCGGATCGCCAAATGAGCCGCCTGTTCCTCAGCATGATGGACAAGATGGGCGTCCGTCTCAAAAAATTCGGCGACGCGACGAAGCCGCTGGCCGAGGTGTAGTGCCGTGTCGAGCCTTAATCTTCAAATTAGCCGCCGGGCGTTAGCCCACGGTTCCGCCGCGAGAACCGGACGCTAGCGCGTCGCGGCTGGTTTGTCCAACCCCAATTGTTGTTAGCATTGACAAGGCGCTACTCCGGCTTCTCGAACAACTTTGCGTCCAACGACTCGACCACCTTCAGGTCGACGATTTCCGACTTGACGAACAGCTTGCCATCGTGATTGATGGTGAACTTGTGGGCGAATTTCTCTCCGTCGACCTCCGTGGTGCTCGCCCGTCGAAGCTCTTTCGCCCTGTGGACCCGGCGACTTCAAGCTGTACCTGTGGGACAGCCGGCTTCGGCCCGCCTTCGCCCGGCAGCAGGTGCCCAACGACGACGCTCACCCCGGGTGCTGCCCGGCTGCACTGGCGGCGGATGCGAGGCCGGCCAGCAAGATCGCGACCGAGTTTCTTAATATCGCTCTGGACATACAGGGCTCCTGAGAGTAATCACCACCGTGCCATGCTATCAATCGGACCAACCACGAATGTCTCTGCGTCGCGGCCCACTTCGCTAGCTTTCCAAGCGGTGGGCAGCCGCCCCAGTCCGCTAGCAGAGACAGCTCGAAAGTTGTTGCTGTCGTGCCGTTGGGCGCTGGCCGGGTGACCCGCAGAAAAACAAATCGCCGCAAGTCACCTGCCAAATGGCGAACGGACAGAAAAGTCGTGTTTTTGCTAAAGTTTCTCGTGGAGTCATGTCGAGTTGGGGGTCGCCGGGGGGCGTTTCGGAGCATGCCGCTTCGATAGACACTCCTCTTGGGGCCGACATGGAAAATATCCGAGACATCGAGGTCGTCGCGCCGAATTTCAAGAAGCGGCTGTCGGGTGTCACCTCGACCATCGTACAGTTGGTTCCTTTGCAGGACAAAATGCGCCTCGGCATCGCCGCCTTCGGTCCCGGCTTGCCCGATTTCGTGCCGCGCATCCGTTTTTGGCAAGTACCGGGGTTGTTGCGCCGGCCAGCCAAGCGGCGCTGTCGCGTGTGGCACGCCCGCCGCAACGTCGAGATGGTCGGCGGCCTGATCTTGCGGCATGTCTTTCGCGCTCCGCTGAAGCTGCTGTTCACCTCGGCATCGCAGCGGCACCATAAACCGTTCACCAAATGGCTGATCCGCCGCATGGACGCCGTGATTGCCACTAGCCGCAAGACCGCAACTTACTTGCAGGTGCCCAACACGGTCATCATGCACGGCATCGATACGGAGCGATTTTGCCCGGCAGCGGATATGGCTGACGCGAAACGGGCCCACGGTCTCGATCCGAAAGTGAAGATCGCCGGCTGCTTCGGGCGAATTCGTCACCAAAAGGGCACCGACCTGTTCGTCGAGGCCATGATCCGTCTGCTGCCCGATCGTCCTGACTGGATCGCCGTGATCGCCGGCCGGACCACCGCCGAACACAGCCGGTTCGAGACGCAGCTGCGCGACAAGATCGCCGCGGCGGGTCTCTCCGACCGCATTCGCTTCATCGGCGAGCACACCGACATCGAGCACCGCTACCAGGAACTCTCGTTGTTCATCGCGCCGCAGCGCTGGGAAGGTTTCGGCCTGACCCCGCTCGAGGCGATGGCCTGCGGCGTGCCGGTGGTGGCCGCCGACGTCGGAGCGTTCTCTGAGTTGATCGTCGAAGGCGAAACCGGAACGATCGTCGAGCGGGACAACCTACAGGCGATGGTCGACGCGACGGCCCAACTCATGGATGACGATGTTCGGCGTGAAGCTGCCGGCCGAGCCGGCGTTGATCACATCCGCAAGAATTTTCAGCTTGAGCGAGAGGCCGAAAACCTGATCTTGATGTACGAGCGATTGATGTCGACCGGAGAAGGCCCGGCGGTCGCAGCGTAAGGCCGCATCACTTACGATTATGAATGGCTTGCCGTTAAACGAAGAAACGCGCCGTTTTCATCCGCGAGCAGCACATGACCCTTCGCCAATTCAAAGCCTATTTCGATTATTACACGGGCAAGGCGCGGTTTCTGTTCATTCACATTCCCAAGAACGCCGGCGTCGCCATCCGCAAGTCGCCCTTGCTCAGCGGCCGATTGGTCAGCGCGGAGCCACATTTCCACAAAAGTCGGGCTTACACTCGTCAGCTCTTGGAAGTCATGCACGCCAACGGCGAACACCACGGCTTCCAACATGCCCGGCTGATCGACATTGCCCCGCAGGTGAAACGCCGCTTACAGCCGGTCGCGGTGGTGCGCAATCCCTGGTCGCGCGTGGTATCCCGATATCGCTTCGCGCGGCTCGCCATGAAAAACGGCGCGGCGGCGAGCGATTACGCGGCGGCGACCTTTGAAGAATTCCTGGAAGAGCGACACGTTTACGGCGGGCGAGAATTCTATTGGCATCGGGCGATTCGCGGCTGGTATCCGCAGGTCGACTATGTCGTCGACGAACAGGGCGCGATCGCCGCCGATCTGCTGCGCCAGGAACATCTGGGTGACGAATCGATACGGTATTTCGGACTCTCCGAGGAGCCTCGCCGCCGTAACGTAAGCGGCCTGCGGACGAGAGATTACCGAGACTATTACACTCAACAGACGATCCAGATCGTTGCCGATTGGTATCAAAAAGACATCGATACCTTTGGGTTCGATTTCGACACCCCGGCCACACGGAACGTCTGCTTCGCGCTGCCGCCGTCTGAATCGCAGGCCGCATAGTCGTTGTTCGCTCCGCGAACGAAACGTTTCGTTCGCGGAGCGAACAACGACTATGCGCTGCTGCCTAAGCTGCCGCGCGCCTCTGTCCGCCTGAATCACGTTGCGACGCGAATAGCTTGAGATACGCACCGGCTACGGCTTCTTCTGAAAACTGTCCCCGCAGCGATTGCTCGCCGCCGGCGATCAGCCTCTTGGCTAGAACGGCATCGCCTTCGATCTTCGCAAAGGCAGCGGCAAATCCAGCGGCGTCGCCGACGTCGACGAGCAGGCCGTTCTCGCCGTCGCGCATAAACCACCGCGGACCTTCTGAACGGGTTGAAACGACGGGCCGTCGCTGGGCCCAGGCTTCCAGGATGACGTTGCCCAGCGGCTCGTGGCTCGAAGCCATGGCAAACACGTCGGCGGCGGCCACATAAGGACGAGGGTCGGTTTTCCAGCCGGCGAACCGCACGCGGTTCTCAACGCCGAGCGTCTTGGCCAACCCGTGCAGGTTTTCTGCCTCCGGACCATCTCCCACAATCCACAGATACGTGCTCTTCATCTGCGCGACCGCCCGAATCAGCACGTCGAATCCCTTGCGCGGCACGAATCGCCCGATGCTGCAAATCAATCGTGCATCGTCGGGTGTGTCGAGAACCTTGCGATCGACCGGCGCTACTCGCTGCGTGTTCGTGAAGTTGGAGATCACCTCGACGCCGCGCGGCCAGCCCATCGTCTTGACGTGCTCGGCGATGCCGGGCGTGTTGCAGACGAGCACGTCGATGTTCTTGAAATCATCGAGCCGCACCGGGTAATCGCCGAGCCGCGCCAAGCGAATACAGCCGGCGTCGCTCGGCATCAGCCGGGCCCCTTTGGGCATCCAGGCGAACATCGCGTCCGGCTTCCATCGCCGTGCGGTGCGCCGGACGGCGCGGGGCAGTAATATCCGATCGAGCGAGAAAGTGCGAAAATTGCTCTGCGTAATTTCCGCCGACTGTTCGATCTCTTTGCGCCACACTCGATTTCGCCGAATGATAATCTTTTGCGAAACGTCGCGCCGAGCCAACGCGCCCACCAACTGTACGAAGAAGCGTTCCGCCCCGCCGTCCTTGCCAAAATGAAAGTGCATTACTTTCATGGAGTGAGATTCCTAAGGACCGTTCGATTGATTTGATTCGCTGGTGAGCGGCACGGCGCTAGCCGCCGGTGAGTGCTGCGATGAGCTTACCGAGGGCTAGCGGCCAATCGCTCACTCATTTTCAAAATCGCCGTTGCGGCAGTCATCCACCGGCGGCTTTCGCTCCAGCGCGTGGCGCTGATACATCTTCGATTCGGTCAAAAACGAATAAACCGCCCCGGTCATCGCCTGGATCAAGCCGGGAATGCCGCAACGCCAAAAACCGTTGCGCACATACAACCTGAGGAAGTAAAGCGGCGGATTGATCAACAGCCGAAGCGGTCGCGGCGCTTTGCCCGCTTCGATGAGTTGATCGACCTTGAGCGAAGAGTACTTGTTTTCCTTGAGAATCTGCTCTTCAATCGGCAGCGGGCGAAAATGCAGCAGGCTGCCTTGCTTGGAATTTTCGACGTGCCCCTTAGGCACGATGCCTTCATGCACCTTGAGCGATTGATCGAACGCTTCCCGCCCGTTGCGGATCAAACGCAGATTGCGACGTTCGTGAGCGCGCCTGGGCGTGTAGCCGTAGCCGATCAAATAGGGCCGCCGAGCAATGCGCCAGCCAACGGTT
Organism: Planctomycetota bacterium; assembly: GCA_022564995.1. Taxonomy (GTDB): domain Bacteria; phylum Planctomycetota; class Planctomycetia; order Pirellulales; family JADFKK01; genus JADFKK01. The sequence continues at coordinate 29,522 of JADFKK010000020.1, read as the reverse complement.
GTTTCCGGCGCTTCGAGCAATTTCGGCAAGGCGTCCTTGAGCGGTTCATCGAGCCGTTCGTCGGCGTCGATACTAAGACACCAAGGCTGCGAGCATTGATCGAGCGCAAACTGCTTTTGTCCTGCGTAGCCGAGCCAGTCTTGGTGAACGAATCGTATCGGCCAGCCGTCGTCGATGTAGCGTTGCACCAGTTCGCGCGTGCCGTCGGACGAACCGGAATCGACGATGATGATCTCGGTACACTGGATGAGGCTCTTGATGCAATTGCCAAGATACTCCTCTTCATTCTGGCAAATAATGAAGGCCGACAGCGGTAGTTTGGGCCGACTGGCCGCTTGAGTCCCGCGGAGCGGTCGGCCGAATCTCTTGGCCCGGTGGCTGCTGGCGACGGTCGACATTTCCTAACAGTCCTTTTTTCAGAGGCGAAAAAGGGGACAGGCGCATATATTGGTTAAACAAGGGGCTTTGGGTTAAATTGATCTGCGATCCAACCTTGTGACCAAGAAACACTGATACTATTTACACCCCAATGCCCCTAAGGAACCCAATATATGCGCCTGTCCCCTTTTAATTCTCGCCGGCGGTGCATGCTGTTTGGTTCGATGCTTAATCACGACGAGCCGAACGGTTCGCGGTGAAGCGAACAGCACGTTGCGGACATTCTTAGACAAGCTGAGACGGCGGCCCCACCACTGCTTGACCTTCAAGACGGTTTCTACCTCGTATTTCTCTTCCGCCATCTGCGTCAGTTCCTCAAGCGAGGCCCCGAAGCAGTCCGCCCCGCCAACAGCCCGTTCGCCATGATCGGGAGTCCAGTGCAAGAAACACCGGCCGGTGGGAGTGAGGCAGCTCATCCATCGATCAAGCATCAGGGCCGGATCGTAACTATGATCCCAGGAATTGGAATAAATCAAATCGACACGACCCTGCCAGGCCTCGTCCACCTCGTGGAAATCCCACTGAATGACGTGCTCGAATTCCGTTGCCGTCTCGGACAATTCCGTGCCGATCACGTCGATTCCGAGCAACTCTCGTAGGCGATGTACTTCGTAACCGTTCCGCACCCCGTGACAAATGCCGAACGCGGCGCCCGGAACATGCTGGCGGATATAGCGGGCAACAACCGCCAATTCCTTGTCGGATACCCACACATTTCCAAGCTTTTGCTTGTTGGTTTCGGTCTGAAGCTCGACGTATTCGTCATAGGAATTAAAGCGAAGAAGTTTCATGTCATTGGTTCGCCCGAGGCAATTCTCGACCAATACCGGCTAGCATGGTTGCAGCGGCACACATTTACAGACCTACGTCGCGGGAGTCTAGTAAATTGCGACTGCGACACAAGGTCGTTTTTTCGCGATTTGCCGGTGCAGGGCGTCCGTGTTCCTGGAGGATTGACGCCCCCTGATCGAGGCGCCCAAGACCGATTGAGTTGATTGTCTGTTTCTTGTACCGTTCGACGAACTGGTGCAAAGCGACCATGCAAGAGACCGGCTTGCCGTCAAACGACGAAGTGATGGTTTCTGGTCTGTTTTATGTTGACTAGCCGATTTGATCTTGGACCAGCCGCAAACCGAGCGCCGGCCTCATGTATCGATTCTTCAGAAACCTTCGCATGCACGGCCGCCGCTTAATCAATCTCAAGCGATTGAGAATTGACGGCGTCCTCATCGACACCCGCGCCGAAATATTGCCTCGTTTCATTCGCACGGCGCTGTTCAAAAACACCTACGAAGCGCCCGAACGCAAACTCGTCGACGAACTCATCGAACCGACCGACCGGGTGTTGGAAATCGGCTGCGGCATCGGCCTGGTGAGCCTGCTCTGTGCGAAAATCTGCGGGCCCGACAACGTGCTCTCCTACGAGGCGAACGGTGTTGTGGAATCGGTCATTCGCAACAACTACGCGCTGAACGGATGGAGCCCGAATTTGCGCATGAAAGCGATCACGACCGACGGCGCCGACGTCACTTTCTACGTCGATTCCAACGTGATATCGTCGAGCCTGCTCGATCGGAACAAGGGCGGTCCGGTGACCGTGCATAGCGACTCGCTGGCCGAGGTGATTGCCGAATTTTCGCCCAGCGTGATCGTGATGGACGTGGAAGGGGCGGAAATCGAACTACTGCAACAAACGTCGCTGCAAGGCATCTCGAAAATGATCGTCGAACTGCACCCTCACATCGTCGGTGACGCGGCCGTCGACGCGCTCAGAAACCACCTACGACAACAGGGGTTTGATGAAGTGCAATACCTGCACAAAACGGCCTGTTATCTCCGCTGCCAGTCGGGGCGTTCTGCATCGCCCCAAACGGATCGGCGCAGCGCGGCATGAGGGCCAGTGATCAGTCGGACTCAATCTTTGCCCTTGTGTTTCACTTTTTCCCAGTATTTGCGAAACGACTCGGTCACGTCCGGCTTGTGAAACTCGGGGCTGTTGTCGAGGTCGTGACACGCCAGGCACGAATCGCGGGCCTGCTTGAGCGTGAGCCGCTGAGACTCGCGGAGCATGTCCTGCTCGGCCTCAGTGACCTCCAATTCGCCCTGCTCGACCGCCGCGTGACGGGCGCCGGGGCCGTGACAATTTTCGCAGCCGTTACCGGTCAACAGCGGCGTAGTTTTCAGGCTGTCGAACCCGCCGGTATACGGGAAATACTTCTGCGCGTTCCAGCCAGTGGCGTGGCAGCTTATGCACTCGGGATCGTGATGCCGCGGCGGGTCGAGCTTGGTGAGTGTTTCCAGGGCGTGGGCGTGCGGTGTTTTTTCCCAGACCGCATGCGCGGTCGTGTGGCACTCCGCACAGGTTTCGCTGCCGACGAATTTTCGCCCGCTGGCGTGCGCGAGCGGTTTGAGCCCCAGCCCCTTCCAGCCGAGTGACTTAAGTTGATCCTGATACTCGACCATGATCTTTTTCATCTCGGCCGAGTCCTTAAACCGCGCGTCGAGCGGCACCCGTTGATAACGTAGCGGTTGTTTTTCGTCATCGAACAGGGCCACCACGCCGACGTACATGCCTTTGTAGCCAAGCTGCACGATGCGGGTGCCCTTGTCTTTTAATTGGGTCAATCGGGCGGGCGGCGTTTCGGCTTCTCCGGCGGCGACCACCAGATCGAAGTCGGGCAGTTTTTTGGCAAGCTCGATGGCTTCCTTCAGCGGCGCGTGGACGAGCAGAATCAACCGGTCGCAGCCAGCCGCTTTGAGCTTCGGCAATACCTCTTTGAGGGCCTCCTCGGGCGGTTGAAACTCGACCAGATCGTTCTTGAATTTCTTTCGCTCACTTTCGCCCAACACACTCGTCACGCCGAGCTTGTAGCCGCCGATCTCGACGATGCGAAATCGCGAGGTAAAACTGGCGTCGTGAATTGTCAGGTTGGCCGAAACGAATCGCTTCGACCCTTCATCGGTGTTGGTGATCACGCCCAATAACTCAATGCCTGGCAACCGCAGATCGTCGGGGCCGAATCCGATCACGGAATAGTCCATCACCGTCAGCGCGGTAATCGTCCGCTCGTACTTGATTTGAGCCTGCTTGCCGGTGCGGCGGATCAGCCCGCCCAAATCGAGCGCGACCACCGGCCAGCCCCGACCGCGAAGCTGCTTGATGAACGTGTGGCGGCGGCTCAGTCCGCCCTTTTGGTTTTCCAGGCCGGCACAGCCACAGGGCTCGATGTAACCGCTTTGCCGGCCGGAGAAGACGATGGCCAGCTTCGGCTTCGGCCAATCCTCGAAGATCGGCCCGTTATGGCGAATCGCTTTGGCCACCGCGTCGTCTGTATTCTGATCGGCCGCGTAAGGCCCCGCCTTCTCGACGGTTTTCGGCGAAGGCTTCGACTCTGGCGGAACGGGCTTGAGCGCAGGCAGTGTCTTCGATGCTTTGAGGCCCGGAGCGGGCGGTGCGATGGTCTCGCGGGCTGGCGGTTTCTCCAAATTCGCGTTCTTGGCGATATTCTCCGGCGCAGTATTGTCCGCCACCTCGCTCTTGTCGGGCTCGCTCTTCTCGGCAGTTGGGGCCTCGCAGCCGGCAGCCGATACGACGGCCGCGATCAATACGGCCCGCCAAAGCAGCCATCCCCGAGCGGTGAAATTCGTATTCATGTCAGTTCCATCCGTGGTGATAAATACCACTGCGTCGTCAGTTATCGGAATTCGGTCGCCACAATCACAGCCCGAAGCGTAAGCGAGGGACGCAGCCAATCGCAACATCACCTTCGCTGACGCTTTCTTAAGTTTCGCAAATCAGCCGCGGAGCGGCGACATCGAATAGCCTGGGGCGCAAGCCTGGGCTGTTCAAAATTTGGGGTTGTGGGGGTGATTTACGGTTTTTGATTCAGGTGCTTTTGTTCCGTCTCTAATGGACTGCAATTGGCGTGTTTCCAGTGAAACAGCTGTAAAAGCCCTAAATGAGCAAACACAAAGCGGAACAGAAACGGAATCAGCCGCAGTGGTCGTCAACCCCAAATTTTGAACAGCCCAGCGCAAGCCCCAGGAAATCGTGGCCGCATGAAGATATGAAAGCCCCGGAGGGGCGACATCGGATGACGTCGCAAGGCGTGTCGCCCCTCCGGGGCTTTCCGCTGGATCACCGAAATTACCCCTGGGGCTGACGCCCCAGGCTAATTGATGCCGTCCCTCCGGGACTAAAAAATGCGCAACTTCAAAACTTACGCTTCGCGTTACTCTCCATCCTCGCTTACGCTTCGGGTTACCATTGTAGGCACCCACCTATTCAATCAGAAACTTGACCAAAATCTCAATCCGCTTCACTTGCGGGTGGTTGGTCTCCAGCACGATTCGTCCCGGCTTCTGTCCGACGCCTTTGTAGTTACCGGAAAGCTGGTCCTTGGGAATTTTAACGACCAGGGGAAAGACGCGCACGTCGGCTCCCGTCTTGCTGGTTTTTTTCATGAATTTCACGTTGAGAAACTTCGGGTAGACCTCGGCGATTTTGATCTTTGTGCTGTCGCGGTGCGGCCCGCGAACCGAAATAATCAGCGTCCGCTCGATGGCCTGGCCTTTTTCTACGTCGCCGATATCGAGCGCCCCGCTGCGGCTGTTCCAATCGCGACCGGCAAAGGTGAAATCGCTCACCACGCGGCCGACGATCGGAACTTCGAGCGGCTTGATCTCCTCGCCCTTGAGGCTAAGCCGAATTGTCTGTTGAATCGGCCCCAGAGGCAAGCCGGGTTTTGCCCGAACGGTCAGACGATAACCGTGGAGGGCCGTGGGTTTTTCGAACTCGTCGCGGGGGATTTCCTCTTGCGTCACCTCGAAGAAGTCGGCCGTCTCGGACCGCGAGAATTCATGGCGCAGCGATCCGGCCGTTACATCGCGAAACACGTAACACTCCGTCTGGGCGGTCGCCGATTGGCCGGCCGTCACGTCGCCGAAGTTGAATCGGTCGGGCACGGCCACCAACGGCTGCGTCAATTGGCCCCGCACCTTGAGGATAATGTACCGACGTCGCCGATCGTTGGTGAATATCTGGGCGCTCTGCTCGAAAAAATCGCTGTTACTCTCCCCGGTCCAGCTAAGCGTCACCAGGGCCGATTCGCCGGGGGCGATGCGGTTATTGGCGAGTTGGCTCATCGTACACTTGCACGTCGTATCGCCTTGTTGCAGCACGAGTTCGCCTTGGCCCGTGTTGGTGATGACGAAAGCGTGCTGGCCGCTGCCGTTACGTTCCATTTCGCCGAAGTCATATTCTTCGTTGTCGACTTCGATCCGCGGCTGCGGCTTGCCCACGGGCACGAGCTTGGGCCCGACCGATTCCCGGCTATCCGCCACCCGATCCGCCGACCCGTTCGCCTGCAAATACGCCAGCGAAAACCCCAGGGCGAGGCCCAGCGCGAGGCAACCAACAACAATCAGTAGAATCGTTTTCATAACATCAAGCCGCGACCGTTGGTCGCGCCAGCAGCGTCCATCACCCCAACACTCCTATACGCCCCAAACCGGTCCAGAGTTCGTCGATAGTCGTTGATCGCTCCGCGATCGAAACGGATTGTGCCATTTCGTTTCGATCGCGGAGCGATCAACGACATCCCCGCAAATACTCCCGGCACTGTTCAAAGAACTCATGATAGTCGGCCCGGCGGTAGTCGGGAAAGGTCCAGGGGTGATGCTGCCAGCGGCGGGCGCGGTAAGACAGGGTCACCTCGGCATAAATCCCCCCGCTGAGGTAAATCCGATGGGCATGGTCCTTGGTCGAGGCCAGCACCAGTTTGGCCAGCGTGATGTAACCGGGGTCGAGATTCAGCGGACGCGGCTCGGCGTGCGAAGCTAATTCAGCATACTCGATTTCCCAGTCATTCGTCGTCCGCTTAATCTCCGCCAACCGCTCCGGGTCGATCAACCTCTCGAACGCGAAGAACTGCTTCTTGATTTCACCGCCCATCGATTTGCGATAATAGTCGGTCTCCGTGAACTCAAACACCGGGCTTTCCAGCACCACCGGCCCGCAGGTTTCCTCGGCCCGCCGCTTTGCCCAATCGAGCGCCGCGTCGTGTCGACTGAACGCCGGCAGGAGTAGCAGGGCGGGCGAGGTGTCGGTGATTTGGCCCATGGTGTGTTTGGGAAGGAGGGAGGGGGAGAGGGGGAGAAAAAAGATCCGATGATCTGTCGTCAATAACGCCGCCGGTTGGGCCCCCTCCGTCTCTCCGTCTCTCCGTCTCTCCGTCTCTCCGTCCCTCTTTCTCCCCCTTCCCTCCGTCTCAATCAATACGCCTTCGCAAACACGGCCCGCCGGGCTCCGCTCTTGCCGGTGAACACACAAACGCCTTCTTCCTCGCCGCCCTCAACCGGGACGCAGCGGATCGTCACCTTGAGCTTCTTGAGCAGCGCTTCAACCGCCGGGTCTTCGACGTAAAAACAATGGGCAAATCCACCGTGAATCTCGGGTTTGTCTTTGTTGGCCGGAGTGAAATAATCGCGGAAGTCGTCGACGTTGTCGATCGTGCGGGTGTTATCCTCGCGGAGCTTGAGCGCCCGCTTGAACAGGTTGGCTTGAATCTCGCCCAGCACGTCAGCCGCCGTTGAGATGAATTCCGCGCGATCAACACTCTTTTTCTCCTTCACCCCTTGATCGCGCCTGCCCACGAACACCGCTCCCGAGTCAACATCCCGCGGGCCGATCTCCGCCCGAATCGGCACGCCCCGTTTGATATGATACCAGAGCTTCTCTCCGCCGCGCAAATCGCGGTCGTCGATCTCGACGCGGATCGGGGCATCGTCGTATCGCTGCGCCTGTAACCCGTTCTTCACCTCGTCGCAGTAGGCCAGCACTTTCGCGCGGTCTTCGTCGCTGCGATAGATCGGCAGGATCGCGACGTGCTCGGGCGCCAGCCGCGGCGGCAGCAGCAGCCCGTCGTCGTCGCTGTGGGTCATGATCAGCCCGCCGACCAGCCGCGTCGAGACGCCCCACGACGTGGTCCAGACGAATTTTTCCTGGCCGTCCTGATCCTGAAACTTGATGCCCTGCACCTTGGCGAAATTCTGACCGAGGAAGTGCGACGTGCCGGATTGCAGGGCCTTGCGATCCTGCATCATGGCTTCGATGCTGTAGGTTTCGACCGCGCCCGGGAACCGCTCGCCCTCGGTCTTGATGCCCTTGATGACCGGCATCGCCATGTAATCTTCGGCGAAGGTGGCGTAGATGTCGAGGATTTTCAGCGTCTCTTCGATCGCCTCGTCTTTCGTGGCGTGGGCCGTGTGGCCTTCCTGCCAGAGGAATTCGGTCGTGCGGAGAAACAACCGGGGGCGAAGTTCCCAGCGGACGACGTTGGCCCATTGGTTGATCAGAATCGGCAGGTCGCGGTACGACTGCACCCAACGGGCATACATCTCGCCGATAATCATCTCGCTCGTCGGCCGCACGATCAGCGGCTCTTCCAGCTTGCCGGCCGGCCGCAGGCCACCTTTGCCGTCAGATTCGAGTCGATGATGCGTCACCACCGCACATTCCTTGGCGAAGCCCTCGACGTGTGCCGCCTCCTTCTCCAGATAGCTCAGCGGGATGAACAGCGGGAAGTAAGCATTGCGGTGTCCGGTCGCCTTGAACATGCCGTCCAGCACCCGCTGCATGTTTTCCCAGATCGCATATCCCCAGGGCTTAATCACCATGCAGCCGCGCACCGGCGAAGCCTCGGCCAAGTCGGCGGCCTTGATGACTTGCTGATACCACTCAGGGTAGTTTTCTTCGCGCGTGGGGGAGATTGCGTTGCGGGGTTTCTTGGCCATGGGGAGATGTTCTGCTGCGAGGGGTTTAGATGGAGCACAATGCGGTGCTGACGTGGATTCTAATCGGCAGCACGGGGTTTTGGCAACGCCGGGTGTGCTTAGGGCGTTTAGCCATTTTCCTTGTGTGTGGCCAGATTTTCTGGCGATGGGTGAATGACGTGGGGCAGGTTTCCCAACCTGCCAGACAACGCTTTTCGCTGGCAGGTTAGGAAACCTGCCCCACGACTCTCGTTGCCAGAAAATCTGGCCACACACTTTTCCTTTACGACCAGGGCTCGCCGGCAAGCACGTTGTCGATTTTGTGTTGACTTCGGCAGGACGACATTTCTCGATACCAGCCTAACCGAAAACCACGCGGCCGTATTCTTCTTTGCTCCTGCTTCAGATTTGGTACACTTGACGGAGCTTGGAAAAATGGAGTGCGGGCCAGCTAAGCACCGTTCGAGAAATAAGTGTCGCATTCTTGGATGGCGAGCCGCGAGCGTTAGCTCGGGGGTGATACGACCACTCGCGAAGAGCTTGACCCTGAACGAGGAATTACCGGCGGCCTCACGGCCTCCGCTCGCCGATCAGCATCTCGCGAGACACTTATTCCTCGAACCGTGCTAAACGCGGAAACAAAACTACCCGAGGATTCTTTCGATGAGCAGCGAAGGCGAACATGACGTTCCACCGGCGGCCGACATTGGCCAGCAGGTTGACGAGTTTTGCGCTGATTACGAGGCTTTGAAGCAGGAGATTGGCAAGGTCGTCGTTGGGCAAAAAGACGCGGTCGAAGGCGTTCTTACCGCGCTGTTCGCCGGTGGGCACGTGCTCTTGGAGGGTGCCCCGGGCCTCGGCAAAACATTGCTGGCCCGCACGCTGGCCGATGTGCTCGATCTGGAGTTTCGGCGGATTCAATTCACGCCCGACCTGATGCCGGCCGACGTGATCGGCACCTACGTCGTGATGGAATCGCACGGCAAGCGAACCTTCGAGTTTCAGCAGGGGCCGCTGTTCGCCAACATCGTGCTGGCCGATCAAGTCAATCGGGCGACTCCGAAAACGCAGTCGGCGATGCTCGAAGGCATGCAAGAGGGCGGCGCGACCGTGGCCAACCGCACCTATCCGCTGCCGAGTCCGTTTTTCTTAATCGCTACGCAAAACCCGCTGGAGATGGAAGGCACCTTTCCGCTGCCCGAGGCGCAGCTCGACCGCTTCACGTTCAAGCTGTTGGTCCGCCCGCCGAGCGAGAGCGAGCTGGATGAGATTGTCGCCCGCACCACCGAAGCCGAAGAGCCGGTGGTCGAGCGGTTATTTGATGCCAAGCGAATTCTCGACATGTGCGATTTGGTTCGGCAGGTGCCGATCGCCGCGGAGATTCGTCGCGCGGCGGTCCGTATTGTTTCGGCAACCCAGCCGGGCAGTCCCCATGCGGCCGAGAAAGCCAAGCAGTATGTGCAGTTCGGCGCCGGGCCGCGGGCCGCCCAAGCGATGGTGCTCACCGCCAAGGTGCGAGCCTTGACGGCCGGGCGATCGAACGTCTCGGCCAAAGATCTTCGTGCCGTGACGCCGGCCGTCCTGCGACATCGATTGATTCTCAACTTCGATGGGCAAGCCGACGGTGTTGATCCCGACGCGATCGTCGAAGATGTATTGCAGTCGATCGGGAAGTAGGGACTTTGCATCACAACCACGGATTCGGGTGCCATGGGCGGCTTGCCCGCCCTTGTTTCTGGATTGAAGTAAAACTATAGGGCCAGGGCAGGCAAGCTGCCCATGGCACCCGACTTCGATCAAATTGACCATGACCACCGACGCACGATATACCGAGAGGCCGCTTTTCGATCGCGATTTTCTTGCGCGCTGTGAGCGTCTCGCAGGCGAATCGCGGCGGAAGTTTGGCGGCCGGGTGTTGGGTTATCACGGGGCGCGACAACTTGCGGGCGGGACGGAGGTGACCGGCTATTGCGACTATGCGGCGGGAGACGATCCGCGCTACGTCGACTGGAATCGCTGTGCCCGGCACGATGAATTGGTCTCGAAGCAATTCCAAGGCGATGAAGACTTGCAGATGTGGCTGCTGGTCGATTGCTCGGCGAGCATGGCGTTGGGCGGAAAGTTCGATTACGCGCGGCGATTGGCCGGCGCGCTGGCCTATGTCGGCCTCGCCAATCTCAGCCGTGTCGGCGCGGCGGCGTTTTCCGCAGGATTGACTGCGACCCTTCCGCCGCAGCGCGGAAAGCGAAGCGTGCGGGCGCTGCTAGCGGCGATCGAATCGATGAGCCTGCAAGGAGAAGACACCGACTTGGACCGCACGGCTCGCCAACTCATCGGCCGGCAGCCGCGGCCTGCGCTGGTGATTGTGCTGAGCGATTTTTACGATCCGCGCGGCGTGGGGCGAGGACTTGATGTTTGGCACAGCCGCGGCCATCACGTCCACCTGGTACAGATTTTCGACCCCAGCGAACTCAAGATGAACGACTTGGGTGACGTGGAATTATCTCACCTGGAGCCGGCGTCGGACCAGCACGTCGTGCTCGATCGCAAAAAACGGCAGCGTTATCGAGAGCTGATGGACGAATTTCGCCGCACCGTGCGGCGCTGCTGCCGAGAGCGTCACTTCGGCTGCACACAGATCACGACCGAGCGGCCGTTCGATCGACAACTGCTGGGGATGATGCACGCGGCGTCTCTGGACCAAAGCACACCCGCATGACTTTGCTTGATCCCAACGCGATCTGGTGGCTGCTGCTGGCGGTGCCGATTGCGCTGGTGTATCTGCTGCGGTTGAGATCGCCCCGGCACGAAGTGGGCGCCAGCATGATCTGGCGTCAGGTGGTCGGCGATGGCAGCACCAGCCCAACGCGGCGCCGCGCGGTTTCGGCGTGCTGTCAACTTGCCTTGCTCGCGCTGCTGATCGTCGCGCTGGTCGAGCCGACATTCTCCGAGCGCGCGGCGGCCCGGCGAATCGTGCTGGTGATCGACACCTCGGCCAGCATGACGCCCGCGGGCGATGAGACCGACGCACTGCACGCAGCTAAACGCCGGGCCGCCGCGCTGATTGACACGCTACGGCGTCACGACAAAATGGCGATTCTCTCGGCCGGCGAAATCGTTCGTCGGCACATCGGATTCAGCGATCATGGTCATTCGCTGCACGCGGCGCTCGACGGCGTGGTTTTGGACGGCACTGTATTGGACGATGGCGGCGGCGGAAACCGAGTTACCGAGGCGGTGCGATTGGCCCGACGGATGATCGAGACTGACGTGATTCAGGGTAGCGGCGGCCAAATCGTCGTGTTAAGCGATGCAGCTTTCGAGGGCGCAACAAGTCTAGCGGCGGCCGACGACGTGCAATTGATCTCGCTGGGCGGCCAACGCGGCAATCTGGCGATCACCCGTTTCGCGGTGCGGGAAAACTTCTTACGTTCGGGCACCAGCGAGGTGTTTGTTGAAGTGACGAATCTGTCGGGCGAGCCGGTCGAAACAACGCTGCTGATCGCCCACGATGGACGGCAAGAAAAGGTATTGACCGTCAAGGTAGCAAGCCGAGATCGTTGGAGCGAAACGGTCGAATTCGATCTGCCCGAGGGCGGAAAGCTCACCGCCACGCTTCAGCTTAGTGATGCGGTCACCGAAGATAACGTGGCCGAGTTGATGGTGCCGGCATCGCGTTCGACACGCGTCGCACTGGTCACCCAAGGCAAGCCCGTGCTGCGACGAGCCCTGGAGGCGCTACCCAAGGTGCAGCTTACGGTCGTCGACGACGTCGAGAATGTCCCGTCCGACGTCGAAGTGACCGTGCTCGATGCTGTCGTACCGAATCCGCTTCCGCCCGGGCCGCTGTTGGTCATCAACCCGACCGGCTCGTCGGAACTTTGGCGGCTTGCCCAGCCCCTGGACGATACCACCGTGGATGTTCAGCGACCCGCGGACGGCCTGCTGCGGAATGTGCGGCTCGACCAGGCTTATTTGTCGGCGTCTCGCCAGATTGTGCCGCTGGGCGATGCTCAAGTGCTGGCGGAAAACGCCGCCGGTGATCCGCTTTACCTGAGAATTCGCCGGCCCGCGGGCGACGTGTTGCTGTTGGCCGCCGACCCAGACAAGGGTGACTTACGACTGCACGAGAGCTTTCCGCTGCTGGTGGCCGGCGCGATCGATTCGCTCAGCGGGCGGACGACAAAAAGTGAAATCATCGTGGCAGAGATTCCGCTGATGGACCACGATCGCTGGGCCGCCCTCGACGCAACAGAGCCCAACGACGCGCAGGGCGGAATGCCGCTGTGGCCGGCCTATGCGGCGATCGTGTTGGCTTCGGTTTTTCTGCTGGTCGAATGGCAGGCGTTTCATCAACGCTGGATTCTATAACGATGGTGATCCCGTTCTTACAACTTGAACTACTCCGCCCCGGCTGGCTGGTGCTGCTGGTTGTCTTGCCCGTTGTGTTCTATGCGGCGCGCCAAGGCATCACCGGCATGAGTGCCTTGTTCGGGCGCCTGACCACGGGGCTGCGAGTTGCTATCGTCGTTTGTTTGGTGTTGGCTCTGGGCGGCGTGACCTGGCTGCGTCACAGCGAGCAGCAATACGTGGTGTTCGTCCACGACCGCACGGCCAGTGTCGATCCGGCCGAAAGCTCCTCGGCCGAGCAATTCATCGCGGACGCCGTGGGGCGGAAAAACTCAAACGAATCGGCCATCGTGACGATTGCCTCCAGCGACCGAAGTGCGTCCGGAGACGATCAACTATGGGTCGACCTTGCCCTGGATCTGCAAGCCGCCGCCGCGACCATTCCCGCCGACTATGTTGGCAAAGTGGTGCTGCTCTCCGACGGCCATACGCCAAGCGCCAAGCTGCTCGATGCGGCCGCCGGGCTGGGGATGCCGGTTTCGATCGTGCCGCTGAAGTCGTTCGCCGCGCCGGAAGTGCTGGTCGTGCAATTGAACGCGCCGTCGCACGCACGCCCGGGCAGCATGGTCGACGTCGAGGCTGTGGTCCGCAGCAGCGGCAACACCGCCAGCGTGCTGCAGTGGGCTCGCGACGGTGAAAGCGTATCGCGGCAGGACGTACAACTCGTCGCGGGAGACAATCGTTTTCGCGCGACGCTGCGCGTTGGCAGCTCGGGCCGCTCGATCATCGCCGCCGAAATCGAAAACGTCGACGACACCCGGGCGGGCAATAATCTCGCCCGGGCTGTTGTGATGATCGATCCGAAGCCGCGAGTCTTGCTGCTGGAGAGCGAGCCGGAACTGGCCGGTCCGCTGTTGGCAGTGCTCAAAGCCGATCAGCTTGCAGTCGACCAGATGCTGCCCCGGCAGATGGACGCCGATCCGAACAAGCTGCGTCAGTACGATCTGCTGATTCTCTCCAATGTTGCCGCCGACCAACTCGACAAGAAACAACTGGCGGCGATTGACGCTTACGTCCGCGAGCAAGGCGGTGGGCTGTTGGTGATCGGCGGCCGCGCGGCGTTCGACCCGAAGACGTTGGCCAAGAGCGATCTGCAGCGCATGTTGCCGGTTTCCGGCCACGTCGAGGCGGCGGAGAAAAAGCCGACGATGGCGATGGTGTTGGCGATCGACAAATCGAGTTCGATGCGCGTCGGCCGGCGGCTGGAGCTGGCCAAGGTGGCGGCCAAGAAGGCGGTCGAGGGGCTCTCGCCGCGCGACAAAATCGGCGTGATCGCGTTTGGAGACGACGCCCAGTGGGTTAGCGAGATTCGCCCCTTCGCCGACAAGCGGGCCGTGCTCGCCCAGATCGATCGACTGAGTCCGAGCGGTCGGACGAACATGTACCCTGCTTTGGAGAAGGCCTATCTCGCGCTGCGCGAAGCCGACGCCGACCGCAAGCATGTGATTCTGCTGACCGACGGGCTGTCGGCCCCGGGCGATTTCGACGCGGTGGCCAAGGCGATGGCGGCGGCCGGCATCACCATTTCGACCATCGCCGTCGGTGCTGACGCAGATCAGGTCGTGTTGCGCGACATCGCCGGGGCCGCGGGTGGGCGACACTACCAGTGCGACAATGCCCAACAACTGCCGGATATCTTCGCCGATGAAGTCGCCAAGGCGACCAAGAGCGTGCTCAAAGAGGGCGTCTTCCTGCCGCACGTGATCAGCCCTTCGCCGAAGTTGGTCAGCGCCGCGATCCATTCGGCCCCGGCGCTGTCGGGTTATGTCCAGACCTCGCCCAAGCCGACCGCCGAGTTGGTGCTGGCCACCGACGCCGGCGATCCGCTGCTGGCCTGGTGGCGTTACGGGCGTGGCGTTGTAATAGCGTTCACCTCCGACGCGAAAACCCGCTGGGCGGGACAGTGGACCGAGTGGCCCGGTTACGAAGATTTTTGGCGACGGCTGGCGAGACACGCGATGCGCGCGCCGCCGCCGGCCGACTTTACGCTCAGCGTGCGTCCGCAGTGGGGACAGTCGCGGGTGACGTTGGAGGCGACGACTTCGGCGGGCGGATATCAAAACGGTTTGGATTGTCGCGTGAAGATCGACGGGGCGAATGAGGTGATAATGCGACAGATCGCCCCGGGCCGTTACGAAGCGCTCCTCGACACGTCACACACAGGCATTTACACGCTGGAGTGCGTCGTCCGTCGCGATGCGAAAAAGTTATATCACACAACCCGCGGTCTGAGCGTCGATTATTCGCCGGAGCTGCGCAGCGCGGCCACCAACGTCGAACTGCTCAAGGCCGTCGCAGAAATCTCCGGCGGGAAATTCGCGATAACATCGGCCGATGTATTCGCGCCCGACGGCCGTGTGGTGCTCCGCCCCGCGCGATTGTGGAGCGGCCTGTTAATCTTGTCCGCGTTATTGCTGGTCATCGACGTAACCCTGCGGCGCGTGGCCCTCGGCAGAAAAAGGGGATAAGTCCAATTTTCTGCGGTTGGTCCGAAGCCTCTCATAATGTAGCTGACGCAGATAATTGGACTTATCCCCTTTTTCGTTCACGACATGCAAAACCAACTCAACAACCTGCTAGCCCCCGCGGTCGCTCGACAGCGGCTCGGCGCCGCCCTGCGCAGCGCCGCCCGCGCTCTGCTTCTCGGTTCGATCGTCGCCCTGCTGCTGCTCCCGGGTCGATTGATCGGCGGCGAGTTAATTGCCGGCTGGCTGATCGCCGCCGTGCCGATCGTGGCGGCGCTGCTGGGCGCGATCGCCGGCTACGTCCGCGGCGGCGATTTGTCGGCGGCGGCCCGGGCGGTCGACCGTCACTACCGGCTGCACGACCGACTCATTTCGGCCTTGGAATTTTCTGCCAGCGGCGCCAACAGTGCGTTCCAACGAAGGCAGGTGGATGACGCACTGGCGGCGGCCGGCCGCATCGACGTGCGCCGTGCCATATCGCTACGGCCGCCGCGTCGGGCGTGGGTCGTTGGTGCCCTGGCGATGGTCGTTATGGCGATGTGTTTCGTGCCGGTCGACGCCGACGATGCGGGGCCGAGCCCGAATGTCACCGCCGGCCATCGCGCCTCGATCGAGACACTCCGCCTGCACAAGGAAAGGCTCGGCGAAGGAGTCGATGCACGCACAACATCGCCCTTCGACGACGACCGACCCTCGCCCGCCCGTCGTCACGCCGTCGAGAGGTATTTTCGCTCCGCCGCGGCCAGTGACGCAGGAAATGCCGATTGACCGGGCAGCCCGCTTGTAGGAGGCGTCTCCGACGGCGACCGTGGGCGTGTTTCGTGCCTATCCAAGCCCATAAGTCCGAATAAAATAGAATAACAGGGACGAAACGACGGAAGGTAGCGTCCCGCGACACAAGCCCAGCCATCAGCCACCCACAATCGACTTTTGAGACAGAGCCTAGCATGCAATTGAGGGATGAACAGAAGATCGAACTGCCGAATTCCTCTTCTCAAGAATACGCACAAGAACCACACCAGCCAAGCTGCTTCTTTCCTTTGCGGCCTTCGTGAACTTCTGTTCCAATATCTTTCTGTTCGAGACGATGAGTCGTTGATCGAAGATGAGCCAGGCGCCATTGTTTGAACAGAAGATCGCGGAGGTCGCAAAGGAGGGGAACGGGGAGTCCAATAAGCCGTTCCCGTGTCCTGCCGTAACTCGAATCCGAAACCGTGCTATCACAGCTCAAAGTGGCGCTGTCCAACTAACAGGTGTCGTATTTCTTACTTCGTTGGAATCATTCGAAACCAGGAGGCGGCCCCGCCGTGGATCGTGCTGCGCCGCATGGGATTGTTGGCGGCGTTGGCTGTCGTGTGCGCGGTCGTCTCAGGCCCGCGCGCGGCGGCAGCCGAGGACGCGGGCGGCGCCGCCGCGCAGTACGTGCGAGGTTTTCAAACGCGCGAGACACTGCTGGCCCAGGCCGAGGTTCGCGCGAACGAAACCGAGTGGCTGACCACCAATCGACCGAAGGGCGGCACGCTGGCGCTGCTCAAGTCGATCGATCCGGAGGTCAACGCCGTCTTCCGCGAGCTGCTCGAAGGCGACGCACAGGCGGTTCATAAGCAGTTGCTGGCTGCCCAGCGCGACGCCGAGGGACGGATCGCCAGCCGAGTCGGCGTTTGGCAGCGCAGCCGAACGAAACTGTATCGCCGGCAAGTGTCTTTATTTGAGACGAGTCGGGCCCAGCAGGCGGCCGGAGCTTGGGCCGCGCTGATGAGTTTCGATAATCGCTGGTTTTGGCTGGCGGCCGTGCTGGCCATCGCGTCGCTGGTCGGCCTCGGCTTACACTCCAGGCGGCACGAAGTTCGCAAGGTGTTTCATGGCGGACGCAGCACGGCGCTCACGCTGACGATTGGTATGGGCGTGTTGCTGCTCGTCGTGTTTCTGGCGACCGCCGCGACGTTTCTGTTTGGCGACCGACTGTTTCGATCGCTGCTGAGCGCCTCGTCCGCCGGAGGAATCCCGCCGCAACAGCGGGCCGCCGACGTCAACGCCGCCTTGGCGAAGGAAATCGAGCTCCTCGAAGCGGCACGCACGACCGGCGACTCGCCGTATCAAGCGGCACTCGACGCCTGGCATCAATCGCTGTCCAAAGCGTTGCCGTCCCAGTCGCAACAACTTGCGCAAGATTGGCGGCAGTCACGCCAGATCATTCACGATCTGTCGGTCGATCTGGCCGTCGAGCAGCGGCTCGTCGAGGCGATGCAAAACGACGTGAATGAACTGCGCGGCGTCGACGAGCAGCTCCAAGCGGCGGCCACCGGCACGGGCACCCTGTTGAAAAAACGCCGCCGGGTCCGCGTCGGATTCGGCCTCTCGCTGGTCGTCCTTACCGCGCTCTCGACGTTGGCCTATTGGCGGGCCGATTGGTATCGACATCAGCGAACGGCCAACACCTGCCCGCGCTGCGCCGCCGAGGAATCGCTCGCGCCGCTCGACGACGACCGCCGACGCCTGCGCTGCGGCCACCGCCTCAATCGCGATCCGGCCGTCTATTGCCGTTACACGTTTGCCACGGCCGAGTGTGGTTTGCCAAAGTTGAGCTTTCCCACGCTGGGCGTGGCCGCTTGCGGCAAGACTCAATGGGCCGCGATGGTTTACCGGCAGTTGACCGAGGGCCGTCACCCACGGGCCGTTCGCTTTAGACAGAACGAGTCGGCCAAGAGCGATTCGTTCGATCAGATCGTCACCGCGATTCTCAATCGCCAAGGCCCGCCGGCCACCGAGGCCGACGAGATCCCCATGCCGCTGTGTCTGCAATTCAAGGACCGCGACCGGCTCGGGCCGAGCGACGTGATGGCCAGCGTTTTCGATTACGCCGGATCGATCACCACCGATGTGGCCGCGGACGATTACCGGCGGCGGCGGGCTCTGCAGGCCGCTGGGCTGCTGCTGATGCTTGACCCGACCCAGCCGGGATCGCCACAGGCCAAGGCGATTGAGGCGCTTGGCCGAGACTTGCGTCGGCAGCGGCATCTCAACTCAGAGGCGGTCATCCGCACGCCGGTGGCCGTTTGCATTACGAAGATCGACCTGCTGGCCGCCCAGCCGTATGCCGGCGACGAAGAGGGCCGCCCGCTGCATGAGTTTTATCGCCGCTTGGCCGAGGTCGACCCCGACGGCGAAGAATTGTCTCGTCGAGCGATCAAAGCCAGGGCACAACTTTTCCGCGACCTGCGAGGAACGATCTGGCCGCACTGGAACCTGGAGCAACAATTAGACGGCCTATTTGGCCGGCGATCGATGTTTTTCCCGCTTTCAGCCGTCGGCCTGGACAACCTCGGCGAGACCAATCCCCGAGAACAAACCATCGCCCCCTTCGGAATTTTTGAGCCGCTTATGTGGCTGCTGCATGTGAATGGTTATCCTTGTTTGGAGTAGACAATAAACTCTGTAAAGCCGCGACCAGTGGTCGCGCCCGCGGAGAGATGAGAGCGGTTTGCGAGGAGACATTGCGTATCGAGATGTTGGCGCGACCACTGGTCGCGGCTTTACATGTTCACAATTTAATACCCCCCTCCACCCCATTCAGCGTAGAATAGAAGCATGTACTGGCCCAATCCTAGTGACTTCAGCCGCATTTTGCAGACGCCCCAGGTGGCGTTCCGCGCGGCGGAGTTGAAGGCTTGCCAGATCGAGAAAAATTCGCTGGGGCAGCCGCGACCGCGGGCCGGCAATTTTGCCACGGTCTATCGCGGCATGATGCCCGACGGCAATTCGATCGCGGTCCGCGTGTTCAATCTGGGACGCGACGAGCGGCGCGAGCGTTACGAGGCGATCAGCCAATACCTGAGCGATCGTACGCTGCCGTGCCTCGTCAATTTCGAGTATATCGAGGCCGGCATTCGTTCGCCCAGCGACGGCAAGTTTTATCCGCTGGTTACCATGGAGTGGGTACAGGGCGAAGTGATTTTCGGCTGGCTGGCCCGCCAGTGCCAGCGGCGCGACGCCGTGGCGCTCCTTTCGGCCGCCGATCAATGGGTCGAGCTGGTCGATCAACTGCGCCGCGCCCACATCGCCCACGGAGACTTGCAGCACGGCAACATCATGGTCGATGAGGCGGGCCGCCTGCGGCTGGTCGACTACGACTGCATGTGCGTGCCGGAATTGGTCGGCCGCAAGAATCTGGAGATCGGCGTCGAGCCGTACCAGCATCCGCAGCGTGACAACAATACGCCGCTGTCGCTCGACCTGGACAATTTCTCCTCACTAATGATCCTTACCGCGCTACGGGCGCTGGCCGCGGCGCCCGACTTGTGGCGCAAATACGTCGACGAGCCGAGCTACGACAAGCTGCTATTCCGCACCAGCGACTTTCTCGACCCACACAACAGCGAACTGTACACCGACCTGATGAATTCGCCGGACGAGTTGGTCGGCGAGCTTACGTCCGCGTTGCTGGATGCCTATCGCGGCGCCTTCGAGCGGGTGCCGTCGCTCGACGAGATTCTCGATCCGTTCGAGAAGGTCGAGCAGTTACTCGTCGGGCAAGACTGGGACGGCGCCTTGCAGTTACTTCAGCGCAAAGGCATCGAACACGATGTTCCGCCGCGACTGCACGGGGCCGTTCGCGAAGCGGTTGATCGCGTTGACTGCCGCAAGGCGCTCGAGGCGGCCATTGAGGCGGGCAACGAGGTCGATATCCAGCGGCTTTACTTTCCGGGACTGCTCGACGATTACCCGGCCGCCCAAGAAGCCGTGCAGATCGCCCGCCGCGCTGGCGAGGCAATTCCGGCGCTCAGGCGGCTGCGGAGCGTCCACCAACAAAAACACTGGGAGGCGTTCGTTCGTACTTGGGACGACTACCGCTCGCTGTTGATCGGCCGCAAGAGCGCTCAGCGCTATGAGCGCGAGGCCGAACAGTGGCGCCGCCGCAACACGACGCTGGCCCGGCTGCTGGCGTTGTTGGAGCAGGCCGACGTCAACGAGATCGAAAAGGCGGACGTGCCGGCCATCGCCGCTGCTTGGAGACAATTGGCCCGTCTCGGCGGACATCCACAGGGCGACGCGCTCGAGTCGCAAGTCCATCAACTCGTGCGGCGGGAAAAATGGCGACGGGCCGTAGCGCGCATCTCCAATGAGCCGACCGAAGCGGACGATCGCAATCTGGTCGGCCTGTGGGACGAACAACTGTTGGCCGATTGGGCGTCGGCCGAACCTTGGAGAGAGCGATACCAGCAGGCGCGGGGACGTCTCGATGCGCTTACCCTCTTGCGCCAGGCGATGGATGCGTCTGCGTCGCGGCCGAACACGCAGAGCGAGCGGACGATTGTCGAGGCGGTCAGTGATTTGCCGCCGGGCTATCCGCATCATTTCGTCGAGCGCGTGTTGTTGGCCCAGCGACGGCTCGACGCGGCGGCCGTTCTGCAGGAGGCCCTTGATGCCGACGGGCCGGAGCGGCAAATCGTCTCGCGCTGGCAGCAACTGACCGAAGTCGATGGCCAAACATTGGCGGCCGAGAATTGCAAAGCTCGCGTCGATTTGGCCCGCTGCCGGATTCCCGTTCTGGCTCGGCTGGCTCGTATCGACTTCCACCTGCCGGCCGCGAAGCTCGATGAGCTGTTGATCGAGGCCTGGGACGACGAACTAATGCGCGACTGTCGAGACGCGGCCCGCTGGCTTTCGCCTTACGAAGCGGCTCGTGACCGACGGGTTTTGATCGGCCGTATCGAAGCGGCGCTCGAAACGGCGGATGACCGGCTTATCGGCCAATTGGTCAGCGATCCGCTGCTGCACGAGTATCCGCTGCGAAGCACGTGGGCCGGTCCGATTCGGCTGGCTCAAGATCGCACCCGCGCCGTCGCTCAGTTGATCGCGGCGATGGACGAGGGCGAAACCGAAAGGTTCGTCGAGTGCTTCGACGTGGAATTGTTGGCCAAGTTCAAAGAGGACTTGGTCGACTACGAGCCGCAAATCCAAGATTGGGTGGAGATGGAGATGCGCTCCTGCGAGCGCGTCGGGCTGCGGATGGCCTTTCACAGCCCGCTGGTGAAGATCGACCGGGGGAGCTACCGCATGCGCTGGAGTTGGCCGCCGTCGCGATTGAGCAATCGCTGCATTATCACACTTTCGCCCCGCGAGCCCGGCACGAACAACGACCCCTTGCGCCTGGCGACCGATGCCCGCGTGGAGCTGACCCGCGACCAGTGGAACGCCGCCGGCGGCAGCCACGTGATGGAAATCGAAGCGGCCTGGGGCGGCGACTATGTAGCCGCCTGGGCCGTCATCGAACTCGGCTTCGCCACGCTCTACAGCGAGCCGCTGCTGCTAGGACAGCTTCCACACACCCGAGCGTCGAAACGCAGGAAACATCCATAAAGCCGCGACCGTTGGTCGCGCCGGCGCACATCCCCGGCGCGACCACTGGTCGCGGCTTTACAAACCCCACTCCCCACTCCCCACTCCCCACATCCCACATCCCACATCCTAAACCCCCGACCATGAAATATATTATCGTCTACCTGCTGGCCAGCGTTCCGCTCTTGGCGCTTACGATTTACAGCGCGCTTCCGTCTGCGAACGAGCCGGCTCCTGAGGTGCCCGAGGCGCTGGGCGGTCAGCTCGATCGCGATGCGTCGGCGGCGGAGACTGCCCGGCGTCGCGCCACGGATGATGCCGCGGCGGTAGAGCAGATGCGTTCGGGCGATCTGTTGGGGCGCGGTTCCATCTCCGGCGACATTGGCCGTCACACACCGACCTCGACCAGGGCGGTGTTGGATGCGTGGAGCGCCTTCGAGGGCACGCGCCTCGTCATGTCCGGCTACCAGAAGACTGAAAGCACATCGGCCGACGTCGAGCGGCAGCGGCTGCTCGGTTTCGTGCGGACCATCGAGAATAGGCCTAAATTCAGCCGCATACGCGATGCCGCGCAGCGCCGACTCGGCGATGCGGAGGTGGTCGTCGCGCGCAGCGCCGGCGAGCGGCTGGCGGCCAATTCCTTCGAGCAGGCGAGGGCCGTTTTCGACGCCGCCCGTTACGAGGTATGCGTTGGCCGCTGCACGCAGCTTGTCGAGGAAATCAGCGACGGCGGATTTACGAACATTACGACCCGGCAAGTTCTGGCCCTGCGCGACCGGGCCCAATATCGACTCGACTGGGCCAAGGTCGCCAAACCGAGGCCGGGCGAAAACGACGACGCCTGGCGCGAACGCATCGAGGCGTTTCTGAAAGATCACGCGGCGCCGGTTCATCCAGCGGAAAAGCAGCTTCGGGCAAGTTTGCAGGGAAAGATGGACGACGTTCGACGTGCTGTGGCGATCGCCACGGCGCGGCACAACGTGGAACAATCAATTCGAGCGCTCAACCGCCGAGACGTCGCCGGCATCGAGCAGCTCGTCGAAGCCGGTGAAAGCGTCGTCGTTACGCTCGCTAAGATGACCGGCCGCAAGGACATCACGGCTGCCGAATCACAGGGTCTACGGCGCGAAATGACTCGGCGCACGCGGGCTCTTGTGAATACGGCATTTACGGCGAAAAAGACCACCGCCAGCGATGAGGCCGACATGCAAGAGGTGACGCAAACGGGCGGCAGCTTGCTGCGCGGATACTTCGTGTTGTACGAAGACAAGTTCTACCGGCACTACACCCTGCGAGACGACGCCGCAAGAGGAGACGGCAATTGGAAGAAGCTGGAATTGGCCGATCTAGCCGACAAGCCGCGGCTGGCAATGCAGTGGCGCTGTATCGCCCGCTACGCTGCCTACGTCAAGCGAAACGGACGCACTTATCCGACGCGACAGGCGTGGCAGGGTCTGCTGGCGCTGTGCCAACAACTCGACGTCGAATTGGCCGAGTATCGCAAAATTCCCGGCGCGAACACCCGGGCCTTTTCCTTCGCGGCCGAAGCGAAATTGGCCCGGCAGGTTCTATCGCACTGGGATCGGTTTGAAACCTTAGTCGAAAAATAGCCGCTTGCGGAGTAGCCCACCTCCGACGATAATCCAAGCGATGGTCCGCTTGCGTTGGTCCAGCATGTCACCCTCCGGAGCTTTCCGTGTCACCGTATCAAACTCAGATTAGCCGCCAGAACAAGGCCTGCTTCCTGTTTTTGCTCGACCAGTCGTACTCGATGGAGGAGCCCTTGGGCAATTCCGGCGGACGCAAAATGGACGAGTTGGTCACCGCCGTGAATCTGTGGCTGCACAACATGGCCATTCGGGCCGCCGGCGATGAGGGCATTCGCGATTGGATCGACGTCGGTGTGATCGGCTATCGCACCGACGCCGCGGCCCGCCCGATTATTCAGCCGGTGTTACAGGGGCCGCTGGCCGGCCAACCGCTCGTGTCGATCACCGAAGTCGGCAATCACCCGGCCCGCATCGAAAGCTCCCATCAGATGATCCCCGACGCCGACACGGGTCAGATGATTCAGGTGCCGTGCGAGACGCCCGTGTGGATCGATCCGGTGGCCGACGGGGGCACGCCGATGTGCCACGTTTTGCATTACGCCCACGGCGTGCTGAGCCAGTGGATCGCGCAGCATCAGCAAAGTTTTCCGCCGATCGTAATTCACATCACCGACGGCGAATCGCAAGACGGCGATCCGATTCCTTATGCCGATGCGATTAAGGCCCTGGCCACCGCCGATGGCAACGTGCTGCTGCTGAATTGCCACCTGTCGATGAGCGCGGCCGACTCCGTGATGTTTCCCTCGACCGATCAGGCCTTGCCCGACCCGCTGGCCCGCACGTTGTTTCACATGTCGAGCGTGCTTCCCGAGATGATGTACCGCTCGGCCGTGTCCGAAGGTCTGCCGCTGCAACCCCAAGCCCGCGGCATGGCCTTCAACGCCGACATGGTCGTGCTATTAAAATTCCTAGACATGGGCACCCGCGCCGCCGTGAACCTGCGCTAACCATGTTCTTCCAACGTAAAACCCTCTGGCTGCCCAAAGACCTGGGCCACGACAACGAATACCAAGACGCCTACGCGCTCGACGCCCGAGGGGGCATCGCCGCCATTGCCGACGGCGTATCGAGCAGCATGTTCGCCCGCCGCTGGGCGCAGATCTTGACCCGCGCGATCGTGGAAGACACCGATGAAGAAAACCCCGGCGAAGTGCTCGACCCGCGCGAGCCGGAACAACTGAGCGCCTGGCTCACCGCGCGTCGCGAAGCCTGGACGGAAACCATCGACGAGGCCACCCTCGCCTGGCACCAAAAGACAAAACTCCGCGACGGGGCGTTTTCAACGCTGCTGTGGATGTCGCTTTTCCCGGCCGACGAAGCGGCCACCTATCACCTGATTGCCCACAGCATCGGCGATTGCCTATTGCTACATCTTCGCGACGACAAGTTACTGGCCAGCTTCCCGTTCGACTCGGCCGACCAATTCAACCAGGAAACGCCGGCCCTGCGCAGCATCAATCCGGCCGGCGACCCGCCACCGCCCATCGAAACATTCCAAACCGACTGCCAAGTCGGCGATCTACTGGTATTGTGCAGCGACGCCTTCGGAGCCCTGGCGCTGGCGCAGCAAGAAAGTGGATCGCCGCTCGACTGGCATGCCCTCTGGCAGCAGTCACCCGAAGACTGGTCCAGCGAAATCCAATCGCTGCGCGACGACGGCCAAATCCGCTTCGACGACACCACGCTCGTGATGCTCAAACTCCTCGACCACGCTGCCTGCGCGGACGGCATCGAGTGTCATCCGCCGCTTCGGGCCGCCGGAAACGCGGACGTTTCGACAGATGCGGTGGCCGACGAAGCCGAGGAGGAGGTTGATGATCCGTCTGACGAGGAGCCGTTCGACGAGGAGCAAAACGAGAGCGACCGTGATGCGTGATGCAGTCAACAAGGTCTTGATACTTTGGTTTGTTTCGCGGAGGTGGGCGGCTTTCTATTGCGAGTTGCCCTCGACTTTTAACTAGCCCAGGCATTTATGGCCTGGGTCCGGAGTGCCGCGCCCTCTTCTCTTCGCCCCTTCGGATATGCGGTGCGAATTCCGCGACACCCGAGTTGACACGAAAGGCAAGCACACCTTTGACTTGGCCAATGAATTCGCTGATGTCCTCATCCGCCGAAGCAGCGTGACCCAGCACAATCTACAGGCTGAGTTGGGGTGCAGGCGAGAAAACTTGCCTGGATTTTCTAAAAATGCGATAATAAGTGGCGTCAGGCAGTCTGGTATAGGGAGCGTTTCCGTTTTGGAAGTCACGTTCCATACCTCGATTGCGCCGGCAGGAGAGCTTGAAACTTGCGGCAGCCGTTCGTCGTATCGCCTTGGACTTCATTATTGGAGGATTTGGTTATGACACGCTCTGGTATTTGCTGTTTCGTTTTGTCGGCCGTGCTTGTAACGTCACACGCGCGAGCCGAAATTCGGACGGTCGCCGTGACCGGCAGCGCCGCGCCCGGGACGACCGCAGGGGAGACGTTTCTCGGCTTTCGCGAACTGCAATTCAACAATCGTGGCGAAGTCGCATTCTACGCGGAGTTGGCGGACTCCAACGGGCAAGGATTATATGTGGACTCGCCGGACATAACTCCCGACGTGGGAGTTTGGGTCGTCGGTCCCACCACAAGTCGTCTCATCGCACGGCAAGGCCGCACGGCGCCGGCGGGGCTGCCCGGAAGTTCCGTTTGGCTTATCGACCCGTTTGACAGCGATGACAACCGATACGGCTTTAGCCTCAGTGACGCGGGCCTGCTTTTCGAGGGCTTGGCGCGCCTTAGTCGATTTGATCGGGGGTTGTGGTATTTTCCCGCCTCCGAAGACCCCGTGCCGGTTGCTTTCACCGGACAAGCGATGCCAGGTGACGATCTCGTGTTCGGCCGATTGCGCGCGCGGCAGATGAGCGATGGGGGACGCGCCTTGTTTGAAGCGGCCCTGCATCGCCCGGATGATACGGAGCATCCAATAGGTTCCAGTCTTTGGACCTTCACACCGACCGAAGGGATGAACTTGATCGCACGCACTGGACTGCCGGCTCCCGGCACGCTTCCTCCGGCGTTTTTTGGCAATTCGTCTATTGGAAGTTCAATCAACGCCAGCGGCGACGTCGTGTTTTTCAAGAAGATTATTGCTTCACCGGACGGAATCACGTCCGGCTCATCATCGGCACCTCAAGGAATCTGGTCGGGAAGAAGTCTTGATGATATCGAGTTGATCTCGCTGTCCACGGGGATCGAAGCGGTGACCATTAATAACCGCGGAGACGTTGCGTTTGCCTCGGGCTCAAGTGCGAGGATCTACCGCGACGGACAATTGAGCCCAATTGCGGTGTCTAGCCAGACGCCGCCAGGCACAACGCCCGCAGGGCCCCTTCATCGTATTGACCATATAGCATTGAACGATAGCGGAAAGACAAGCTTTGGAGCGATGTTCTTCGGGGACGATATTACACCAGGGGGTTGGGGAATCTGGGAGCACGAAGGCGGTGAGCTGCGCCCCGTGGCGGCCTCGGGCATGAATGCTCCGCTACAGGATGAAAGCGTCTTTACCAGCGTCAAAAGGCAATCGCTGTCAATGAACGAAGCGGGTCAGATCGCCTTTGCGTCGACTGTTGTGGACTTCAGCGGAGATGAAACAAGACGCTTCGGCGTGTTTGCGCAGGACATCAACGGAGACTTGCACACGATCGTGCTTAGCGGAGAAGAACTCGACATTGGAGACGGCGACCTGCGCACCGTCTTTACGGTCCACGACCCAGCAATCAACAACCTGGGCCAGGTTGTTTTTCAAGCCCGTTTTACCGACGGAACACAAGGCATCTTCGTTTCGGATGCCGTCGCCGTGCCGGAACCGTCATCGCTGATGTTGATGGCCAGCGCGCTGTGCATTGTGGCGATGCGTAGGCGCCGACGAGTCTCTTTTTAACTAGCCCAGGCATTTATGCCTGGGACCGCGATCCCCGCGCCCCCGTTTTGTCCCCTTTAGGGGACATGCGGTTTGATCTCTCGGTTGACACGAAAGGCAAGCGCTCCTTTGACTTGGCCAATGAATTCGCTGAGGGCAACGGTCGGCGGTAACTGCGCGAGCAAGTGAACGTGGTCGGGCATCGCGTTGTGTCGAATCGGAACTCCGGCGCGTGTCTTGACTTCGTCGTGGAGGAGTTGAAGCAACTCCGGCCGAAAAGAGCGATGGATGTGCGGATCGCGCGAGTGGGTTGCCCAGACGATGTGATAGTAGAGTTGGTGGAAAGCGTGAGACATGGTGGGAACCCTCGCGGTTGGTTCGCCCGAGCAGGCCCCATAAATGGGGCCATCGAAGGGGCGTCGTCGTTCGCGGTCCCAGGCATAAATGCCTGGGCTAGTCAAAAGACGTGAACATCAGTGCCGTAGGTTATGCTTCAGCATAACAATGCCTACGCGACGCATCGCCATCGCAGTGTTATGCTGAAGCATAACCTACGGGCCGAATTCCTCCCCTACACTTTATACTCCACCTCTCGGTTAATCCCCGGCATCGGGATTGGGTATTTCCCGTCTTTGTCGGACGTTACGGGCGCCGGCCCGTCGGCGGTCATCGTCGCTACGCCGGGGGCGAATTCATGCGGGCAGTTGAGCATCTGCTCGTAGGTGATGTCTTGGCCGGTGTGGGCGGACATGCGACCCATGCTGCCGACGAGGCTGGCTTTGACGCCGCGGGGAACTTCGTTGTAGGGCTTGTCGTTGATAATCGCATCGACGAGGTCTTGCCATTCCAGCCGGTAGGGATTCTTTTCCGGCTGCGGATACGCCCAGACGATTTCCTTGCGGTGTTGTCGCTGGCCGCTGAAAATTCGCACGCGGCCGGGGGTGTGGCCGGAGGTGCTGACGATGGCCGAGCCTTTGCTGCCATGCACGACGCTCGACATCTGGTTTTTGCAGCCGAGCATGGTGCGGCCGTCGAAGAACAGCTTCGTGCCGTCGGGGTAGGTGTACTCGACCGCGTAACTGTCGAAGTTCTGATCGATGAAATCGCCGCGATAGTGTCGGCCGCCGAGCGTCTGGGCCTTCACCGGCCAGGCGTTTTTCATCCAAGAGGTTTCGTCGATCTGGTGGATGTAAAAATCGTTGAACAGCCCGCCGCTGGCCCAAATGAAGCTGTGGAAGCGTTCGATCTGGAACATCACCTCCGATTTATCGGCCGGCTTGGGCTTGCTGAAACAGGAGCCGACCGGGCCGTGCATGCGATAGGCCCGCATGTTGATGATGTCGCCGATCTCGCCGTTTTGGATGCGATAGTGCAACTCTTGACGGCCGCGGCAGTGGCGGACCATGAGCCCAACGGCGCTTTTGATGCCCTTCTCGTCGGCCTTCTTGGCCAGGGCGAACATTTTCTTGGCGCTGGCGCCGTCGGCGATGACCGGCTTTTCCATGAACACGTTGAGGCCGCGCTCGATGGCGTATTGGTAATGCACCCAGCGAAAGGCGAGCGGCGTGGCAAAGATCACGATGTCGCCCTTCCGCAGCACGTCCATCGCACTTTTGTAAGAGTTAAAACCGATGAATTGATGATCCTTGGGCACGTCGACCTTCTTGGCGTCTCCCTTGAACTCGGCCGTGATCGCTCGGTGGCTGCCTTGCAGGCGATGCTCGAACACGTCGGCCATGGCCGCCAGTTTCAAAGGGGCGTTGGACACGTGCAGCGCGTCGGCGGCTGCTCCGGTGCCCCGCCCACCACAGCCAACGAGCGCCACCTGGATGGTGTCGATGCCTTTGGTCTCTTGCGCGAAGACATGCGGAATCGTGACTCCGCTCAAGACCGACGCGGCCCCAGCCGCTTGAATAAAGCCGCGGCGGCTGGTCTCGGCCGACTTGTTGGGTTGGTTTTCGTTCATGGCAAGTTCTCGCAAGTTAGGTAGGTGGTGTTCATGTGATATGTAAGGCAAATACATCATCGTTTAACGGCAAGCCGCAGGCGTCTGTGTTTTGTCTAGTCTAAAACTCAACCGCTCACGAAGTTGGAAGCAGAGAACCGCTAACGGGCGCTAATGTTTTTTTGATTAGCGTTCATCAGCGTCGATTAGCGGTTTCCGTTTTCGTCTTTCTAACCGGGCCTCCATCCCTGCTATGCCGTTAACGGTGATTCAAAAACGCAGTCGCCTGCGGCTTGCCGTTAAACGAAACTGTCTTTTCTCATCTCTTCCCGGCGGCGCTGTTCCAGTAAAAGTACATCTGTTCGACCGACGGAATTTTCGCCGGCCGCACAATACGGAAGCCCAGCCAGCGGGCATCTGTATGATACCAGATACTCTTGGGCAGTTGGGGGTCTTGCTGTTTCCAGATCGCCGAAGAACCGCGACGCTGGGCTGAGCGTAACCGCTCGGCGTCGTCATCCCAGTGTCCGCCCCGCACGCTGCGAGCATAGAGTCGCTCGGGTTTGAGCAGCGGATTGGCGGCCGAGACCTTGATCCGCGTGAAATAGTCGCGCGAAAACCGGTCCGCCGTCCACTCCATGACCGTTCCGTGC
>JADFKK010000276.1 GCA_022564995.1 Planctomycetota bacterium | reverse complement strand
TTACCCCGAATGGTACAAACCGGGGGCTAGCCCGGATTATTCATCAGCCGCAGGGCGCTAGCCCTCGGTTCTTACCACTAACCTGCAAGAACCGGGGGCTAGCGCCCCGCGGCTGATTGACAGACTGTTTTTTATGTCATCAACGTAACGCGAAAACCAAAACGAGCAGATCATGCCGCGACGCGAGGACCTCGAAAAGTTGATCGAACAGATCGACGCTTGCCGACCGGGCAGCGACGATGTCCATGCGCCCCAACTCGCGGAACTGCGGCCTCTCCAGCAGCGTCTGGAGCACGACGCCGAGGCGCGTGAGCTTTACGATCGCATTCAAAGTTTTGACACCCACATCGCTGCGGCCGTCCGCGAAGTGCGCCTCGAAGACTTCCCACAGACCGCAGGGCTCGAACAGCGCTTGCTGGCCGCGGTGGCCCGTGCTGATCCGGCCGGCGACGCGCCGATTTCGGAGCCGGCGAGCGACGGGCCACCGGTGCGGCGTTCTTCGCGTCGGGGGGCGTTGGCGTGGATGTCCGGCCTGGCGGCCACGGCGGCCTGTGTGGGAATCGCTTATTATTTATTGCCGCCTCCGGAAACGAAGTTTAGACCCACACCTTCGTGGGTTCACGAGACCGCGTTGGACTTCTACCTGGCTGAGACAGACGTTCCGCCCGGTAAGACGACGTCGCCGCCGGAGTCACATCCGATGAGTGGCGACGTGGTGCGATTCGCCGGCACCAGGTGGCGCGAGGTGGGCGACTTTCTGCGCGAAGATCGTGCCGTGGCGTACGAAATTTCTGCTCCCGGCGGCAATCCGGTGGCGACGCTGTACGTGGTAAAGCTGTCCGTGCCCACCTTGCCGACGAGGCCGCCCGTCAAGGCGAAACTGCAAACCGGCGGCGTTTGTCTCTCCGCCTGGCAGTCCGGCGATTTCGTCTACGTGTTGGTCGTGCCCGGCGGTGAAGAAGCCTACCGTCAATTTCTCACGACACTCGAACGCGAATTGGCGTAGCCGTCCGTTCGCCGGGCCAACCGCTCGTTTTCACGACGCAGGCGATCGTTCTCCTGGGCCGCCGCGTCTTTTCGCTTGGCCTTGCGACCACGGCGTTTCGGCGTCAGGCCGGCCAGCGCGCCCTCGCGGTGCTGCCGCCGCCAGATGCTCAGCAGCGACGCGTAGAGCCCCTCTCGCCGCAACAGCAGGCCGACCTCGCCCGGCTGGCTGCAAGCGTCCGCTTCCTCCACGATCCGCTGCTTATAGGCGGCATCAAAACGCCTCCGCACCGGCTTTTCCGGCACCTCTGGATCGCCCGGACCACCTGGGTTTTCAGTCCCTTGCTGTGCATGATCCGTCATCATCTACCTCCGTGCCCTCTACTCTAATAAAAGGGAGGTAGTGGTCTCACTTATATTGGCACAGAGGGTCGGGCTAAAATGATGTCTTGCGGGCCGAAACCGATCCCTACGATTGTCTCTCGCAAGCCGTCCTAGCGGAGCGTAGAATAACCGGTTCGAGGACCCCTTCTCGCCGCAGACGAAACGAGGCCAGTGTGTCGAGCCGCGACCGTAACACGATTGCCTTCGTCCGTCGCAGCGAGCGGCGTTTTGCGTGGGGGCTAGTTGTTGCCTTGTTGGCGCCCCTGCTGGGTTGTTCTCGCTCCGAGAGGGACCCGCCGCCGGAAGCCGACCCGGCTCGCGTGGTCGAAGCCGACCCGGTCCGCGAGGTCGTCGCCTCCGAGGAACTCATGCTGTCGCTCACACCGCGTCTACGGCACCTCACCCATAGCATGTTCAACTTGAAGCTGCCGGACTGGCAGGGCAAGCGATTGTTTGCCGACCGCATCCAAGTCGTCGATCTGCACGGCAGCCAGCCGCCGCGACCGGGCCGCGAGTTCCCCTCGCTCGCCACTCGCAGTCGCACGTGGGCCGTGTCGAAATCGGCCGAGCAGCACGAATTGGCCACACTGGACCTGTGGCGC
The DNA here is from genome assembly GCA_022564995.1 of Planctomycetota bacterium. Lineage (GTDB taxonomy): Bacteria > Planctomycetota > Planctomycetia > Pirellulales > JADFKK01 > JADFKK01. The sequence goes on along the minus strand of JADFKK010000276.1, from coordinate 10,576 downwards.
CCGTTGCTCAAGCAGGTCGACTACTTCAAACACGCCAAGTTCTACTTTGTGCGCGGAAGCGTCGACGCGGCGATGTCGACGTTCCAAAGCGACGTGGGCTTCGAGGGGCTGGCCCGTGGCACGTCGGGCGGGTGGCTGGGAGTGCAGGCGAAGATCAAAATTCGCTGGCAGCGCGATGAGAAGGAAACGCCCGCGGATCGCCCGTCGTGGCGGATCGACCAATGGCGGTTGCAGGAGTTGACGACGAGGGAAAGCGACCGCTTGTTCTTCTCCGACGTGCTGAGGCGGGCGCTGCCTAGAGCGAGCGACCGCCGGCGGGCCACGGTCTCCCGGCATCGTGAAATTCTCCTGGAAAGTTATTTCGGAGGCAAGGCAGCCCGGTATCCTAAGGGAATTCACGACAGCCGCTTCTTTCCCGATTCCAACGCGCTGCACCCCGGCCTGGCGGTCGTCGACGTCGATGGCGACGGCCACGACGACCTTTACATCACGGTTCGCTGGGGCAAAAACATGCTGCTGCGTAACCAGGGCGACGGCACGTTCATCGAAGAGGCGGCCCGTTGGGGGCTGGACATCGAGGGACGCTCCAACGCCGCGCTGTTTGCCGACTTCGACAACGACGGCGACGTCGATTTGATGTTGGGCCGCTCGCTGGAGCCGAGCATGTATCTGGTCAACGAGGGCGGCCGTTTCGTCGATCGTTCAAAGTCTCTGGTTTCGACGCCGCTGCCGCACCTGGTCACCAGCGTCTCGGCGGCCGATTACAACGGCGACGGATTGCTCGACGTGTACCTCTCGACCTATACGCCGATTGTCTTCAACGAGCGGATCATCGGCGACCGGTCGCAGGCCCTGTCGGTGGCGAACGATCATCTCCAAGGGCAGGCTCTCATTGAGTTTCAAGGGCGCTACGCGAAGGACCACCACCGGCTATTCGACGAGGTCGGACCGCCCAACGTGTTGCTGATCAACCGCGGAGGACACTTTGAGCTGGCCCCGGAAAACGACAGCTTGGCGGTGTGGCGCAACACCTTTCAGGCCACCTGGGCCGACTACGACTCTGACGGCGACGCCGATCTGTACGTGGCCAACGATTTCGCACCCGATCACCTGTTTCGCAATGACGGAGCGGACGGCTTTACCGACGTAACCGAGGCCTCGGGGGCCAACGTGATGGGCTTCGCGATGGGCGCCTCGTGGGGCGACTACGACAACGACGGCCGGCAAGACCTCTACGTCTCTAATATGTACAGCAAGGCCGGCAAACGCATCATTGGGCAACTGGCCGGGCTCGACGCGCGGTTTGCCCAAATGGTCGAGGGCAACTATCTTTACCGCGCTGGTGAGCAGGGATTTCGCCTGGTCTCCGGACTGAAGCAACCCAAACTCACCGTTGCCCGGGCCGGCTGGGCCTGGGGTGGGCAATGGGCCGATTTGGACAATGACGGCTATCTCGATTTGTACGTCTCCAGTGGTTATTACAGTGTGCCCGAAGCGTTCTCGACCGACGTCGATTTGTGAAGCAACTTCTGGCGCACGGTCGTGCGCTCCGACCCAAGCGGTCAGACGCAAGCGTTGCGCCAGTCGGAAGCCTGGCAGGTCGATCCCTTTACCGATCGTCGCGACAAGGAGATGGACTTGCGATTCCAGCGCGGCGGTACTGAGGATGACGGCCAAATCTACCGCCATTCGCACAGCGGGCACGAGCGAAATCGCTTCTTCCTCAATCAGCGCGGGCAGCGGTTCGACGACCTGTCGATTATCTCGGGTCTCGACACGGCCGGCGACAGCCGCTCGCTGGTGCTGTGGGACTTCGACCACGACGGCCGGCAAGACATCGCGGTGGTGAATGCCGATCGCCCGCTGCTGAATCTGTATCACAACCAGATCGGCGTCCCTATGGATGGCAATGACGAAAGCAAAAGCGATCACCGTTTCATCGCCGTACGATTTGTCGGCGGGAACGGGCAGTCGAAGCCTTCAAGCGAGTGGGCCTGCCGCGACGGATACGGCACCCAGGTCACCGTTGAGTTGGACGGCATGAAGCTGTTGCGAGAACACCGCTGCGGCGAAGGCTTCGCGGCGCAGAACAGCGCGACGATGTTGATCGGCATCGGAGACGATTCCGCCGCCCGCGTCGTCACGGTCCGGTGGCCCTCGGGCAAGACGATGCGCACCGAGAACGTCCCCTCCGGCACGTTGCTGGTCGCTTACGAAAACCCGGCCGACGCGCCCGGCAGCGAGCGGCTGGTGCGCCGCCCTTATCGCCCCGTGCCCGCCGCGGCGGTATCACCCACGACAGACGATGCCCCGCTGACTCTCATCCTGGACAGCGCCCGCCGCGCGTTGCCTCGCAAAAGCAAGGCGCCCCGGTTGCGGATGTACACGACGATGGCCACCTGGTGCGCCCCCTGCGTCGAGCACCTGCCGCAGTTTGCACGTTTGCGCAAAATCTTCTCCAGGGACGAACTCGCAATGTTTGGTGTGCCCATCGACCCGGAGGACGATCGAGAGAAACTGAAATCCTACAGCCGGCGTCATCGCCCCGCCTATCGGCTGCTGGACGACTTGGTGGGTCCGGAGCGGGAGCAGGTGAAAAGCGTGCTAATAAAGGCACTGGGCAAAGAGCCGCCGCTTCCCTCGACCGTGGTGACCGACCGAAAGGGCACGGTTTTGGCGACGTTTTCTGGTGCTCCGAGCGTCTCACAGATTCGGAAACTGCTCGAAACACAGTCACAATGAGGGGTTTGTATCGAAATGTGGGCCGATCTTCGCCCTCCTGCCAGCCTCGAAAAAAATTTGAAAGCAGGCGAAAAAAATCCTTGCAATGGCCTTTTCGTGAAGTTAGGATGGTGGCTGGTTCAAAAACATGGACCGATAGATAAGGCGCCGCGCGAGCCGAATTGCAGTTTTTCGCCCGAAGGGTGCGTGTCGCCGAGTGAACTAATTGCCATTACTTTTCAAGCCGACTTGCTGGGAGATTGCGCTCATGAAGACTCATTGTATGCATGGTTTGGCCGCTGCTGTCGTGGCCTGTTGCTTTGGTGCCACCGGTATCGTTGATGCGGGCACGATTGCCTATCAAATTCCCGCTGGTACAGCCGGCAACCAGGGATTTGGCACTGGCTTGGGGCATGACTTCGACGTCGGTGGAGCACCCATCACGATAACGTCGCTAGGCGTCTTTGACGATGCATCGGACGGGATCGGAGCGAACGTCACGCTTACTGCCCAGTTATTTGAACGCGATGCCGCTGACAACACAATCGGAACGCTGGTATCTGGCGCCCACTTGACGTTTACCAACGCGGATCCCGGCACGCTCGTCGGCGGTCATCGTTTGAAGGCTCTCGACACGCCGATCACCCTGCCTTCCGGTGGAATCTACTCGATCGTCGCGTACGGTTTCGTCGCTAGCCCAGTCCCCCCCGCTGATCCCACCACCGACCAGAACGGGAACGCCGGTGATTTCGCGGTCCAGGAGTTCGGCACGACCGACGACGGCGGCGGTGCGATCACGTTCGTCGGGACCGCACGATTCGGCCTCGGGGGAGTGGGAACCTTTCCAAGCAGACCGGATACCGGGGACGTGAACCGGTACGGGGCCGGCACTTTCGAGTTTGACGTGATTCCCGAGCCCACCACCCTCGTGCTGGCGGCCCTCGGCCTGTGTGGTCTGATCGCCTGTGGACGGCGACGGCGGCAGCGCTAAAGCAGACCATTCGCCCATAAAGCCGCGACCGCTGGTCGCGCCCGGTGTGTGGGTCGGCGCTCATCGCGCGAATTGGCATTATTGGTATAGTAGACGTTGGCGGCGATGGGTCAGTGCTCGTATCGCGGGCGCGACCAACGGTCGCGGCTTTATGAATGAGCGTCGATGATTGTGCCACGACCACGCCAGCAGAAAGCATCCCAGCGCCGTCGCATCCGCGCATCAATCGAACCTTTGGAACGTCGCGAGATGCTGGCCGGCGATTTGGTGATTAGCGAGATTCTGGCGATAAATGACGGGATTCTGCGGGACGAGGACGGGGAGTTTCCGGACTGGGTCGAGGTCCACAATCCCACGACCACCACGGTCGATCTGGACGGCTGGCATCTGACCGATGACGCCGACGAGTTGACGAAGTGGGAATTCCCCGACGTGTCGCTCGACGCCGGCGGCTACCTGGTCGTATTCGCCTCGGGCAAGGATCGTCACACCGCGGGCGACGAGCTGCACACCAACTTTCAGCTTGCCGGCGACGGGGAGTTTCTGGCGCTCACTCGACCGGATGGCGAAACGATCTCCCATCAGTTCGCGCCCGAGTTTCCCAAGCAGGCCGAGGATATTTCCTTTGGCCTGGGGCAAGAGGTCACGAGCCTGGTGTCTGCCGGCGCCGCGGCGCGAACCTTCGTTCCGATCAACGGCGATTTGGGCACAAGCTGGACAGCCCGCGGTTTCAACGACAACGGCTGGATCAGCGGCGCGACCGGCATCGGTTACGAGGTCGGCGACGGGCAGGGCGGCGTGATTGCCTACGCCAACAACGCCGGAAACGTCGGCTCGCAAAACTACGGCGGATCGCTGGGGTTGGACTTCTTCGTTAGCCAGACCATCTCGGTGACCAAGCTCGGCGTCTTCGACAGCGGCTCCGACGGGCTGAATCGGACGATCACCGCGCAGATGTGGCGACGCAGCGGAAACGGTGGAACCAAGTTGGCCGAGTTGGTATTTACGCCCGCTGATGCCGGCGTACTCGTCGTCGGCGACCGTTTCAAGCCGCTGCCCACGCCGCTGTCTCTTACGCCCGGTGATTACACGATCGTGGCCTTCGGCTATGGATCGGGCGAGCCCAACGGCAACCAGGGCGGCCCCACCTCTTCGGCAAAGTCCACTGACGATGGCGGCGAAGCGATCACGTTCGTCGGCGGGGGACGATTCGGCGGGGCCGGCCAATTCCCCGGAACAATCGACGGCGGACCGGCAAATCGCTACAGCGCCGGCACGTTCGAGTTCGCCGCGGCGGCCTACACCGGCCTGATCGAAACCGACCTCGAAGCGGCCATGCAGGGCGTCAATTCGACCGCCTACACCCGGATTGAATTCGATAGCGCGGATCCGGCTGAGTTCTCCTCGCTCACGCTGCAAATACAATACGACGACGGCTTCGTCGCCTACCTGAACGGCACCGAAGTGGCCCGCCGCAACGTGCCGCAAGACGTGATGTGGAACTCAACCGCCGCGGCCGATCGCCCGCTCGAAGTGTCGCTCGAAGACGAGAGCATCAACATCACCGAGCACCTATCGGCGCTGCGAGAGGGCAACAACGTGCTGGCCATCGTCGGGTTGAACGTCAACAAAAACGACAACGATTTTCTGATTCGCCCCGAGCTGGTCGCCGCCGGTTTGCCCGGCGAGTCGCTGCTGTATTTCGACACGCCGACGCCGGGCGGACCGAACCATTCTGAGTCGTCCTTTACCGGCTTCATCAGCGACGTGAGATTCAGCGTCGAGCGCGGGTTTTTCGATGATCCGTTCTCGTTGGAGCTGTCCACGAAAACGGAAGGAGCCGAGATTCGCTACACCGTCGACGGCAGCCCGCCGACGGCCAGCACCGGCGAGGTCTATCAAGGCCCAATTCTCATCAACGGACTGACCACGCTGCGAGCCGCGGCGTTTAAGGACACGCTTCGGCCCAGCGACGTGATGACGCAGAGCTATCTGTTTCTCGACGACGTGCTCGCGCAGGCGGCCAATCAGACCGGCTATCCATCGTTCGACTTTGCGATGGACCAGGACGCCGCGAGCCTGCGGCAGATCGTCGGCGATTCCAACGCCACGACGCAACAGATCAACGAGACAATCAAGAGCTCACTGCTCTCACTGCCGACCATGTCGATCACGATGTCGGTCGACGACTTCTTCGGCTCCGGCGGCATCTACCGCAATCCCCAACAGCGCGGCCTGGAGAAGCCGGCCTCGATCGAGTATATCTTGTCCGACGGGAGCGAGGGTTTTCAGATCAACGCCGGGCTGCGAATCATGGGCGGCACGTCGCGTAATCCGTCGGTCAACGTCAAACACTCGCTGCGGATTCTGTTCAAGAAAGAATACGGCAAGGGGCGGCTCCGCTATCAGTTTTTTCCCGATTCACCCATCGACAACTTCAACACGATCGCCCTGCGGGCCAACGCCCGCGACAGTTGGTCGGGCGATCCGACTTGGGCCGGGGCCGATTCCTTTTATATTCGCGATCAGTGGGCCAAGGTGGCCCAGCGAGACATGGGCGCCCCCGCCACGTCCGGCAACTTCGTCCACTTATACATCAACGGGCTGTACTGGGGACTGTACAATCCGACGGAACGGCCCGACGCCGCCTTCGCCGAGCAGCACTTCGGCGACGAGGACAGCAACTACGACGCGGTCAAGTTCTGTTGCGGTCAGCGGCCGGTCGACGGCGACGTGACGAAGTGGAACGAACTGCTCTCGCGGGCTCAATCCGGCGTAAGCAGCAATGCGGCCTATGAAAGTCTCCTGGGCAACAACCCCGATGGCACGCGAAACCCAGACACCGAAGTCCTGCTCGACGTCGACAATCTGATCGACTACGTCATCGCCGGTCAGTATCACGCCTCGGCCGACTGGCCCGGCAACTATTACGTTAGCAGGCTACGCGGGGCGGACAGCACCGGCTTTCGATTCTTCACTTGGGACAACGACTTGGCCTTCGTCCGCAACGGCAACATCACCGTCAATGCCGACAAGACGCGCAGCGATTTCAATAACTGGTGGACCGAATCGCCGGGCGTATTAGACATCGCCCTGCGGGCCAATGCCGAATATCGCCTGCGATTTGCCGACCGCGTGCATACGCAGTATTTCAACGGGGGCAGCCTGATGCCCGCGGCGACGGCTCAGCGTTGGATCGACATCGCCGATCAAATTCGCGAGTCGCTCGTGGCTGAATCGGTCCGCTGGGGCGACAACCGCGGCGGGCTACTGACGCCGACTCACTGGGAAACCGTCAACCAGCGGATGCTCAATAACTATTTCCCGCAGCGCTCGGCGATCGTGCTCAATCAGATGCGCAGCCGGGGGTTGTATCCGAGCATCGTCGCGCCCGCGTTCAACCAACATGGCGGCGCGGTCGAGGCGGGCTTCAATCTGAGCATCGCGGCCCCGGCCGGCACGATCTATTACACGCTCGATGGATCGGACCCGAGGCTACGGGGCGGCGCGATTTCGCCGACGGCGCTGCGCTTCGAGGGCGATCCGATTGAGCTTTCCACGAACACAGCGGTTAAGTCGCGAGTACGATCCGGCAGCATCTGGTCGGCCTTGAATCAGGCTACGTTTTTCGTCGATCCGGCCACGGCCGAGAATCTGGCGATTACCGAAATCAATTACAACCCGCTGCCACCGACCCCCGCGGAACTCGCCCAAGACGAGACTTGGCTGGAGGATGATTTCGAGTTCATCGAGTTGATGAACGTCTCTGCGCGTTCGATTGTGATGGCCGGCGTGCGGTTTACCTCGGGCATGCAGTTTGAATTCACGACCGGCGCCGGGTCGATCGCGCCGGGCGATCGGATCGTGGTGGTCAACAATCTGCCGGCGTTCCGCGCCCGTTACGGCGACGCGCCGGTCGTGGCGGGCCAGTTCACGTCCGGACGACTCAGCAACAAGGGTGAAAAAATCGAGGTGATCGGGGCCGACGGGTCGATCATTCGGCGCTTCAAGTATGACGACTCCGGCAACTGGCCCGGGCGCGCCGACGGCCGCGGTGCCACGCTGGAATTGATCGACCCGGCCGGCGATTACGACGACCCGAATAATTGGCGCTCCAGCATCGAATTCGGCGGCACGCCGGGCACCGCGGGCGAGGGCGTCGCCAGCGGCATCGTCGTCAACGAGGTGCTCACGCACACCGACCTGCCGCAGCTCGACGCCATCGAACTGTTCAATCCGACCGACCGGCCGATCGACGTCGGCGGCTGGTTCATCAGCGATACGGGCAGCAACTACCGGAAGTTCCGCATTCCGAGCGGCACGGTGATCGCCGACGGCGGCTACCTCGTGCTGGACGAGCGAGATTTCAATCCCTCGGGCGGCGTCGACCCGGAAATGCACCCCAACGATTTCGCCCTGGACAGCAGCGACGGCGACGACGTGTGGCTGCTCGAAGGAGATTCGCAGGGCCGGCTGATTCGTTTCGTCGATCACGTCGAATTCGACGCGGCAGCCAACGGGGTCAGCTTCGGGCGTTTTGAAAAGAGCACCGGCAAGATCGACTTCACCGCACTGGACCGCCTGACGCTGGGCGAAGAAAACTCCGGTCCGCGGGTTGGCCCGGTGGTGATTCATGAGATCATGTACAACCCCGACGCGGACGGGACCGAGTTCATTGAATTGAAGAACATCAGCGGCATCGACGTGCCGCTGTTCGACCCGCAACGTCCGCAGAACACCTGGCGAATTGGCGGAGTCAACTTCGACCTGCCCGGCGGGCTGACGCTGGCGGCCGGAAGCATCGCATTGATCGTGCCCATTGAACCGGAGGAGTATCGAGTTGCCCACGCTGTGCCGGACGATGTGCTGGTGCTGGGTCCGTATCTGGGGCGGCTCGACAACGGCGGCGAGCGAATCACCTTGTGGCGGCCCGACGAGCCGCAGCCGGCCGTCGAGGGCGAGACTCCGCTGGTGCCGATGATCGCCGTCGACAGCGTCCGCTACAACGACCGCCTGCCGTGGCCCGAGCAGGCCGACGGCCAGGGGGCATCGCTGCAGCGTCTGGAACCGATTGCCTACGCCAACGACCCGGCCAGTTGGATCGCCAACTTCCGCGGCGGCACGCCCGGCGACGAGCCGCCGAGAGTGAGCGAAGTGTTGCTGTTCGGGTCGTCGTGGTCGGCTTCGGAGTCGAACGGCTATTCGATATCAAGCGGCGCAGCACAACTGATTCCCGCGGCCACCAACGGCGTCGATCAGATTCGTATTCGCTTTACCAACGATGTGCGGGTGTCGATCGACGATTTAACGGTGACCGGCGTCAATCGCACCCATTACGAGCCGACCGGCTTCTCCTACGACGCGCAAGAGTTTCTCGCCAGTTGGTCGTTCGACGGGAGACTGCAATCCGACAAGCTGCAACTCGAACTCGACGACCGCCTGCGCGATACGGGCGGCCGACCGCTCGACGGTAACTGGACCGACGCCGTCTCAAAGTTTCCGTCCGGCGACGGATTGATTTCCGCGAACGATCCGTTTCGCTTTCGCCTGAACGTGGTGCCCGGCGACGTCGACGCCAACGCGTTGGTCGACCGTCGCGACCTGTTAGACGTAATTCACGGGCTGGGCGGCAGCGTGGAGCAGGGACGATACGACCCGCGGCTCGACCTGAACGTCGATGGGCAAATCGACGCCGACGACCTGCGCGCCGTGCTCGCGCGGCTCGGCAGCCGATTGCCGCCGGGTGAGCCGGCCAGCGCCGCCGATCCGCCGGCGACGGTGGCGGTGGATGCCCTCTTCGCTCGTGCAGGCGCGGGTGCGGCAGCCATCGCAACGACGGGCGGCCAAGACGACTTGTTGTCCGCGTCGCGCGGAGAGAAGCGAATCAGAAAACGCGCCGGAGGAAGCGTTTTGTCCTCAACACGCGATTCCCCGCTACGACGATTACAAGCCACGTCTGTCGACGCGGCGCTTGTCGATTCCACACCGATACTGGGCCGGAGAATTATTGGAACGGCCCGACGTCGACGATAATTCACGCGTGGGCGGATGGGTTGAGAAAAGGGGACGCAGCTCGTTTTATCGAAAAGAGCTGCGTCCCCTTTTCGCTGCCCGGATGGCCATTCGTAACGCATGATAGCGGATCATGGACGTGCGAGCTTCGCATCCGAGAGGGACGCTCCGCCGCCACCGGGCTTGCCCCGGTGGAGCGCACGTTTTTGCACTACATCGCCGGCGACTACGCCCACTTATTTCTCGGCGCACCGACGCCTCCGGTGTCGGTGCGCCGAGAAAAATTAGAGGTCCGCAGCGGCGGCAGTGCAGAAACCTGCTTCCACCGGAGAAACAAAAGGGGCAGGACTTATTGTTGATTGACGGAAGGCTTTCAACCTGAGGACAGCGCCCAGGACGGGCCGTCCGAATCAAAGAGTTTTTAGCTCCGGCATTCCCTGGACGCACGAAACAACCGGTAATGGTTCACTTTGAATCTAAGATTTTGCCGATGCCAGATAGTCCGTAAGCCGGCCGCCGATCCGGGCCTCTTCTTCTTCGATCATCTTGACCAGCCCCATGATCGTTAGCGGCTTGCTGGCGAGCCCGGCGGCGACTGCTGGGGTCGTTTTCAGCGTCATGTGCTTGCGGACGAAATTGTAGTGGAAGTAGTGGAGGGCGACAGCGTGTTCGTGGTTCTCGATTTTCTTGCTGAAACCGTTGGTTAGGCGGGTGAATCTTCTCATGTAACTACTCAGCGGCGAATTGGTATGGACTGAATTTTGGATTTTCGGTAGGAGCGTACTGGTAAGGAGTTTACCAGATGCTCGAATGTTTGCCCAATCTATCGAAACGGTCCTCGGATGAAAAAGA
>JADFKK010000450.1 GCA_022564995.1 Planctomycetota bacterium | reverse complement strand
TGGCGTCGACGCCGGCCAACAGAACGATCCACAGCACGAGCAGAAAAAGGCCGAGTAAATAGAAAAGCGACAGCAGCGGCGAGGCGATCGAGGTGACATACGGAGCGGCCATGATCGCCACCGCGGCGATGCCGATCATCGTGCTGGACTGCATGCGACGGCGAAACTGCCGCCAGGCGAATAGCCGGTCGCGCTCGTCTAAATCGCCCCGGACCGCGGCGCGCCACCCGCGCATGTGCGTCCAGACGAGCAGGCCCGAGAAGACGAGCAGGGCGAGGCCGAGGAGGATGGTGGGGAGCATGGGAGCTGTGTAGGGTGGGCAGTGCCCACCAGAATTGCGCTGGGCAACAGACAAGCCGTTCAGCAGGGCGCGACCAGCGGTCGCGGCTTTATGGAAACACGCGCCGCTAGCGATTGATCCGCACCAGCCATTCGTGGACGACCCAGCCGACTTTGGCCAGCGAGAGGGCGGAACACTTATCCGGCGTGTCACCTTCGGTGTGCCAGTGCGGATAGTCGAAGTCGATGATGTCGCAGGTCGGAATCTTGGCGATCTTGTTCAGCGCCAGGTGGTCGTCATTTACTGCGTGCTTCTGGCGGCGAACGAACTCCACCACGCCAAGCTGCCCGGCCACCTTCCATATATCGATGGAGAGTTTCTTGGTGTTCTTGTATCTCATGCTGTTGCGCTCGAAGTAGATCTGCAACTCGGCGTCGCCGACCATGTCCAGCAAAATGCCGGCCGCGTACTTGTGCTCCGGAGGATTCTTTTTGTATTGCCGGGCGAAATGCTCCGAGCCAACGAAGTATTCGCCCAGTTGGGCGCCGAAGCGGCCCGGGTAGATCAATTCCTCGCCGTCGAACAGTACAAAGTCAACGCCGTATTTGCCTTCGAGCTTGGGCATCATACGGCCCATCTCCATCAACAGCCCGACGCCGCTGGCCCCGTCGTTGGCGCCGATAAACGTGCCGCGTGGATTGCGGCGGTCCTGATCGGGAAAGGGCCGCGTATCGTAATGGGCACACAAAAGCACCCGCAGTTTGCGCTCGGGATGCCACTCGACGATCAAGTTGGCCATGGGCACCTTACCGCGGCCGAGTGGGTTGTCGGCCTCGAACCGTTGGAACGAAACCTTGCCGCCCAATCCTTCAAAATGGGCCGCCAGCAGTTTCTGCTGCTGCTTCATGCCTTCCGAACCGCTCGGGCGGCGCCCGATCTTGCAGATTTGCTTGAGATACTCATAGGCTTTGGCGCCGTCGAAGGGGATGTCGGCCAGCCGCTGAGCCCGGCGCGGTGCGGTGTTCTCGGCGCTATCGTCACCGCCGTTTTCCCCGTCCCCGTCGCTATCCACGTCATCATCAACGGCAACCGGCAGATCCGGCGTGGTCGTCTGTTGGCTGCCGCCGCCCGCGAAAAACACGACGTAGGCGACGAGCGCGCAGCTCCCCAACACGACGGCGCCTAAGAAGACGGTCTGGCCCGAGGGTTTTCGCATGTCGTCGTCTCGATCGGTCATGGCTCTGCGATTCATTCTAGCCTGGATAATTCATGGCTGCCATGGCATCATCTGTGTCAGGCGGCCCGCCGATCGCCGCTGGCGGATTTGCCGTTCACCCAGCGGAAAAACTCGTCGCCGCCGGGATTCAGGAAAACCGGCTCGGCCCGCTGCTCGCCCGCCCGCCGTCGCTCGACCCAGTCCAGAAACGCCGGCAGCCGCTCGGGCAATTGCTCCAGCGTCCACTGCTTGCACCAAATGCGCTCTAGCAACTCATCCAACCGGTCGGCAAACAGTTCGCAGTGTCCCCGTTTCAGATCGCCCGTCACCTGGGCCACCCTTTGAGCATCGCGATCAAGACAATACACGGCCCCTTCGTGGCGATAAATTGAATGACCAAAGCAGAGCACCGGCAGACGCTGTGTCAGGCACTCCACCGCGCCGGATGAATTCACGCAGGCCACCGCCTTGGCCGACCGGATGGCCTCGTCGATGTTGGCCGAGGTGTCCCACTTGCAGCCAAACTGTTCGACCAGTTGGCGCACGCCGCCGGGCTCGAATCGCGGGTGAGCCCTTACCCTCACGGGCAATTGTGAATTCTCGGCGACGAAGCGAACGAACTGGCCCATCGTGTCGAACCAGGGCGATTGAATCACGATCTGGCTGTCGGTCTCGTGCTGCAAAAGCAGCAACAGATCGCCGTCGGGCCGTACGCCGAGCGGTTGGCGTCCGACGGTCGTGAGCGGATCGTTGGCCCAACTGACCTGAGAGTTGATGCCGTCGGGGTCAAGCTGCATCGTGGCCCGTTGCGGATACCAACCCAGTTCGACAAAAATCAACTGCGCCCCGGTTTGTCGCAACGTCTCCAGTGCCCGATCGCAACTCGGGCTGTTGCAATTGAACACGAACGCATAGTCACACTGTTTGAACCACCAATGATACGGCAGCTTCGTCGAGAGCGACTTGCGCCAGCGATAGACCTTATGGCCCATTGCCCGACAAACGCGAGCAATCCCCTCCATCGCCGGCTTGGAATCGGCCAGCGCTTTGTATTGGACGATCGTGCGTTTCGTGGTGTTAGGCATTCCCCTCTCCCCAACTAAAGCTGCTTCGCCGGCCTCAACCGCCGCCGCCCCTTCGGCCGATGCTCGATGCGAAACAGCCCCGGCAATTCAATCGGATCGCCGTGCGTGCCCAGCAGGGGGCGAAATT
>JADFKK010000019.1 GCA_022564995.1 Planctomycetota bacterium | reverse complement strand
AGACGACCCGCAGCGTCGGATCGGTCAGCCCGATCACTGTTCGACTCGCGCTTCAGAAGTTTGCGGGCCAAGGCCAGTTCATTGGGATTGAGCCCGCGTAGGATCTGCTTAATAACGAATCTTCCATCGGAGGGGATTGTTTCGAGTCCAGGGCTGCTCCATCGAAAAGCGTCTCTGAGAGCTTCCGGGCTGGTGGCGGAAGGATGTCGTTCGATCGCGCCAAACTTCTCGAAAACCAATAAATCTTGTGAGATCGCCGCCTCAAGCAATACGGGGACATATCGCTCCGGCGCTGCTTTCAACTCGCCCAAAACGCGAACTGCCGCGACGTTGAACGACTCGTCCCACTTTCGCGCGGCGCTCGCAATGTGAATCACTTGAGTCAGAGCTTCGATGGCCGCATCGCCGCCGATTCGCCCGAGCGACTCTACCGCGGCTTGACGAAATTCGCCGTTGAGATTCTCATCACGAGCAATCATTCCGAGCGGCTTTGCCGCCTTTTTCGCCTTCAGATGCCCCAAGGCTTTGATCGAAATGAGACGAACTCCGTCCGGCTGTCTGCCATCCGTGGCCAGTTCGATCAGCGTGTCGGCAGCAGGACCAGCGACATCGGGTATCGCCGCCAGCGAAATCGCCGCGGCTCCGCGAACCCGTGCCTGATCGTGGCCCAGAGATTCAATCAGCCGAGCTACGGCGCCGCCGAGCGTCTCGAGTGTCTTGGGCGAAAGCGGTGAAAGAATCGTTGGAGGGGTTTCCTGTTGCACACGCGGAGAGCCGATAATCCCTCCGTACGTCCGAGGCGAGCTGAATCGAATTGGGGGATTGCTGTTTACGTTCGGCCGTGGATCGTCGAAATCGACGTCGTCCGCTTTAACCCCTTCGACGTACGAAGCGAGCAGCCGCGCCAGCGCCAAATTGTTCATCGGCAGCGCCGCTTCGTGGATGTCGACTACCGCCCGTGCAAGGTGTGGTATCGACTCGTGGCCGGCGCTGTCAAACACACTCGCGGCAAACATGGCGAAAGTTCTGTAGCTCCCGCAGTGCCGCGGCTGGCCGGTTTCTGCGCTGTAGGCCGACCGTTCGTAGGCGGCCATCGCGGCGATCGCGCGGGCGGCGGCGTCTGCATTGCGGCGCAGCAAGTAGGTCACCAAAACGTGGCGGACCTCGAAGGATGACTCGCCTTCGAGGGCATCAAGAAACGCAGTGGCGATCTGGCCGACGTGCTGCGTTTCGCTAAGAGTTGCCAACTGGCCGGCAGCGGCGGCCCGCACTGCGTCCGCCTTGTCGCCCAGCGCCAAGAGCAGTGTGGGAACTACCTCGTCAACGTGGCCGGCCTCGACGAATTGCCCCAGCGCTCCGATGGCCTGGGCACGAAACTCCTCGTCCAGGTCACCGTACTGGTCGATCCACTCAGCGATCGTTCGCCCCTGATAGCGCGGCTCCGTCGGCGCAGCATTCCACGGCACGGAATTCACCGTATAAGTAGTCACCGCTTGACTCTGCGGAACAACATTGGCGTTGGGCGGCGCTGCGGCCTCCTCTCGATCGCAACCGGCAAGCAGCGGGAAGAGCAACACCACGGAAAACCAAAGACGATTCATGTCGTAACCTCCGTGTGAACACCCCTGCGCTGAGCCAGCCTGGGGCAGGCGAAATGCGTTAGCAAGTCGCTAATGTACGTCGTATCGATTCTCCCCGGCAAGATCAACGTCCGCTGCTAGCGTGCCACTGCCCCAAGGCAGTTATCAACAGACCGTTGAGTTCTCGCCGGTCGGCACCCTTGATCCAAGCGAGGATTTCCTCGGGCGGCAGACGGTACTCGCGGAATTCCTGCGAATCTCCGGCGGACAGTAACAGCAGCGATCGCAGCACGGCGGCGTCGAGATCCTGGCCCGATAGCTGGCCGGGAGGAGTCGGAGTCGGTTCTTGTTTTTCGTCGCTCATCGCGGTTGACTCGCTTTCCGGTTTGATTTTCCGGCAACAAGCGTCGTGGGGCAGGTTTCCCAACCTGCCAAGAAAGTGCTTGTCGTTGGCAGGTTGGCAGGTTAGGAAACCTGCCCCACGTCATTCATGTTCCGAAAATCCCGACAGGTCTACTGTACACGCATACATGTCATGTGATAGAATGACGACCGCATTTTCGTCCATCTGGACCCTGATGAAAATTCACATTTGTCTACTGATGCCGCCTTTTTCGCGAAAAATCGCGCACGTCCGTGGAGATTCCCATGCGAAACAACGCCCACGCCGCCGGTTACCTTGTTTTGGTCGTTGCCCGCGACGGCACCTGCCTGTACAGCCCGAACCTCAAGGCGTTTGTCGACCGGCACCCCTGGGAGCTTTGCTGGGAAGAGAAGGGCAAAGCGCGACTGCGCGAGGCGTTCATTGAGGCCTGCATGTTCCGCCGGCCTCAGGAAGCGGTTCCAGCGGCGCTGCGCATCGGCGAGCGGGCATTCGACTTCGAGGCCTGGCTCGACCCGACCGGATCGGACTTGGTGATCTGCCGCATGGTCCGCGTCTTCACCCACACGCTTAGCCCGCGCGAAAAGGACGTGCTTTCGCTGGTGGCCGGCGGCGCCTCGAACGCCGAGATTTCCCGTCTGCTCGGCACCCGCGAGTCGACCATCCGCTCGCACCTAAAAAAGATGCGCGACAAGCTCGGCGTCACCCGCCCCGAAGGTTTACTGCTGGCCGCGGTGGGAATGGAAGCGGGTGGCGGGTTTCGGTAGATTGTGGGGCAGTAAATAGGGTGCGCGTGTCCTCCAAAACCCTCCCTAGCCCTCGCCGGGAGGCGGGGGTTTCGCCGCGGTCCAGTTCGCGGACCTTTCTTGAACAGTTCCTTTCTTCTGCACGGGGGCAGCAGCGATCGGTAGCGTTGATTCTCCCCCTGATTGAGCATAGAATTCACTGATAGATGGTCCGTACCAAGCGAGTCTCGGTAGCGCCATTGCCTCGCACTTGGAATTCCAGGTCCATCTTCAGGAGAGATGACGTGAAGTATCTGATATTCACAATCGCTGTTCTGAACGCTACGACCCTTTGCTGGTTGTATGCGACACAAGAGCCGATGCCTGCCGTCGACATTCTGGCGGTGGCGGTCCCACAGAGCGCTACGCCGGAGGATGCATTCAAAGAGATCGTTGCCCTGCGGGTTCAGTTGACCGCCACGAAGGCAATGCAGGCACAGTTGGACACGTACCGTCTAAAGAGCGTCATCTCATCCGCGGTACTTGCATTAAACTTTGTCGTGATGTTCGTTGTTCTTGTGGTGCGGAACGATGAACCGAAACAGTAAGCAGGGTTCATTTTACACGTTACACCAACGGTGCTACAATGGTATACCGTGCTGATTGATCCGAAGTCCCTGTGGGCCGATCCAATGATCAAGAAATTGTGCAAACATGGAAACAGCTTGGCGCTCGTGATCGAACGGCCGATTCTCGAGTTGTTGGGGATCGACGAGAACACTTCGCTCGAAATTTCTACCGACGGAGAGTCGCTGGTGATCGCCCCGGTTCGTGATGAGCAACGTCGCAAGCGGTTTGAAAAGGCTCTGGCTTCCAGCAACGAGCGCTACGGCGGCGCGCTGAAGCGGTTGGCGGAGTGATCCGGTGGAACCTGACTTTCTTGGCCTGGACGAGTTGGTCGCGATTCACCGGGACCAAGTCGAGCGTTACGGCGGCACGCCTGGCGTCCGTGACTTTCGGCTGTTACAGTCGGCTGCCTCGATGCCGGCCGCGACGTTCGGCGACCAGTATCTTCATTCCGACCTTTGGGAAATGGCCGCCGCTTACTTGTTTCACATCACCCAAAACCATCCCTTCATCGACGGCAACAAGCGGGTGGGAGCGGTCGCCGCTGATGTGTTTCTGGCGTTGAACGGCCTGCGTCTGTCGGCCAGCGAAGCGGACTACGAAGAATTGGTATGGTCCGTGGCCCGAGGCGAGGCCAGCAAATCGACGATCGCTGAGTTCTTTCGCGGTAACACCACACCGTTCGATTAACCGCCGCGCGCACGATCAACCGCCGTGGCTAGGGTGCGCTTAGTGAGCACTCCGACTAAGTGCGTGCGGTATTCGGCCGTGCCGCGCATGTCGCTGATGGGGGTGGCGACTTTTTTGGCTAACTCGCCGGCGGCGGCGTAGCTGGCTTCGTTGGCCGGTTGGCCGGCGAGCCAACTGCTGGCTTCTGCGGCGAACACGGGCGTCGGGGCCACGGCCGCCAATGCGATGCGGGCCTCTTCGATAGTGTCGCCCGCGTTGTTCAGTCGCACCCAGGAGCCGGCGCCGACGACGGCGATGTCCATTTCGTTGCGGGGAATGAAGCGTTCGTAGGCGGCGCTGCTGTGCGGAGTGACCGGCGGGAACTGGAGCGTCACGAGCAACTCGCCGCGCTCGAGCACGTTCTTGCCGGGAGCCGTGCAGAATTCGGCCACCGGCACCGTTCGCTGCCCCTCTGGCCCTGCGACCTGGCAGGTGACGTGGTAAGCGATCAGCGGCGGGATGCAGTCGGCGGCCGGCGAGGAGTTACACAGGTTCCCGCCAACGCAAGCTCGGCTCTGAATCTGCCAGCCGCCGATGATCCGGGCCGCATCGATCAGCCCGGGATAGGCCGCGGCAATCTCGGCGTTGTCGTAGAGTTCGCAGCAGGGCACCGCGGCGCCGAGTTTGAGCCCCGAGGAGGCGCTGTATTCCAACTGCATCAACTCGGGAATCTTTTTCACGTCGACGACCAGATCGGCCTCGAGGTCGGTCTCGCGAAGCTGCACCAGAATATCGGTTCCGCCGGCCAGCACGACGGCCCGGTCGCCGCGAGCGGCCAACAGGCTCACGGCCTCGTCGACGGATGTGGCGGCGGCGTATTCAAAGTCTTTCAAGGCGAGGCTCTCCACGGTCGGGATGATATGTTCGGGACGGGAAGCTCGTCAGATCGCGCCCGTTCCAAACGCAATATCGTGGCTAAGGCGTGCGATGTCAAGCGTGCCGCCGGCTGGTGAAGGTGTGCGGAATTCACCAATCAGCCGCAGGGCGTTAGCCCTCGGTTAGTTCAGATCGCGGCGATAACCGGGGGCTAACGCCCCGCGGCTGATGATTGCGCTCGCCTTAGCCGTAGCGGCGTCGCGGACGCCACGCCAGTGCCAGAGAACACAGCGACGTTAGCGCCAAGAGCAACGCTGAAGGCTCGGGAACGGCGTTGGCGGCGCCCTCCGCGGCAGCCGGACCGGCTCCCGGCGCGGGGCCGGTCCATTCCGAGAGTAGCACGGTGAGATCCTCAAAGTTGACCACGGTGCCCTCCGGGTCGACGAGATTGCCCTCGGCGGCGGAGACCATCGTATTCCAAGCGGCCAGCAACACGGTCAAGTCCTCAAACGCAACGAATCCGTCGCCGGTCAGGTCGCTCAGCAGCAGGGGCGTCGACTCGAACTCGAAAACATTGGCGTGCGCCGCCCCGCCGGAGACGACCGTGCCGGCGGTGAGGTTCGTAATGTTCAAACCATCGGCGTCGACTCGCCAGATGTCGCCGATATATGGACGGGCGCCGAACGTGGAACTTCCCGTGCGGGTAAAGGCCAGCCACTCGCCAGTCGGATCCCAGTCGGGATCACCGACGTAGACATTGCTCAACAGCGTCTGCGTCGACGCCTCGCCGGTCGAGTCGCGGACGTAAAGAGCATGGCTGCCCTCGCCAAAATCGGCCGTGTAGGCGATCCGCGTGCCATCGGGCGAGGGCGCCACGTCGTAGTGGTCAACGAAACTGGGGGCTGCGTCGAAAATCGAATCGGGGCTCCTCGCCGCGAGCGGGCCGCTTTGAATGAGCACCGGGCGGCTAGCGAAGGATTCTTTGGCCGTGAACCAAACTCGCTCGTTCTGCCGATCGATCGAGAAGCTGTCGTTGCCGGTCTTGAAGACGCGATACGTGGTGTCGTAGACCTGCTGGGCCTGGCTGCCGTCGGTGTTGATTCGCCATAGTTGGAAGTCAGATCGGCTGCCGCTGCTGCCTGTTTCTCGCAGAAAGTACAGCGTATCGTCGTCGCCCCATTGGACCGACAGGGCCTTGCCGCTGTCGCCGCCCACGGCCAGAGGCGCAGCCCCGTCGAGATCGGTAATGAACAGGTTGTCGCCGGCAACATTCGGATCGACGTAGGCGATGCGGTGGTTGTCCGGAGCCAGCGCGGGAGCCCACTCAGAGGCCCCGTTGTTGGTGATCCTCGTCAAATCCGATCCGTCGGGCCGCATCGTATACAGCTCATATGTGCTGTTGGCCGTTTCTCGATCGGAAATGAACAAGATCCGCGTTTCGGCGCGGGCACCGCCCGCGAGAAGCAGGGCGCCAGGAAGAACGAGCACCGCGATGGTTCGATAAGACATCATGATTGACGTGACCTTTCAGTGGTCACGATACCGCCGCGTGATGGCCCGGTCAAGAAAAAAGCGTGTGTGGCAAGCCGCCGGCCGGCTCAACTCAACGCCTCTTGCAGCCACTCCCATCCGCGGCCAACGTCGAGCACCGTTACAAACAAGAACAGACCGAGGATAAAAATCAAGCCGGCATAGGTGACCGGAATGAGGATTCTCTCGCTGACCGGTTTGCGGCGAATCGCCTCGGCGGCCAGAATGACCATGTGCCCGCCGTCGAGCACCGGGATCGGCAGAAAATTGATGACGGCCAGATTGGCGCTGATCAGCGTCATGAAGAGCAGCAGATCTGCCATGCCCCGATCGGCATGGGTACCGGCGATGGCGAAAATGGTGCCCATGCCGCCCAGGTGCGTGGGAGAAAGACCACCGGAAAAGAGCTTCTTCAGCGTGCGATAGACCATCGTTAGTGCGTCGATGGTCTCTGCGAAACCGTAGGCCATGGCGTCACTCAACGACGACACTTCTCGGGGCAATTCGATCGGTTCCATGAGAAGACCCCGCTCAGGCACAAACCACTGATCCGATTCATAGGGTGAGATCGTGACCGTATGAGACTCGGTTTTATCGCCGACCTTGCGGTTAAACGTCAGTTCGACCGTGGTGTCGGCCAGCGCCGCTTGCAGTCGCTGTGTGAACACGGGCCAGCCGATCTTTTTCGGGTCGGAAAGATCCTCTTCACTTTGCGCGAATTTGTACGGCCGCAGACTCCCCCGCTTCTTTTCGTCGTCATGCTGATCTTTGTCGGCCGGAACGAATTTAACCTCCACCAAGACATCGCCCTTCTGCAGCTCCGAATCGCGTCCGTCGATCACGCCGGCAACACGATTGACAACGCGGTAGGCAATGCCCAGCGACGTTTCGGAGACGGGGTGCGACGGCAGATAGGCCGATTGATAACCGGTGGTCGGACGCAGCTGGGCTCGAAAGTTCAAGGTTTCGCCGTCGCGCTTGACCGTGAGAAAAATCACCCGATCGTCGGCGCTCTTGCCGGCGCCTTTGCGTCGCAATCGCTCGGGCAGCGTCATCGGATCGCCGGGAGGGCCGCCCGTGTCGACATTGTTCATGTCGTCAAGCTGCTCGCCGGGCAGGACGTCGAACTTGATTTTTTCGATGAAGTCACCCGCCTTGAGACCTTGCTCAGCGTCCGGCGTGCCCTGTTGAATTGCCAAAGCGGCCGGCGAGCCGACTTGGACGGCGACGATTTTGCCCATCTCCATCACGAAGCCCAATCGCCTCATCGGCCTGGGACCGACCACGATCGTCACTTCTTCGCTCCGGTCGGAATCGTCCTCTTTGGATCGCTCGACGACGATGGTAACCGGCTTCGTCGGATCGCGAGCGAGCGACTCGTGCAGGTGTCCGTAGTCGAGCACCGTTTCCCCATTGACCGAGATGATCTTGTCACCCTTCTTGAACTTCACCGACGCGAGTTCGGCCGGCGAACCCTCTAGCACGTCGAAGACCGTC
The DNA here is from genome assembly GCA_022564995.1 of Planctomycetota bacterium. Classification (GTDB taxonomy): domain Bacteria; phylum Planctomycetota; class Planctomycetia; order Pirellulales; family JADFKK01; genus JADFKK01. The sequence goes on along the minus strand of JADFKK010000019.1, from coordinate 36,426 downwards.
GTGCTGGAACCCATCCTGAGGCCGATCTGTGGAAGATCGCCATAAACGGCGGGGTAAAGACGCATCTCGACCGGCGAACCGACTTCGCCCTGGCGGTCGGTGTAGTAGATAATCACCGGCACGCCATTCTCCGTGTCGGTGAGCACCGTGTTCCTCCGCATCTCCATGGTGCTGGGGTCGTCTAATTCACCGTACTGACGGATATCGCCACCCGCTCGCACGTCCTTCACCCAGGCTTCTCCGCCCGGGGCGAGGCCCGAGACGTGACAGGGGATATAGCTAACGCCAAACACTCCGTAGGCGATCGTGGCAAAGACGAAGGCGAAGATGATGTTCATAATCACGCCGGCGGAAATGATCGCCATGCGTTGGGGCACGGTTTTGGCCGTGTAGCTGCGGGGGTTGAGTTCGTCGTCGGAAGTGACTGCGTCGGAGGTTGTGTCGTCGGATGTTGTGTCGCTCTCGCCCGCGGTCGATGCGCCGCTACCGGAATCTGCCAAAGACGACTGGGCGTCGGCCGAGGCAGGTTTTTCCGCGGCTTCTTCCGTGGCGTCGGATTGGGCTTTGTTCAGCTTCGTGCGCTCCGCTTCTTCGGCCGCGTTGGCCGGGTTGTCATCTTGGCCGAGCATCTTGACGTATCCGCCCAGCGGCAGGGCGCCGATGCCGTATTCCGTCTCGCCCCATTGAAAGTGGACGATCTTCAGCCCGAAGACGTCGAAGCCCAGATAAAACTTCTCGCACTTCACGCCGCAGGCCTTGGCCACCAGAAAGTGGCCCAGTTCGTGGACGAAAATAATCAGACCGATGGAAAAACCCATCAGCAGCCAATTCCACCCGTTGGTGATCCAACTATCCAGGGCAATCAGGTACATACCCACCGTGAAACCTCCCGTCGCGCCCAGTGGTCGAGCTGTAACAAACGCTCGAGCGTGGGTGCCGGTTCAAAATCGTGATGTTCTAAAATGCTTCGACAGGCCGGGACGATCTCGGCAAAGCCCAGATCCCCGGCCAAAAAGCCTGCCACGGCCGCTTCGTTAGCCGCGTTGATGACCGCTCCGGCCGTTCCGCCGGCGCGGGCCACCTCTAATCCTATCCGCAAGGCGTCGAATCGGTCCAGGTCCGGCGGCTCAAATCGCAGATCAATCGCGCGGGTGAGGTCCAGCCGCTGGGCGGGACACGCCCGGCGATGCGGATAGGTCAGGGCGTATTGTATCGGCAATTTCATGTCTGGAGGGCTCATTTGGGCGATTACCGAGCCATCGACGAATTCGACCATCGAATGGACGATCGACTGCGGATGAATCACCACGTCGATTTGGTCGGCTCGCAGATCGAACAGCCAACGGGCCTCAATGATCTCCAGGGCCTTGTTCATCAGGGTGGCCGAATCGATGGTAATTTTCGGCCCCATGTCCCAAGTTGGGTGGGCCAGGGCCTCGTCGACCGTCACACCCACCAGGCTTTCGGCGTCGCGGTCTCGGAACGGCCCCCCGCTGGCGGTGAGCACAATACGGCGGACCTCGTGCGGTTGGCCAGATTGCAAGGCCTGAAACACTGCACTATGTTCGCTGTCGACCGGGATAATCTTGGCCCCATTTTTCTCGGCCAGCGGACCAATCAGCGGCCCGGCCGTCACCATGGTCTCTTTGTTGGCCAAAGCCACCTGTTTTCCGGCCTCAATGGCGGCCCAGGTGCCCGCGAGCCCTGCACTTCCGACGATAGCCGAAAGCACGACATCCACTTCACGCTCGGAAACGGCCCTGGCGATACCCTCGGAGCCGACCAGTAACTCCGTATGCTTCGGTAAATCCGACCAATCGCGAGCGGCGGCCTGCTCGGCATCGGTGGCGATGATCTGCGATGGTTGGAAATCGCGTGCTTGCTGAGCTAGCTCGTCGAGGCTTGAGTTGGCCGACAAAGCCACCGCCCGCAGCGTTCCGCCCGACGCTCGGATCACCTCCAGAGCGCTACGACCGATGCTGCCGGTCGAGCCGAGAATCACCACATTGGCCGGAGAATTCGTCATGCAGATAGGTCACTGCTTTGGGCGACCGCCGGGAAATAAGGCATTCATAGCTGAATTCGCAAGAATTCAGCTACCGATCAACACACGGCCGGAAGCGAAACAGCGGGCAACGAATCGATTATAGGGATGATATCGGAGGGCAGCGGAGGCCGCGTCCGTCATGTCGCCGCCGCCGCACGAAAAAGCCATTGCAGGCTTGGACTTGAGGTAACCCGACCACATTCTAAGAGGGACGCTTACCGGAAACAAGACAGCTTCTCCGTGCTCCAAAAAGCCCACGGCGGCATCGTTGTACAATAGAAGCGTAGGCCATACTATGAGTAATGGTGGGACGCGCGGCTCATTCCCGTAGGGTGGGCATTGCCCACCGGGAAGAAAGCCTGGATTTCGAGATTCGGATGGAGAGTTTTTTGCCGCTGGTGGGCATTGCCCACCCTACGAGACGAGAAGGTATCGATGGACAACGATAAGAAAGAACCTTCCGGGAAACCGCCCGAGAAGAAATCTCTGCTGAGCGGCAATGCCATCTGGGTTCTGCTCGGGATGGGCGTCTTGATGCTGTTCTTGTTCAGCATTCTCAGCGGTCGCAAGGGGCCGAAACTTGACTACGGCGACATCGTCCAACTGGTCAAGCAAAGCAATCCCAAGGCCGAGGGTAGGGCCGTGGGGAGAAACGCCTTTGTCGAAATCACCGAACCGACGGGCAAGAAAAAAACCTATTACTACTTCCTGCCTCGTGGCTTAAAACTCGGTACCTACACGCTGACCGGCAAGATCGGCCGCGTGTTGATCGAAGAGGCCAAGGACCGGCCTGATAATCTGCTGCCAGAGAATTTCAAGCCGGATGAGGTCTCGCTCAAAGAAGGCCAGGAGCCCGACGAAGCATCGGACGGCGAATTAACGGGAACGCTGGTCGAATTCACGACCGATTTGCAGCCGTCGCACAATATGCAAGGACGGCTTGCTGAGCTGCTCGAAGAGGCAAACAAAGAGGCCAAGCTTCTTGAAGAGGCCAACGAAGATTCTGGAATCATCACCTGGACATTCGAAGAAGGACCGAGCCCCTGGAGCAGTTACGTTCCGATGCTCGTGCTGTTCACCTTGATGGTGGTGATTTTCATCTTCATGATGCGGCGGATCGGCGGGGCCGGATCGGCGATGGCCTTCGGACGCAGCCGCGGCAAGATGTATGCCCAAGAGGAAATCGGCATCTCTTTCGACGATGTGGCCGGGGTAGACGAGGCCGTTGAAGAGCTGCGTGAAGTGGTCGAGTTCCTCAGCACGCCGGAGAAATATCAAGTTCTCGGCGGCAGAATTCCGCGCGGCGTATTGCTCGTCGGCCCTCCCGGAACCGGCAAGACACTGTTGGCCAGAGCGGTCGCCGGCGAGGCCAATGTGCCGTTTTTCAGCCTGTCGGGTTCCGACTTCGTCGAGATGTTCGTCGGCGTCGGGGCGGCCCGTGTGCGCGACATGTTCGCCCAGGCCGCGGCCAAGAGCCCCAGCATCATCTTTATCGACGAGCTGGACGCCCTGGGAAAGACCCGCGGCAGCGGCATGGTCGGCGGCCACGACGAGCGCGAGCAAACGCTCAACGCGCTGCTGGTGGAAATGGACGGCTTCAACTCCGACACCGGCGTAATCGTCATGGCGGCCACCAACCGCCCCGAGATACTTGATCCGGCACTGCTGCGGCCCGGGCGATTCGATCGCCAGGTGCTCGTTGACCGGCCCGACTTGCGCGGGCGGGAAGACATTTTCAAGGTTCACGTGCAGAAGGTCAAACTCGACGAGTCGGTCAATCTGAGGGAAATTGCCGCCATCACCTCCGGATTTTGTGGGGCCGATCTGGCCAATCTGGTCAACGAGGCCGCGCTGCTGGCCGCCCGCAAAGGTGCCAAGACGGTCGGCATGGACGAATTCAACGAAGGCGTCGAACGCGTGACTGCCGGCCTGGAAAAGAAGCAACGGATCATGCAAGAGGACGAGAAGCAACGGGTTGCCTACCACGAGTCGGGCCATGCCTTGGTCGCTTATAGCCTGCCCAACACCGACCCGGTCCATAAAGTGTCGATCATCCCCCGTGGCTTCGCTGCCTTGGGTTACACGATGCAGCGACCGACAGACGATCGCTATCTGCTGACCAAAAGCGAGTTGGAAAGCCGCATCCAAGTCTTGCTGGCCGGCACGATCACTGAGGAAATCATCTTCGACGACATCTCGACCGGCGCCCAAAACGACCTGGAGCGGGCCAGCGAACTCGCCCGCAGCATGGTCATGGACTACGGAATGAGCCGGCTGGGTCGCGTCTCCTATCGCGAGAGCCAGCGGAGCCCCTTCATGACGGCCGGGGGGCACGATTTCTCGCAGCCGATGCACAGCGAGCAGACCGCCCGCGAGATCGACGAGGAGGTGCGGCGGATCATCGACGAAGAGATCGAGAAGGTGCGGAACATTCTGCAGAATCGCCGCGCCGCGCTGGTTGCCCTGGCCGAGCGGCTGATCGAGCGCGAGGTCATCGACGCGGTCGACCTCAAGAAGATCATCGAGGCCAACTCGCCCAGCCCGATGATCGTCCCTGGCACCGAAGCCGAGCCAAAGCCCAAGCGGAGCGAAGCCCAGGATTCGTCCAGCACCCGTGAGGCGTAGGGCACGCTCCGCGTGCCGCCACTCGCTCACGCCGATCCATTTCGGCACGCGGAGCGTGCCCTACTACTCTGCTTGTCAATTCGCGGCGCGTCTCTATACTGGCGGTGCATGAAAACATCAGCCGCGACGCGCTAGCGTCCGGTTCCCAGGGATGTTTTCCGCGAGGAACCGTGGGCTAGCGCCCAGCGGCTGATGAGTCACTCTCACAACATCACCGCGATCAGATGCGGCGAGCGACATGACGGATACCGGGCCACAGGGATCGTTTCTGGTTCGCCACGATTTTCTCATTCGGCGGCTGCACTCGCTCAGTGGGCTGGTTCCGGTCGGCGCGTACATGGTCGTCCACCTGCTGGTCAACTCCAGCATTCTCGCCAGCACCACGATCTTTCAGGACAACGTCGATCGTATTCACTCGGTCGGTCCGGTGGCGCTGCAGGTGATCGAGTGGGTGTTTATTTTCATTCCGATTTTGTTTCACGCCGTCTTCGGCGTGGTGATCATCGCCGGCGGCGTGCCCAACACGGGCGAATATCGCTACGGCAGCAACATCCGCTACACGCTCCAGCGGGCCACCGGCATCATTGCGTTTTTCTTCATTGCCTGGCACCTGTGGCACATGCACCATTATTTCGCGCCGCTCGGGGGCGGCAATTTCCAGCACCAGCACGCCAGCTCATCGGCGGCCATCGCCCTGTCATCCCTGCCGGTGAAGATCGGTTACGCCGTCGGCGTGTTGGCCTGTTGTTTTCACTTGGCCAACGGCCTGTGGACGATGGGCATTACCTGGGGCGTGTGGACCAGCCCCAGAGCACAGAAACACGCCACAACCGTTTGCGCCGTGTTCGGCATCGGACTGGCCTGCCTCGGATTGTCCGCCATGAGCGGGTTCGGCGACGTCGACATCAAGGCGGCCGAGGAAATGGAGAGGCTCAGAATTCAAGAGAAGAAATACATCGAAGGCAAAGAGGAACGGCCGACAAATTCGCGTCGTGGTGTTGACCGGGATTCGGGTGGATAGCGCTTCGTCAAACATTAATCTTGGAATCAGCCGCGGGGCGTTAGCCCCCGGTTAGTGCGACGATAACCGGGGGCTAACGCCCCGCGGCTGATACGTATCAGGAAACGGTATGCCAAAACAGCGGGTCATGGTGATTGGCGGAGGGCTGGCAGGGCTGGCGGCGACGATGAAGCTGGCCGAGCTGGGCATCGACGTCGACTTGATCAGCTTGACGCCGGTCAAGCGCTCGCACAGCGTCTGCGCGCAGGGCGGCATCAACAGTGTCAACGCCCGCACGAGGCAGCTTGGCGACAGCGAAGACCTGCACCTCGACGATACGGTTTACGGCGGCGATTTCCTGCAGCATCAGCCGCCCGTTAAAGAGATGGTCTATTGGGCACCGAAGATCATCGACCTGATGGACCGGCTGGGCGTCACCTTCAATCGCACCAGCGAGGGCCATCTCGACAATCGCCGCTTCGGCGGAACCTTGTTCAAGCGAACCGCCTTCGCCGGCGCAACGACCGGCCAGCAGTTACTCTACGCCCTCGACGAGCAGGTGCGGCGTTGGGAAGCCGAAGGCCGCGTGAAGAAATTCGAGTCCTGGAATTATCTCGGCCCGATAATTGACGACGCCGGCATCTGTCGCGGCGTCGTGGCGCAGGATCTGATCAGCATGGAAATCCGCACGTACCCGGCCGACGCGGTAATTATCGCCACCGGCGGCTGCGGCCTGCTCTATGGCCGCTCGACCATGTCGCTGGTCTGCAACGGCGGCGCGGTCAGCCGCACGTTCCAGGCCGGCGCCAAATACGCCAACGCCGAATTCATTCAGGTCCATCCCACCGCCATTCCCGGCGCCGACAAGCTACGGCTGATGAGCGAGAGCGCCCGCGGCGAAGGGGGCCGGGTGTGGGTTCCGCGGACGCCGCACGACGAGCGCTCGCCGCGAGAGATTCCGGAGTCGGAGCGATATTATTTTCTCGAAGAGCGCTATCCCGAATACGGCAACCTCGTGCCGCGCGACATTGCCACGCGCGAGATTTTCAACGTCTGCGTTCACGAAGGCTTGAGCGTCGATGCCGATCGGCAATGCGTCTATCTCGACCTGACGCATATCCCCCGCGAGGAACTGGACCGCAAGCTAGGCGGCATCCTCTCGATCTACGAAAAATTCCAGGGCGTCGATCCGCGCGACGAGCCGATGAAAATTTTCCCCGCCGTCCATTATTCGATGGGCGGGCTGTGGGTCGACTACGAGCGGACGGCCGATGGCGGACTGAACATCGGCTCGCCGGTCAATCAGGCCACCAACATCCCCAGGCTGTACGCCATCGGCGAGTGCGATTATCAATACCACGGAGCCAATCGTCTGGGGGCCAACTCGCTGTTGAGCTGCATCTTCAGCGGCCTGATGGTTGCCCCCGGTATCGAGACGCTGCTCGAATCGAGCGACGATGGCACGGCCGCCGATCAACCGTCGTCACTATTCGAAGGAGCCCGACGCCAGCGGCAGCAAAACTTCGACGCGCTGCTCAAGCGGCCCGGCGGCGGCGAGAATCCGTATCTGCTGCACCAGCAGTTGGGCGAAGTGATGACCCGGACCGCCACCGTCGTGCGGTTCAACAAAGACCTCGAACAGGCCTACGCAACGGTCTGCGACTTGGAACAACGGGCCGCCAAGTGTTCGCTCTCGGACACCGGCAACTGGACGAATCAGAACGTGGTGTTCACGGCGGCCTTGATTGACATGTTCCCGCTGGCCAAGACGCTGCTCAAGGGGGCCTTGCAGCGCGACGAATGCCGCGGGGCCCATTACAAGCCCGATTTCGCCATGCCGGGTCTCGAAGCAACCGACCCGGCCGAGCGACGGCGTCAGGCCGAGGCATGGTGCGACAAGTTCGAGGAAAGGAACGCTAAGTGGCTCAAGTCGACCGTCGCGGTGCTCGATGAAGATGGAGAGCCGCAACTTGCTTACGAAGAAGTCGACACCTCGCTGGTTCCGCCCCGCCCCAGGCTGTACGGATTGGTCGGAGCCGAAGCGATCGAAGAAGTGTGGAAGGAACGGGTAGCCGTGAATTGACCCATAGGGTGGGCACTGCCCACCACATAAAGAAATCCTAAATTCTAAGCACGAAATCCTAAACAAATCCAAATGTACAAATGACCAAATGCTGGTACTTTGCTGTTTCGGGCTTTTGAATTTCGACATTTGAATTTGTTTAGGATTTCGGATTTCGTGCTTTTTGATTATTTTGGTGGGCAGTGCCCACCCTACGCCATGAGCGATCAACACCCCGAAATCGACTCTTTCGAGGTCCGTGTGCTGCGCCAGGACGCGCCGGGCGAGCGCAGCCGCTGGGAGCGGCATCGGGTGACGTACGAAAGGGACATGAACGTCATCAGCGCCCTACAGAAGATCGCCGCCCAGGCGGAAACCGTCGACGGCCAGCCGGTGGCGCCCGTCTGCTGGGATTCCAACTGTCTGGAAGAGGTTTGCGGGGCCTGCACGATGCTCATCAACGGCCGCACCCGGCAGGCATGCACCGCCTTGATCGACCGACTGATGGAAGATTGCCCCGGCGAGATCGAGCTGCGGCCGATGAGCAAATTCCCGGTGATTCGCGATCTCGTGGTCGATCGCACGCGGCTATTTCGCGCGCTGACGAAAGTCAAAGCCTGGGTGCCCGTCGACGGCTATTTGGATCGTGGCCAAGGCCCGCTGCGTTCGATGGAGGAGCAACAGCAATCGTACCCGCTAAGCGAGTGTATGAGTTGCGGCTGCTGCCTCGAGGCCTGCCCGCAATACACGAAAATCGAATCGACTCAGGACGAAAGCGAGAGCGACGAAGATTTCTCCGCCCGCAAATCGGCAACGTACGATTCTGCGTTTGTCGGGGCACACGCCATCAGCCAGGCCGTGCTGTTCAACACGAACCCGATCGGCAAGTTCATCGCCGGCGAGCGGCTCGATGCCCTGACCGGGCCGGGCGGCATTCAGATGTGCGGCAATGCCCAAAACTGCGTGGCCGTTTGTCCCAAGGAAATCCCGCTCACCACCTCCATCGCCCGCGCCGGCCGCAGCACCACGCTGCACGTGCTGAAGAAGTGGTTTGATCGGTAGGGTAGGTTATGCTTCAGCATAACAGAGGCTACTCAATACCGCCACGGACATGGTATCATGCTAGAGTTGAACCCACGTTGATTTGTTGACCTCGTCGATTCCCCAGACGCCGACATCATGGCCACAATCACCCGCACCCAACAGTTCGAGCCCAACCACTGTTTCCTCCTGACGGATGTCAGTTGGGAACTGTATCAGCTGCTCGGGGAAGAGCTGCGCGAGCGCCCGATCCGGATGACTTACGATCGAGGTACTTTGGAAATGATGACCACCTCTCTGACCCATGAGTTTTTCAAGACATTCCTGGGTCGAATGATCGAGACGATCTGCCTTGAGATGGATATTGCGGCCCGCGGCGGCGGATCGATGACCTTCCAACGGGATGACCTTGCTCGTGGATTTGAACCAGACGAATGTTATTGGATCGCCAATCAACCGGCCATGGCGGACGCCATGCAGTTTGATCCCCTGACAATGCCCCCGCCCGATTTGGGCGTCGAAATCGACATCAGCCGCAGCAGTGTTCCTCGCCAGCCGATTTTTGCCGCGTTCGGCATTCCGGAACTGTGGCGATTCGACGGCGAGCAGCTCAGCGTGCTGCACCTCGGCGCCGGTGGAGAATATCATGCGGCCGAAAGCAGCTTGTCGTTTCCGTTCTTGCCGGTCGGCGAGTTGTCTCGATTCCTGCGTTTCGAGGGATCCATCAACGAAACCAAGCAAATTCGCACCTTCGTCGACTGGATTCGCGGGCAGGGTTTTGCCAAGTCGTAGATTATGCTTCAGCATAACAGCACCAACCCAATGTCGTCGCGGACGCGGTGTTATGCTGAAGCATAACCTACGGCTGACTCACCGCGGCAGCATGTCGTAACAGGCTGATTCGCGGTCGTTGCGAATCAGATATTAACAGCCGGACACTACGAACAGATCCCGCTCGGCAAGCGAGACCTACATGTGAGCGCTGCACCATGAAATCCGCACTCTCCTGGATCTGGAAGCGGGGCATCGGCGCGACCTTTCTGACGGGGCTGTTTGCCATTTTGCCGATCGTCATTACGCTGGCGATCATCAGCTATCTAGCCGGATACCTGCAAGCAATCGTCGGGGCCGACACCTGGCTCGGCAAGGCGTTGCAATGGATTGGGCTGGGGTTGGTCAGCGATCCAACGGTCGCCACGTTAATCGGCGGCGCCCTGGTGCTGGTCGCCATCTGGTTGCTCGGTCTGTTCGTTCGGACCACCGCCCGGCATCGTTTCGAGGCATTTTTTGAAGCCACGGTTGAACGTATCCCGGTAGTCCGCACGATCTACAAGCCGGTCGCACAAGTCGTCGGCCTGCTCAAGGGCGACGGCGCGACCGACGTGAAGAGCATGACGGCCGTTTTTTGCGCCTTCGGTCCGTCCGAGGGCGGCGGCTTCCTGGCGTTGCTAACCAGCCGCGAGGTGTATCGATTCAGCCAACAGGACTGCTACGCGGTCTACATCCCCACCTCACCGATCCCCATGTCCGGCGGCATCGTCTTCGTGCCCATCGGCGCCGTCACGACCGTCGAGATGAAAGTCGACGACCTCATGAAGCTCTACTTCTCCGCCGGCGTGCTGGCCCCGCAGGTGATTCCCCAGCAGTATCGGGTGAAGGTGGAGGATTAGGCTCGGTCGAAATGGTCGATAACGGGTGGCTGTAGGTTATGCTTTAGCATAACAGGGCTAACTCATTGCCGCCGCCGGCGCGGTGTTATGCTGAAGCATAACCTACGACTACTATCAGCAGGTTAGGAAACCTGCTCCACTCACCGCAGCGGCATCTCGTAACAGGCTGCTTCGCGATCGTTGCGAACCAGATAATAGCGGCCGGCCAGCACGGGGCTGTTCCAGGTGTGGCCGCCGAGCACCTGATAGCGGGCCAACTCTTTGTACCCGTCGGGCGATGCGCGAGCGGCCACCAATTCGCCGCTTTCCTTTTGTATCAACAGCACGTCGCCGACGAGTAACACCTGGCCGTAGTCAAACTCGCGCTCGGCCCACTGCCGTTTTCCTGCTTTCCCATCGCGAATATCCAGACACGACAGCAGCACGTTGTCGAGTCCGTAAACGTAACCGTCGCGGACCACGACGTTCGAGAACTTGGGCTTCATGCGAATGCTGCTCCAGAGTTTTTTGACCGACCACTCGTCTCCGTCGCGGCTGATTTGTAGCATCGCGCAGCCTTCGCCGTAGCCTTTGGCGATGAAGACCCGATCGCCCGAAAGCGGCACCGGCTGACTGACGCTGGGCATGTTTCCGGGGCGTTTGTATCGCCAGAGCACCGCACCGCTCGCCAGGTCGTGCCCGACGATCGACTGGGCGTTGACGATCAATACCTGCTTCGCACCGGCGATCGTCGCCAGAATTGGCGAGCTATAGCTGGCCGGGTCGTCGCCGCCGCTCCACAGCCTACGGCCGTCGTCCTTGTGATAGGCCACCAGCGACTTACCGCCCGCGCCGCCGGCGCTGACGATGACCTTTTCGTTGACGATCAACGGCGAGCAACAGAATCCCCATTGGATGTTGTCGGTGTCGTTGTCGGCCAGCAAGTCCTTCGACCACAGCAGCTCGCCGTCGCTGGCGCGGAGACAATTCAGCAGCCCGGTGGCCCCGACGGTGTAGACGCGGCCCTCGTGAACGGTTGGCGTGCTGCGCGGTCCGACGCCGCCGAACTCCCATTTTTCACCGTAGCGGGTCTTGTCGCGGCGAATCCAGCGCGCCTTTCCGGTCAGCAGTTCGAGGCACACGACGGTTTCGTCTTCGCCGTCTTGTTGCTGCGTGAAGGCGAAATCGCCGACCACCGCGAACGACGACCAGCCGGGTCCGATGTCGCGCCGCCAAAGAAGCTTCGGCGGAGAAGCGTCCCAATCGAACGAAATGCCGGGATCGCTCAGCACGCCGTTTCGATTCGGTCCGAGGAATTGCGGGAAGTCGCGATATCGGTTCTCTTTCACGTCTGCCGCCTTGTCGACTTCAACGACAACCGGCCTCTGGCGGCGCCAGCGGAATTCCAGCAAGACGGCCAGCCCGCCGTCGTAACCGCGAATACGAAATGAAGCGGCGAAAACGACGCTCGCGATCACCAATACGATTAGGCTTCGCTTGCGGACCGGCTTGGACATGCGGGAGAAAAACGCCATCCAAGACCCGAGTGAAATGACCGAAAGGAACATGGTGACTGCCACGATGATGGCGGCGTGGCCCTGCTCTACATCTCCGGGCCACAACACCCAGGTCGGTGCAATAACGATGGCCGCAACCGCCACGATCACCGCCGCCGGCCACCAGCGTATGCCTGGCGCGGTTTTGTCTTCGTTACCATCGGAGGAAATCGTTGCGTCGGCCATGAGTCCGCCCGTTGTCCTGGTTCCCAAGCTCAGCTTGGGAACGAGGGAAAGTGTCGTTCAATCCTCTCGGCTGGTGACTTCCAGCAGGTGAAAACCGAACTGGGTCTGCACCGGCCCCTGCACTTCGCCAATCTCGGCGCTGAACACAACTTCGTCGAACTCGGGCACCATTTGGCCGGGGCCGAATTCGCCCAAGTCGCCGCCTTGCTGTGCGGAGGAACAGGAAGAATGTTCTTTGGCCAATTCGGCGAAGTCGGCGCCGCCTTCGATCTGGGCTTTCAGGACGTTACATTCCTCTTCATTGGCGACGAGAATATGACGGGCAGTGACCTTGGCCATGGCGGAAGTCCTCCAGCGTGCGCGAGAAAAACAGTTCGACGAGCCCCGCCGTCGATCCGCGCATGATACCCGATCTGCCGCCTTTCGGCGAGAACAGTCGGCTGCGCTGTTCGTCGACCGTTTATGAAAGGCCTCCTACACCAAATCAACGGGCTGCTAATGATTGCGATAGGTGAACGAGATGCCGGAACGGTGATGCCGGCGGTAGTGATGGTGGTAATCGTAGTAATATGGATCTCGAAACACCGGGTAGTGTCGCTGGACGATCACCGGCCGGGTGACGACCTCGCGGCGCACGTATTTTTTTGGCGGAGCCGGCGGGCTCATCATCGCCTGCTGCACGGCATCGTCCACACCTTCGTTGTTCATCAGCAGCAGGTCGTCCGTCCCCATTGGTCCCGTGGTGCCGCGGATCTGAATGTGGCGGATGATCGTCGCGCTCGATACGCCCTTTTGGCTTAGCTCGACCACGTCGTATACGCTCACTGCGCCGGGCCCCGGCGGGCGTCCCAGCCGCGCTTCGATCTCCGCCCGATTGCTGGCTTCGATTTCGTCCAAGCTGCCGCCGATGGCGTTACCCGTTATGGCCCCCACCAGCCCGCCGATCACAGCACCGCCGCCCGTATTGCCCAGTTGATGTCCGATGATGGCGCCCAAGCCGGCTCCGGCCGCTCCGCCAATCACGGCTCCGTCGGTGCGCCGCCGCGTGGCGCAGCCGCTCATGCAGATGGCCGTTAAGGCTGCCAGCACCACGAGAGTTCGGACCGAGTGATTCATAACAACGCTCCTGAGCGGTTGAGGAGGGGGCCGCATCGCCGTCGCGGAAGAAAAGGACGGCAATCTTCGACTGAAATCGGCCGGCCGTCAAGAGAAGTTGAGCCGAATTGTGGCGGGCGGGGCAAAACGGGAGGAATATAACGGTGCGGCGCTGTGCGAGGGCCGAGGGGCCTATTTCTTGGCCTCTTGCGACTTTCGCCAACTTCGCCATTTTGTCAACGCCGCCTGTCGTTTTGCGTTGGTCGAGAAGCCGAGCGAATCGACGTCGTATTCGTCAAAAAACTTCTCGCTGGCTTTCTCGAATCCGAATTTCTTCAGCTTCTGCCCACTCAGGTGGATCATCGTAGCCAACGCCACGTCGCGCACTTCCGCCCGCGCGCTTTTGCGAAACGGGGCGCCGCTGTCGCTGCTCGACGTATCACTCAGCAGCGGTTCGATCGCCCCGAGGTGGCTGCGGTCGCCAAACTTGGCGACCACCAGCAAAGCGTACTCGCGGGTTCGCGACTGCTGTTCAAAGCCGCCGTCGGCAAGGATTGCCAGCGCCGGTTTGATTCCTTCGGGGATTTCGTAACGCAGCGATATCCACATGTCTTGCATCGCCTGTGGCCCGCCGGAACTCCTTGTGAGCCAGGCCCCCAACAGCTTCTTCAACGGCGCCATATTTCGCCCGCCACGAACCTCATCGGAAAAACCGTCGTCGAGTAACGGGTAGACCTTGGCTCGCGCGCGGTCGGCAACCGCTAGCTGTGCGTCTCCGCCGAGAAACAGCAGCGCGGCCACACTGGCTACCGATACGTCGTCTTCGCCGTATTCGTCGTAGCGCGGCCGATGATCGCCACCAAGCCGCGCGCTACGAACGATCATCGCATCGGCTGTTTTGTCGGGGCTTTGCTCGGCGATCTCCAGCAGCACGGCCTCCGCTCGCTGCATTTCGACGAACAAAACTCGCGCCATGTTGTCGGAGCCGACAATTCTCTTGAACCGCGTCCAGCCGGAAAAACCGTGATCGTTCTGTGGGTCGTCATCAATCGCGAAGCGGGCCAGGCGGTTTTGAAAATCAGCCTCGATAACCGTCAGCAGCGCCGCGCGAGCCCGTTGGGCAATTTCGGCGTCGACGTGATTGAGGGCCTTGACCAGCGCGCCACGGGCCGAGATGCCCACCGCGACGATGTGCCGCGAAGCCTGTTCTCGCTCGGCGTATTTGTCGGCGCCGAGCCGGGCGATCAAGGCGTCAATGGTCGAAGCGTCCGCGGCCATCGCATCGGCAGAGGCCGCGCCGACGCAGAGAATCGAAGTGAACAGCAAAAGCAGAATCTTGCGCGCGAGAATTAACATGCCGCACCTGGAGCGAGAGAACCCGTGTTCATACAAGTTCCATTGTAATCGCCGCGGCAGCCGCTCGTCCAGCGGCACAGATGTTCGGCAGAAAACCGGGACATATCAGGTTAATCTAACCGGAACGTAGCGATCGTGACGGCAATCGAACTCCAAGCCGATCCTCCTCCAGCAGCGCCTGATCGACCGCCGCGGCTTGGAGACGACGAAGCGGCGAGCGCCCGTAGGTTCCGCTTGTCGAGCGGAACCTCCGCGCGTTGCGTCGCGCACTGTAGGAGGCGTCTCCGACGGCGACCAACTCGTGCGTGTTACCTGGATCGCCGACGGAGTCGCCTCCTACCGTTTCTCCTGGATCGCCGACGGAGTCGCCTCCTACAGCCGCGGCAAGCCGGCGGCCTACCGGCGCCCCGGCCGGTCCTGGTCCGGTCCAGGCGGCCAGCAGCACGGTGAGGTCTTCGAAGTTGACCGGCGTGCCGAGCGGGTTGACGAGATTCCCTTCGGCGGCCGAAACATTCTGATTCCAAGCGGCCAACAATATCGTGAGGTCTGCAAAATCGACAAAGCCATTTCCGGTCAGATCGGCCGGCAGGCTCGACTCGACGTCGATTGTCACGGTGGCCAAATTGCTCACCCACACGCCGTTCGTCGCCCGATACGTAAACGTATCGCTTGCGGCTAAGCCGGCAAGCGGTGTGTAGACAAACGTGCCGTCGGCGTTGAGCGTCAACTCCCCGTGCTGCGGCCCGTCGATCAAAATCGTTTGCAACAAATCCCCGGCGGCGTTGGCGTCGTTGTCCAACACTCCCAACGCTTGGTTTTCGATCGCCAGCGTTTGGCCCTGCTCCACGGAATAGACATCATCTCCGGCGACAATCGCCTCGCCTTGCGGCCCGACTTCGATGGTGACGGTCGCCACGTTCGAGAGATTCTCTCCGTCGCTGGCGCGATAGGTGAAGCGGTCGACGCCGACGAAGTTTTCCAGCGGCGCGTAACTGAACGAGCCGTCGTCGGCTAACTCAAGCGTGCCGCTATGGACGCTGTCCAGCAGCGCGATCGACAGCCGCTCGGCGTCAACGTCGACGTCGTTATCGAGCAGCCCCCGTTGTTGACCGCCGACGAAATGCCTTTGCGCATCCGCCGCGTCGAAAGCCCGCGGGAAGATGGCCAACTCGTCGAACAGCCCGTTCAGCGATTGTGACGACTGAAATCCGCCGCCGAGTGAGTCCTGGTCCTCGCCGATGATCAGGCCGCCGGGCGCCACGGTGATCGGCGTGAGCTCGGCGTTTCGCCTACCCAGTGACTCTCCGTCGAGAAACAGTTCCAAAAAATCATCCGTGTCGTTGCGGACGAAGATATAGTGATGCCACTGGCCGTCGGCAATCGACGGCAGCGTCCAATGCAGCCGCACGCTGCGGTCCACGTCGACACCGGTCGACATGCCGACCCGGTTCTGATCGTTGAACAGGAGCAAGTATTCGTTGTCGTCGAGAAACCCGCGATCTCCCGGCCCGGAGGCGCTCACGGGGACGTGCGTGCCCGGGTCGCTGGTATTGAACCAGAACTCGACCGTCAGATCGGCCATGCCATCCATCAACACGTTGGGCAGGCTGATGCGGTCGGCGCTGCGGCCCAGCGCGATGGCCTTGTTCGACGTGTTGGCCGTGGCGCCGGGTTGTTGCAACTCGACGCCGCCGATGTACGTGCCGTGATGTTCGTTGCCGGACGAATCGGTGGCCTGCGTCGCGCCCAGCTCGTCGTCAAACCGAAAATAACCGCTGGGGTTGTCGGCCAGGATAACGCCCGAATCGGAGCGAATCGTCTCACCGGCCGGCACGGTGTAGCTGTCGTCCGCGGCGATGGGCGGGTCGTTGACGGGGCGGACGGTGATCGTCACCGTGGCCAGGTCACTTTCCAACGCGTTGCCGTTGGCGCGGTAGGTGAACGTGTCTTCGCCGAAAAAGTCGGCGTCGGGTGTGTAACGCAGCGAGCCATCGGCATTCAGCTCCAGCGTCCCTTGAAACGGACCGGAAACCAGTTCCGCCGTGAGCGCGCTTCCCACGTCGTCGTCGTTGGCCAGCACACCGGCGGCCGCATCAACGACCAAGACGGTGTCCT
This sequence comes from Planctomycetota bacterium, assembly GCA_022564995.1. GTDB lineage: Bacteria > Planctomycetota > Planctomycetia > Pirellulales > JADFKK01 > JADFKK01. The sequence goes on along the minus strand of JADFKK010000019.1, from coordinate 19,694 downwards.
CGTCGGTCGAGTAATCATCGTCCTCGGCCGTCACGTGCGGGATCGTCGAATCGACGGTCCAGGTTCGCTCGACAGCGTCCGCCTCGTCCTGCCAGACGCCGGCGTAATTGCGGCCGACGACCTCTAACTGGTGCAGGCCATCGGCCAGGGCGCTCAATTCGATCGGGTCGTCGACGGCGCTGCGATTGTCCCACGGGCCGCCGTCCAGGCGATACCGGTATTCGACGATGCCGGGTCCATCGACAGTAAACGTCGCGAAGTCCTGAGCCGTCAGCACGATCCACTCCGATAGCGTCGCCCCGGCCGGCACGAAGGCGCCCAGATCGAGGCCGTTTGCGCCCGCTCCGATCGCCGGCGAGCCGGGCAATAAATGAAAATCGCCCGCCGGGTCGACAAACATCGGATCGCCACAGAGGATGTTCGTGCCCAGGTCGACGATCGTGCCGGGCCGCTGGCCGATCACGTCGCTACAGCGCTCGACCGGCAGCAGGGTGTTGTTCACAACGATGTCCGAAAGCGGCCCCGGAGAGCCGTTTTGCGCGGTGTCGGGCTCGCCGAAGATTCGCTCCGGCACGTCGAAAACGATGTTACCGTCGAGGTGCGCCCCGCGGCCGGCGGAGCTGCGATTGACGATCACGAAGTTGACCAACGAATACTCCTGAAAAATCCCGTTGCCCGGGTCGACGGCATCTTCGGGAATGCCGACCACCGTGTTGTGTTCGAGCACGACGGAGTTGTTCTCCTCCAGGTTGATAATGTGCTCGATGTCAAAAAAGATGTTTCGCACCGCGACAATCGTCGCGTTCGCGGCCCCGTCGCCCGTGCTAATCGCGTTGGTCTGTCCGCTGCTGGTATTGAATTCATCGCGGCGGGCGTGCATGAAGAGGTTGCCTTCGATGTAGGCGTCACCGCCCAAATCGAGCATTTCATCGCCGGTGCCCAGGAAGACATTATTGAGCACCTGCAAGATCGGCGCGGGCCGCACCGGGCTGACAAAATCAATGATGTCGTTATGTCCCTTAGTCGTGCCGAACGTGTTGCCCTCGATAATCATCTGCCCGCCAGTCATGATGCCCGTGCCGTTGATCATCTCGACCGTGTTGTCATCGCCGGCGCCGGGCACCTCGTCCGGGCCGAAGCGGTCGGGAAAGATGCTGTTGCGAATCACCGCCGAGGCGTTGACGACGCGGACGTAGCGCCTTCGCGAGCCGGCGAAGGTCATGTTGTCGATCGTCAGCACCGAGGCAAACGCCCCGATCGACCCATCGCTCGACTGGGCGTCTTCAATGTCGAGGTAAGCAAAGATGTTGTCTTCCAAAGAATCGCGAAGGTGAATGCCGTCCCACTTCGCCCCATCCGCGCTCGTCAACCGAATTCGCGAGCCCGGCGTTCCCACCGCCACGATCCGCCCGCGGACCACCACTTCGACGCCCGCCTCGAACAACATCACCACGCCCGGCTCAATCGTCAGCGTCACGCCGGCCGGAACGGTCAGGTTGCTGGTCACACGCCAGGGACCACTACCGGTGGGCAAGACCGTATCGCTGGCGATTGTTCCGCCGATCTCGCTGGCGATGCCAAAGTGGACCTCGAAATTGCCGCCGGGCACTCCGTCGCCCGAGGGAACGGTGGTCGTTGCGTGGCGTTCACCATCCAATGGCTTGCCCGAACGATCGGCAAGACCACCGACGCCGCTACGGAGCGTTAGCACATACTGGTCAATCGGTAGACTGGGGAACGTGGCGGTCAACGTGGAACTGCTCTCGCGATAAGTGACCGACGTGGGCGCAAATTCGCCCACGCGACTGCCCACCAGATGCACGTTGGCGGCGATCACGCTGGCCAGATCGAGCGACTCGTCGAACCGCGCCGTATAGGTGAGCCCGCCCGCGGTTACCGCGTCGCCCTCGCGAATCGACGACTCGATCACCCGCGGCGGGCGGCTGTCGAGGAAGAAGCCGACGACGAAATCACCGCCGGCCGCGCCGTTACCGGACGGGACCGTCCTCGTCGGGTGTCGTTCGCCGTCCAGTACGTTGCCCGCGATGTCTCGGATTCGATTCTCGCCACTGCGGAGCGTCAGCGTGTAAAAGTCGTCCGGCAGATTGTCGAAACCGAGCATCAGCGTAGACGTTACGTCGTTGTACTCGAATTGCGTCGGGACAAACACGCCGCTGCGCTGGCTCGCCAATCGCACGTCGCCTGCGTCGAGCACGCCGGCCAGCAGCGGCTCGCTAAACTGGGCCGTGTACGATATTGAATCGGTCGCAAGCACATCGTTTTGCAGGATCGAGGAAGCGATTACGTGCGGAGGAGTCGCATCGACTGTGAAGTGAACTTCAAAATCGCCGCCAGCGGTCCCATCGCCCGAGGGCACGGTCGTTGCTGGGTGCGGCTCGCCGTCGAGTTGGCTGCCGGTCAGATCTTTGATACCGTCTGGGCCGCTAAGAACCCTCAGCGTGAAGTTGTCTGACGGCAGACCGGAAAAGGAGGCCGTCAACGTGGCCGTGCCCGCGGCAAAAGTGACCGACGTTGCTGTCACAGCGCCGATGGTGTCGCCGATGAGAACCACGTTGTTAGCAACAACGCTCTCCGGGTCGATCGGCTCGCTAAATCGCGCCGTGTAGTTCAGCGTGCCGCCCAGGCGCACGTCACCTTCAAGGAGGGACGAATCGACCACTCGCGGCGGCCCGCCTTCGACGGCAAAATCAACGACAAAATCACCCCCGGCGGCGCCGTTGCCCGAGGGGACGGTCGTTGTCGAATGCCGCTCGCCATCCAGGCTGTGGCCCACCAAATCGGTAAACCGATTGCCGCCGCTGCGCAGTGTGAGCGTATAGACATCGTCAGGGAATACGTCAAAACCGAGCGTCAGCGTCGACGAATCGACGTCGTAGCTGAACTGCGTCGCGGTGATGCTTCCGTTGAATAACCCCGACAAGGTCACGTTCGACACGTCCAGCGTGCTGGCCAACAGCGGCTCGTCGAACCGCACCGTGTACAGCAGCGCGCCGGCCGCTACAACGCCGTTTTGCAGAATTGAGGAGGCAATCACCCGTGGAGGCGTGGCGTCGACCGCAAAATTGACTTCGAAGTCGCCGCCGGCTGCCCCGTCGCCGGATGGGACGGTCGTCGTCGCGTGTCGTTCGCCGTCCAAGAGTTCTCCGCTCAGATCCACAATGCCGCTCGGGCTGCTGCGGACCGTCAGCGTATACTGGTCCGATGACAGGTCGGGAAAGGTGGCCGTCAACGTAGCCGTGCCGTCAGCATAGGCGACCGTTGTGGCCACTACCGCACCGACGGTGTCGCCGATGAGAACTACGTCGCCAATATCAACGCGGTCCGGGGCGATTGATTCACTGAATTGCACCGTATAGACGAATGGGCCTCCGGTCCGCACATCACCTTGGCGGATGGACGAATCGATCACACGCGGAGGCCCAGCGGGCGAATCGATCGTGACTCGGTAATCCTCGACTTCGCCGTCCGCAGCCGAGCCGCCGACGGCCAAGCCGCCCGCTGTGCTCAGGCGGAATCGCGCAAACGTGTTGCCAAACTTTGCCCAACTCGGCACGTCGTACGACAAGGCGTTGTCCCCATTGCTGACGACCGCGCTAGCGAAGATCTGCTCGCCCGGCCCACCCCAACTTCCGTCGCCGTTGAAGTCGATCCAGGCGTCGAGCTTGGCGCCGGCCACCGCGTTTTGCACGTTGACGGTGACGATGGCGTCAAGCTGGCCCACGCGAATGGAGCCAAACGTCACGCCATCTTCGTCCGCTCCGTCGCCGTCGGCGCTAGCGGTCGGCTGACCGTCAACTTCGTCATCGCGATCCGGTCCGAGGGTCGGCCCAACTGGATTATGAGCGGCGCCGGCGGCGGACAACAATGTCGGATAGGGCGCCGGAGCGTCGCCGAAGTCAAAAGTCGGCTCGGGCGAACCGTCGTTTGCGTACCAGGAGATCTTGGTGTCAAAGCGGGACGCCACCACTATGTCCAGGTCGCCGTCGCCATCGATGTCTGCCGGAAACACGCTGGTCGGACGCTCGGACGGGCGACTGATACTATGGGCCGTGAATCGCTGGCTGCCATCGTTTTCGTACCACGCGAATCCAGAGAATGAGGCCTCCAGCACGTCGATGTCGCCATCGCCGTCCAGATCCACTGCAACTACGTCCGATGGACTGGCAGTATCGGTGGCGATGACGTGAGGCGTGAATCGTTCGTTGCCGTCGTTCTCGTACCACGCGATCGTACCGTCGTCCTTGGACGCGCTGAGCACATCCATGTCGCCGTCGCCGTCGACGTCCGCAGCAAACACTCGAGCAGCCCCTGCGGCGTCGGTGGTAATGATATGGGGCGTGAAGCGCTGACTGCCATCGTTCTCGTACCACGCGATCTTGTTGTCATTCTGGGACGCGCTGAGCACGTCCATGTCGCCGTCGCCATCGACGTCCGCCGCGAACACGCTTCTGACAACGTCGGCGTCGGTGCTGATGATGTGGGGTGTGAACGCTTCGCTGCCGTCATTCTCGTACCAGGTAATTCTGTCATCGCCGGCGGACGCGCCGACCACATCCATGTCGCCATCGCCGTCAATGTCCGCAGCAAACACGTTAGACGCGCGTTTTACATCAGTGGTTATCGTGTGGACGGTAAATCCTCCGTTGCCATCGTTGCGATACCACTCGATCTTGCTGTCGAAGTAGTCATCAGACGCAATGATCACGTCCACGTCGCCGTCCCCATCGATGTCCGCCGCAATAATGCTGCTGACGCCACGGGTTCTGCCGAGATCATGGGTCGTGAAGACTTCGTTGCCGTCGTTCTCGAACCACTTGATTTCGTCGTCAAATCCGCCTTCGGCGCCAATCAAGTCCATGTCGCCGTCGCCGTCGACGTCCGCCGCCACTGCACTCTGCACGCCAAAGAAATTGCTGATGATGCTGTTCTCCCCGACGAATGCGCCGGACGCCTGGGTGGGCGGGTTGATTGCGATCCGATAGTCCTCGACCTCGCCATCCGCGGCCGAGCCGCCCACGCCCAAGTCGCCCTCGGTGCTCAAGCGGAATCGCGCGTAGGTGTCACCACTGGTTGCCCAACTCGGCACGTCGAACTCAAAGACGTTGTTCCCGTTGTTGACGACAACGCTATCGAAGATATGTTCGCCCGGCCCACCCCATGTGCCGTCGCCGTTGAAGTCGATCCAGGCGTCTAGCTTTGTGCCCGCCGGCGCATCCTGGACGTTGACCGTAACGCTCGCGTCGAGTTGGCCCACGCGAATTGTGCCAAAGGTGACGCCGTCCTCGTCCGCTCGGTCGCCGTTGGCGTCCGTCGATGGCTGTCCGTCAAGTTCCTCATCCCGCAATCCGCCGAGCGTCGGCCCGATCGCCTCGTGACGCGCACCGTCGTCGGCCCGTGATGTTGGATAAGGCGCCGGTGCATCACCGAAATCGAAACCGCCCGGTGGACGGCTGTGTCCCGCGATGCGCAACACGAACTCGCCTGCGGTTTCGCCCACCGGCAAGACGCGTACCGCATACCGGCCCGACTTGGTGGCCGTGTGCCTCAACGAAGCATTACGCCCGTCGCCGGCGCCGTTGTCGTCGCCGGCCACCAACGCGGCGGTCGGATCGTACAACTCGATGCGAGGATCGAGCAGGTTGACGAACTCGCCCGCTCCGTCCGCCGGGGTCGACGTCGCTATTTCCAACACGTCGCCGGCCATCACGCTGACGGTGAAGTGTCGCAAACCGACGCCGATGCCCGCATCCAGGTGTCCCAGCGCCGTCCCAGCGAGCGTCAGGTCCAGCGACGCACCAGCGTTCCCGACCGCCAGCCGTGCGCCGCGGGCCACGACCAGGTTGTACTCTCCGGCGGTGTCAAAGACGCGCACGAAGTAATCTGCCGCCAGGCCGTCGCCGGCGGTGCCGAGAAACTCGCCGATGTGAGCCACTGGCCCGGCGTCGAATTCAAGGCGCGTGTTGGCCGCGTCGTACAGCTCGATCGACGACAGCCCGCCCGACAAACTGTACAATGTCAAACTCGCCGACTGGCCGTCGGCAAGCTCGAAACGATACCAGTCAGAATCTGAAGATGTGCTGCTGGATACAGAAACGTCGTCGATATTCCAGCCGGGATATGTGACCGAACTGTCGGTCGGGCCCATGGACCAGCGAAGACGAACATCGGGCTGATCGTCGGCAATCGCGGAGATATCGAAGGTCTGTGGCGTCCATCTGCTGTCCTGAATCGACTCACTAGGATCCTGAATCGACTCACTAGGGTTGTTCCAGACGGTCGTCCAGTTGCTACCCCCATCGTTGCTGACCTCGACGGTTGCATGATCGTAGATGCTGCTCTCAACCCCCAGCCAACGCTTGAACGACAACGAGACGCCGCTGGCTCCGAGTGTTGAGAAGGGTGGAGTCGTGGCGTAATCCACTCCCAGGTCGTCCGGATAGTCGCCACGAAGGTTGTAGCCAATGACATTGGGCCCGGTGAATCCGGACACTGGGTCAAGATTGTGCGATCCGCCGCCCGTCGGTGGTCCATACTGCCAGGCTCCCTCTAAGACCCAACCCGGATCGACGTCCATGTTGGCTTCATACCAGGTTGAAATCACAGCATCCAAGCTTCCCAGCACCGCCCCACGCTCGGCGGCGCCGACCAGCGAAATGAAACTGGCCGCCAGGCTCTGGGCCGTATTGGGGTCGTCGTTGGTCACGCCGTCGTGCGATTCCAGCTCAACCGCCGCATTCAACAACACTCGGCCGTTGAACGCGCCGACACCGCCGTCGACCCCCGAAACGGTTATCGTGTACGTGTCGGTTTCAACAATCGGCAGTGTCTGCAGCAGCAACGTCTGGCCGGCCGCAGCGGCACTTTCTGAGCCAACTAGGGCACCAGCGGAATCGCGAATTTCCAAGGCAGCGCGCAGCCCACCCAGGGGCTCGATCAACACCGTGACGGACTGTCCGGCGTCGATGGCCAATTCCAACGTGTCCACCGCACCAACCGAGTCAATGCTGCGCTCCGCCGCGGTTTCGTAGACCAGGCTTCCAGCCGGCACAAGCGGCGCAAGCGGCAGCGGGTACGGAAATGCTGCCAACATCCGGCGTTTCTCGAGCGGCTCGATGGCCAGACGCTTGAAGCGTCTATCGGTACATCGGGCAAACGAACGGAGCGACGATCGCAACATGGTTCGACGTGACATGGCGTCCTGTTCCTCGCCTGGATTATTCACGGGTGCGATGGGCCGATTGACTGCCCTGGCTCGCCTTACATGTTGTGCTGCGCAAGGGCGGGCAAGCCGCCCATGGCACCCCGTTTCTGAAATCCCATCAGGAGTATATTCTACAGCCCCTTGGCCGAGAATGCCAGCTTATCGCAGGAGAATGCTGCGCGCGACGGATCGCTCGACCATTGCCCGGTCGACCGCCGCGGCTTGGAGGCGGCTGAGCGGAACGTCCGGCACTTCGGACGACGCGCGGCGATCGATCCGCCGCTGGGCTCGCCGGGTTGAGGGGTCGGACGGTTCGCTGCGACCGAGACGCTCGAAGAAATCGGTGCGGCCGTTTTTTCCCGGCGGCGTTGTTGACCGCTCGGCCGCCCGCGCAGCACCAGCCATCCGTGCAGCGCCAGCCGCCGGCGCTGTGATGAGTTTTAGGCCGCTTAGAAAATGTCGCACGTTGTCGCGGACGATGGCCTGATCGGTCGAGTCGACCCGCCGGTCTCGATTGAAATCGTAGACGTTCACAACCGCCGCCGGTTGATCGGCGTCGCGGAGATTACTGCGCAGGCCGGCCCGGTCGATGCCGTCGACCAACACGACGCCCGCCAGATTGCCTTGGCCCGTGTCACCGACCGCGTTGCCGAAGTAAAATACGTCGTCAAAGAGCAGGCCGGTGTCGGCCCCGGCCCGGGCGGTCACTTGCAGCCATGTGTTGACAATGACACCGTCGGGCCAGATGAGGGTGATGCGATCGGAGCCCTCGGTGCCGGCGCCGCGGCGCAGGGTGACGCTGGTGGGCGAAGCCGCTAGCGGCCAAGTGGATGGGTCAGGGGTGTTGCCGGTGCGGAACTCGAAGAGCGACCTGTCGACGTCATCCGTGCCGTGCCATCCGGCCACGTCGATCATCACGCCGTTGATGCCGCCGGCGAAGCTGGTGTAATTTGCGAAGCTGGCCGTTTGGCCTCGCAGCAGGGCCGTTTTGTCCGTGGCGATCGACGCATCGTCGCTGCGGCCCGCGTCCGGGTCGTCGCCGTCGAACGACGAACCATTGTAAAAAACGTGGCGTCCGACAACTTCCGCGTCGAGTTGGCGGACGCTGAGGTGCAAACGGTACGTGCCGGTCGCGTCACGGAAACCGCCGACGTTCAGGAAGAACGTGCCGCTGCGCGAGGCCGACCAGTCGATCCGAGATTCAAAGCCGCCTTCCGGGTCGTCGTCGTTGAAAACCAGCTCGGCCTCGCCGCTGCGGCCGATCAGCGCGAGCACGGAATCGGACAATGTGACCAACTCCGTGCGGATCACATATCGGGCGCCGGCGATCGCCTGAAAACTGAACCAGTCTTCGTCCCCGGGAATGCCGATGTCGCCGGCGATCGTGCCGCTGGCGCCGAGCGGTGTGGCCGTTTGCGCATTGCCGCCGTGGTCGTCCGGCACGGTGCGGGCTCGCAACGACAATTCATAGAAGCCAATCGACTCGAAGAAGCCAGATACCTCGACAAAATAAGTGCCGCTTTCGGAGGCGGTCCAGACGATTCGCGAGGCCAGGCCGCCGCCCCCGTCATCGTCTTCGGCAATGACCATAACGCCGCTAGGGTCGTAAAGCGTCAAGAACGAATCGTTCAGCGTGTCGAGCGACGTGGCGATGGTGTAGGTCGTGCCGGCGACCGCTTCAAATCCAAACCAGTCGACGTCGGTGCCGTTGCCAATTTCACCCGCAATGGAGTCGTTGATCGAAAGCGGCGTGGCGTCTTGAGCCCGATCGCCGTGATCGTCCGGCTCGCTAATCTTCAAACCGTATCGGCCCGCGTTGGAGCCGAATCCGTTGACCACAAGATAATACGTGCCGGCGGTCGGCGCCGTCCAAATGATGCGCGAAGCGAGGTTCCCGCCGCCGTCGTCATCCTCGTCGATCAACGAGCTGCCGTCGACGTCGTAGAGAGCCAACAGCGAGTCGTCGAGCGTGCTGAGAATTGTCGAAAACGTGTACGAAGTGTCGGCGACAGCCACGAACGAAAACCAGTCCGGGTCACCGGCATAGTTAATCTCGCCGAGGATCTCTGCGTTGACCGCGGCGGCGGTGGCAGAATTCGCTGAATTGCCGTGATCGTCGACCAGCGGAACGTCGCTCACCTCGACGTCGTAGCTGCCCGTATCGGAGAAAAAGTTCGACACCTCGACGAAGTAAACCCCATCGGCGGGCGCTTGCCAAAACAACAGCGACGCCGAGAAACTTTCTGCGTCGGTTTCGGCGAGCACCGTCACGGCGTCTTGATCGTAAAGTCTCAGCCCTGAATCGAAGAGCGTGTCGAGCGTTGTGCGCAGCGTGTATTCAGTTTCGGCGGAGGCAGAAAAACTGAACCAATCGACGTCGCCCGGAAAATCGAGGGCACCCGCGGTGGGTGAGTTAATGGCTATCGATGTCGCGCTCGCGCCGCTGTTGCCATGATCGTCGGGCGGTAGTTTGTCAGATAAAGACAGAGTGTACGAGCCGATATTCGATCCGAAGCCGCGGACTTCGACAAAAAAGGTGCCGCTCGATGGGGCGGTCCAGAACAGCCGCGACGCCAGACCGAGCCCGCCGTCGTCATCGAATCCGATTTCGCTCTGGCCATTTTGATCGTAGAGCGTGAGGACGGAATCTTCCAGCGTGCCGAGCGAAGTATCGATGATATAGGTGGTGTCGGCCACGGCCGAGAACGAAAACCAATCGACGTCGCCGTGCAGTTCCAAATCGCCCGACATGGTCGTGTTAACCGACACCAGCGTTGCGCGGCCGCTATCGTTGCCGTGGTCGTCCTTCACAATCTCGGCCGTGTCGCTGTCGATGGCGGGGCTGCCGCTGCCGTCGTCGGCGTCGTCGTAAATAACGGTAATCAGATCACCCTCGGCAATTTCCAGCAGGCCGTTATTCTCGGCGCCCGGCTCGTCGCTCGTGAGGATCGACCCGCGATAAAACCCGGGGCTGACCCGCGCGAGGCTGACCAGTTCAAAATCGCCCCCGCTCGATTCGACCCGCACAGTGGTCTCGTCGGGCCCGATCAGATTGAGATCGCGGACCGTGATGGCCAGGGTGTCGCCCGCGGCGTAGCGACTCGCATCGAAAACAACGCGGCCGGTGTCGCTGGGCAAAAATTTGTCGATCCAATCGGCGAACACGGCGGTTCGCGTGTAAATGCCGTAGGCGTTGGACCGGGCACAGCCAATGCCCCAACTCACGATCCCCGCGTGGAGATAGCCGCCTTTGCCGTCGTCGACCATCAGCGGCCCGCCGCTATCTCCTTGACAGGAGCCCTTGCCCCCGCCGGAAAGCCCCGCCGCCAGCATGTTTTCGGTCACTAGCCCTGCGTAACCCGGCAAGGCGTTGGCCGCCTCGTTCGACGCGATCGGCACGCTCACCTGCTGGAGCTCCTCGGGCGAATTGCCGCCTTCGACCAGGCGTCCCCAGCCGATGATCGTCGAGGACACGCCCGGCGCAAACAGCGCCTGCTGTTCGGGTCGGGCGAGGACGATCGGCGTTTGGGCCGACGGACGGACAAGCCGCACGAGTGCAATGTCGAAGTCGATCGTCGCGGCGTTGTAATCGGGATGAACGATGATCTCCTCAACCGCAATCCTCTCGCCCAAGTCGGTCGACAAATCGTGTCGGCCCAACACCACGTCGAAATCGCCGGGGTTCGAGCCGACCGCGCAGTGTGCCGCGGTGAGGACGATGTCCGGGGCGATCAACGCGCCGCCGCAGAAATGAAACGACTCGTCTTCGAGCGAAGCCATCCACGGCCAGTCGTTCGGCGTCGCCTCTACCCCGCCGACGATATGTTGCGGCCGCGCCGCAGATGGCGCGGGCCCCGTCCAGCCGGCGAGCAGCACGCTCAGGTCGGCGAAATCAACGGGCGTACTCTCGGCATGATCCAGATTTCCTGAAGTGGCCCCGGCCTGTTGGTTCCAGTGGGCCAGCAGGATGGTAATGTCCTGAAAGTCGACGAAGCCGTCGCCGGTCAAATCGGCCGGGACCGTAGCCCAGACTGCGGCACTCACGTTTTCATGCGGCGCCAATCCGACGCTCGACGCGCTAAGCAGCCGGCGTTCTTCCAGCGGCTCGATGGCCAAGCGAACGCGGCGGTTGTCGCGGCGACGGGCAGCACAGTGGCATGGCGTTCGCAACATGGCTCGACGTGACAACGTCTCCGTTTCCGTGCGGCAGAATAACCGCCAGGCGATTCAGACGACCCCAACGGATCGTCTCCGTGGAGCCATTCTACCGCCCCGTGGCCGAGAATGCCAACACGCGGTGAAAGAAAGTTCCGCTGACTTCGCGACAACCGAAAATCGGCCAGCGTATGCCGCAAGATGCGATCCATTTCGTCGGAATTCATGGTGTACCACTTTCCCGTAGGGCATGCTCCGCATGCCACAATCTACTTCCGCCCGAAGTGCTTGTCCGCGAACTTCAGATACTGCTCCCAATCGAAATCGGTGACGTTGTGCTTGCCGCTGCGGATGTGATAGCCGATGGTGCCGTGGACCGGCCGATCGACCGCGGGCATCTTGTCGGCCGGCAGGCCGGTCTTGCCGAACAGACGGTAGACGCCGTTGGCGTGCAGGCCGGAGAGAAACTCGCCGTGGGGATCGGCCCAGCGGTCTTCCGCGGCGCTGGCGATGTAGACCGGGCGGGGCGCCATCAGGGCGATCAGCATGTGTTGATCGAAGGGCAGGGCGGATTCGTTGTTGTTGTACTTCTTGAAGTTGCCGCAGAACCAGTGCGGGAACGCCGTGTTGATCACCTTGAGGGTCTCGCCGAACGCCCGCCGGTTGAGCGCCGCCCCGCCGCAGCCGGAATCGTTGGAGATGACCAGGGCGAAGCGTTCGTCTTGCGCCCCCGCCCACAGCGACGTCTTGCCGAGCCGCGAATGGCCCAGCACCGCCACGTGCTTGTGATCGATCATCGCGTCGGTCTCGAAGTAATCCATGATCCGGCTCAGCCCCCAGGCCCAGGCGCTAATCGAGCCCCACTCATCGTCGGCCGGTTTGGTTTGACCCTTCTTGTAAAACAGCGGGTGAACGCCGTTCTTAAAGCCGTCGTCAAAGTCCGGGTCGATGTCGCCGTAATAGGCCGTGGCGATTGCGTAACCGCGCCCCACGACCTTCTCGACCTGCCAACGCCCGGCCGCCGCGCCGCGCGGGCTCTTCTTGCGTTTGCTGCCGACCCAATTCTTGGTGGGCGTAATGCCGGGGTCGGTGTGAACCAGTTGATTGCCGCCGAAGTTCAACCCTACGAAAGTCGGCACGGGCTCCTTGGCATTCGCCGGCAGATAGATCAGTACGTTGATCGCCGGCCCCTTGCCCTTGGGGCCGCCTAAGTGGATCGTCACTTGTTTTCGAATCGCCTTGCCGCCCAACGCCTTCTTGTCAACCGACGTAACCTCGAAGCTCATCTACTTCGGCCGCCCCGGGCTGCGTCCGTACATCTGCGTCTGAAACATCTTCAAAATTTCCGGCCGCCGCTTGGTTTGCCAGGTCTTCACATCCTTAACGCGCTGGCCGTCGCTGCTCACCAGCGGATCGGGCAGCGTGTACTTAGGAATCTTCGCTTCGTCGTAGTTGATTTGGGCCGATGCAGGCAAAACGCCGCACAACAGCACGGCGGCAGACAGCGAAAATGAGCAGAGCGTTTTCATTGGATAGGGCTCCTGAAAAAAATGATTAGCGTGGGCGTGGTGGGTGAGCCGTCATTGTGACCAACTGCCGCGAGAATTGCCAGATGCCGACGATGTAGGGCAGGTTTCCTAACCTGCCGGGATGTAGTCCACGCCTTGCCGATGGCAGGTTAGGAAACCTGCCCCACTTTCGCCCGCCGTTCAGCGTCCGGCCGATGTCAGTGCATCGAGTACCGGACGGACGGCCACGTCGAGCCAATACCAACTCAGGGCCAACGGGGCGACGACGGTGGCGGCGAACAGCAGCACGCTGATGACGATCTTCGACGTTTTCGAGAAGCGGGGAGAAAACCACAACGCCGGCAGGCCGAGCGGACCGCACGTCAGCAGAATCGCTACGACGATACCCCGGTGGTTCAGCCAAGCCAGCACCCGCGGGTCAATCTGGATCGTGAGGGTCGTTGGCGGGGCCGGCGCTTCGACCAAGTCGGTTGACTGGCCGATTGGCGCAACGATCACCGGCGGAAGCGCGGAGGAATCGTCAATACGGTCGTCGGTCGCAACCATCAATTCCTGCATGGCGGGCCTCGAAAAAATCTGGCGGGCGAATGAGCGGTCTCCCTATGGAAAACGTACCATGCTATCGGCTCGGCAATGGTCGCACCGATTGCAGCGATTCTTCTCGCTGAAAGACAAGCCGTGAAAACACCGTCATCCGGCAACCAATCTGCGATAGCGGCACGAACGAGTGGCGAATCGATCCGCAGGCAGTTAGAATCAAACGACGGCACAGGGTATTCGATTCGCTGATAAACGGTCCATTCATAACCTGGCGAGGCATTTCAACCATGATCCGACTACCTCTCACGTTTCTCGTCCTCCTCGGGCTGGCCCCCTTCGCCAGCGCCGCCGAAAAGAAACCGAACATCATCCTGATCGTCGCCGATGACCTCGGCTGGACCGATTTGGGCTGTTTCGGGTCGAAGTATTACCAGACGCCGAACATCGACCGGCTGGCTCGCGAGGGAATGCGGTTCACGTCGGCTTACTCCTGCGGGCCGAACTGTGCGCCGACGAGGGCCTGTTTGATGAGCGGGCTGTACACGCCAAGGCACGGGGTTTATACGGTCGGATCGGGCGCCCGCGGCAAGGCGAAATTCCGCAAGCTGACTCCGGCGGCGAATAAGACGACGCTCGATCCGAAATACGTCACGCTGGCCGAATCGCTCAGCGGAGCCGGCTACGTTACGGCCCATTTCGGCAAGTGGCATCTCGGCGCGCCGGGCGAGGCTGGGCCGAAGGAGCAGGGGTTCGACTATAACTTCGGCGGAAATCGCTCGGGCTCGCCGCGGGGTGGATACTTCAGCCCGTATAACAACAAGCAGCTTCCCAGCGGGCCGCAGGGCGAGTGTCTGACCGACCGGCTGTCGGCCGAGGCGGTGGGCATTATCGAGAAACACCGCCATGACCGCTTCTTCATCTACCTGCCGTATTACGCGGTCCACACGCCGATTCAGGCCAAGCCCGAGGTCGCCGCCAAGTACGCGGCCCGCAAGCCGCATGGCGGGCATCGCAATCCTAAGTATGCGGCGATGATCGAAACGATGGACAACGGGGTGGGGCGGATTCTCGCCACCCTCGACCGGCTCAAGCTGGCCGACAACACGCTGGTGATTTTCTATTCCGACAACGGCGGCGTCGGCGGATATCGGGCAATCGGCATCGACGGCGCTCGCGAAATCACGATGCAGACGCCGCTGCGTGGCGGCAAAGGCATGCTCTACGAAGGCGGCGTCCGCGTGCCGATGATCGTCCGCTGGCCCGGCGTCGTTGAAAAAGCCAGCCGCTGCGATACTCCGGTCAACAGCGTCGATTTCTATCCGACGCTGGCCGAGATCGCCGGCGGAAAGAAACCGCGTCTGCTCGACGGCCAAAGCATCCGCCCGCTGCTCACCGGCAAAACCACCCGGCGCGACGCCATCTTCTGGCACTTCCCCGGCTATCTGCAAGCCCGCAACGACGGCAGCACCTGGCGCACCACCCCCGCCGGCTCCATCCGCGCCGGCGATTGGAAACTCATCGAGTTTTTCGAGACCGGCCGGCTGGAGCTGTACAACCTGAAAGACGACATCGGCGAAAAAACGAACCTCGCCGAGAGCAATCCTGCCATGCGCGACAAGCTGCACGAAAAACTACTCGCCTGGCGCAAAGCGACCGGCGCGCCGATGCCCAGTAAGAAGAAATGACCTAAATCGGATGAACCTGAAACAAACGGTTGCCCGCGAATCTACGCGAATCAAACAGGCTGTCGACTTGCCCCGATAATTCCCGCCGTGGCGCGTATTCATGCTCGGTTGAGATGTCATTAAGTCGTGAAGAGAAAACTCCCTGAGCCAGGCTGCTCCTGTCCTTTGCGACCTTCGTGACCTTCTGTTCCAAATCCTTCTGTGCGGGCGAACTCGGCTTCCCACTGGTCGAGTTCGTCGCGGAAGCGGCGCTTCTGGCTGCCGCCGTTGTGTTCGCATTGGAGGGCCGTGTATTGCTGGACAAGTTGGGCATCGTCTTCGGCGCTGAGGCAATGCGAGGCCATCTCGAACAGGACGTTGTTCTCCTTGAAGATGTGCTCCCGCAGCAGCGCTACGAACTGCAGCGCCGCGGTGGCGAAGGCGACGTTGTCGCGCGGGCGGGCGGCGATGGCATCCTCCATTTTATTCACGCACTCGCGGCCGGTTATGTGCTCTTTGAGCATGCAGCCGATCGGCCCCATCTCGCGGGGAATGCCCCGGCTTTCCAGCAGCGGAAACAGCAAGTCCTCTTCCTTGCCGTGATGGCAGCGATCGGCGAACTCGCGCGAAAACTCAACAACCCAGCGGCGAAAACCGCGGGGGATCGGCTCGTTGTGTTGCAAGAGATCGACCGAGCGTTCGAGCAGATCCAACACTCGGATGATGACTTCGTGTTCGTCTTTGAGGATTTGTAGCGATTGCATGGGAAGGCTCCGCGAGAGTTGATCTGTCTTTGGCCGGCAAGGCCGTCACACGAGGGTTCAACATCGCAATCCGCGTGCCAGCCGGGCCATTCGGATTTGGCCGGGGCCAGCCGCTCGTTTCGGCGGGAATTTTGACAGCACGGCTCACTAACACAACAGTACTAGGCCGTCAGCGGCTTTGATGGATAGAAAACGCGCCTGGCCCGATCGTTTTCCGAGAAGTAGGAGACTGGGGGCTGGAGACTGGGGACTGGACGAGTCGGAAGCAATGTGTCGCTAGTCCCCAGTCCCCAGTCCCTAGTCTCCGAACGCCTTGCACGGCATCGGTCTTCGAGACCGGGCACTGTAGTCACACTAAGGTGTGCGGATACGCACGGTTCATCCGGAATGGACGATAAGTTGCCGGCTATTTTCCCCGCAAGGGCACCGCTCCGTCCAGATACCGCCAGTTCTTGATGAACGAGATCAGGTCGGCCATCTGCTGGGGATTGATGTTTTTTTCCAGGCCCTCGGGCATCAGCGAGACGCCGCTGCTGCGAAGCTGCTGGATGTCGCGGCGCAGCAGGGTGAGGGTTTTGCCTTCCGGCAGGCCGAGGGTGATCGACTGGGCCGTTTCAGCTTTGATGATGCCTTCGTGGATTTTTCCGTCGGTGGTGATGACCGAGTAACCGATGTAGTTGGCGTCGATGGCCCGGTTGGGTTGCAGAATGTCGGTTAATAACTGCGCCGGCGTTTTGGTGCGGGAATCGGCGATGTCGGGCGCGACGTTGACGCCGATGTTTCCGATCTTGTGGCAGGTGGCGCAGGTCTTGGTAAACACAGCCCGGCCCCGCAATGCGTCGGCTTTCATTGTCAAAACCGGCTGATACTGCTTGAGCACCTTGGCGCGATCCGCCGGCACGGCCGCGGCGAAAAGGGCCTTGGCTCGCTGCTTTACCTTCGCGCTGGCGTGCTTGACCAGCGCTCGCGTGCGGACCGGATCGATCTCGGCCGGCTTGATTCGCTTGGCGGCGATCTCGTCGAGCAGTTTGAGCGCCGTCGCTTCGCGGGCGATCATCGCGTCGAGAATCGCCCGTCGCACGGCCGGGGTTTGCGAGCGGAAATCGGCGAGCAATGCCGGCGCGATTTCGTCGCCACGATGACGGCCCACCGCGGCGATGGCGGCCAGCCGTAGCGCCTGCACCGGCTCGCCGCGGGCCATCGTTAACAACACCTTCAGCGCCGCGGAGCTTTGGGCGTATTGCAGCAGCTCAATTGCCAAGCGGCGATTGGCCAGGCTTTCGCTTCCGTCGACGGCGATCCGGCCGGCGTCGACAAACAGCGTCTTCACGGAACTCGCTTGCTGCTCGTTCAGCGAACCGCCGCGACGGGCCAGCCCTTCGACCAGCCCGAGCAGCGCCGCACGACCGAGACCTTGCGAGTCTCGCCCGGCGCGCTGGGCGGCGTTCTCCAGCACGTGCCGCACCGACTCGTCGTTCTTGCCGCGTCCGACCAACTCGGCCAGTTCTCGCACCAGCAGCCGCTGATTGGCCGGCCCCCGCAGTTCGCTGAACAACTCGGCGTTCATAATCGTGCGGATCAGTAGGTGCGCTCGCCCGGCCGCTCCGGTTGCGACGGCTCGACGGACCCAAGGGTCTGCGCCGCCGGCCAGGGCGATTCGGGCTAAGCGATTGACGACATCCGGACCTTGCAGCTCGCCGATCGACAGGGCCACCTGAAACCGCAATCGCGGGTCTCGATCGTCGGCCAGTTGCAGGACTCTGCGGCGAAGCGCCCTCGACGTCTTCAACCGCTGCTCGGCCAGCCGCACGGCTTGCTCGCGGACGCGGGGATGGGCATCGGCGAGGGCCGCCAGAAGAAGTTGATCGCTGAGTGACTTGCCGCCGGGTGATAGAGTTTTCAGACACCACAGGGCGCGGGCGCGACCAGCGGTCGCGGCTTTATGGACGATTGTTTCCAGAGCCCCGCGTACGGAATCGTCTTGTCGCTCAAACAGCAGCCGCGCGGCGGTCTCGCGCTGCCACGGATTGTCCGTGTCGAGCAGCTCGACCAACTGGGCGGAAGTGCGATCTGCCAACGCAGCCGCCTTGTCCTGTCCTGCCGGCTTCGCTGTCGATGCGGTAATCCGATAGATACGTCCCCGGTCGTCGCCGTGGCGCGTGTCGGTCCGCGTCTTCAATTCGGCCGGAACCCATTGCGGATGTTCGATGACCGCGCGGTACATGTCGACGACGTACAGCGCGCCGTCAGGCCCGGTTTGCAAATTGACCGGCCGGAACCAAGTGTCCGGCGAAGCAAGAAACTCAACACCGCGGCGGGCCGGGCGGCCGGTGAACGTGGCGCCGCTGGGCGAGAGAATCTCGCGATGTACCAGGTTGCCGGTTGGATCGCATGTGAAGCCGTTGCCGTAAAACGACGTTCCCAACCCTTGTCCGCGATAGATATGCACTCCGCAGGCCGCCGTGAACTGGCCGGCGTGTAGCGTCGAAGTGGTCCAGGCCCGGCTGATCGGAAAGATTCGCGATGCGGCTCCCGAGGTCGCCACGTCGTGCTCGACCGCCGGCAGCGCCAACAGCGGATTGCGCCGCACGTAACGCCCTTCAAGCACCACATGCGTCAGCGGGCGGCGATTGCTACAGACGAAACGATTGCCCCAATCGTCCAGCGTGAGGCCAAATTGCCCGTTACCGCTGACCGCTTCGTAATGGCCGCTGATCGGATGAAAGCGAAAATCGCGTCCGCTGATCGAGACCGGCTTGGCTTTTTTGTTCCGTGCATCAACAACCGTTCCGCCGCGCAGCCCGTTGGCGACGTAGATATAACCGTCGGGAGCCAACCGGGGATGATTGGCCCGCAGTTGTTCGTTCTGCTGGGCGAAGCCGGTAAACCAGATCTCGCGATGGTCCGCCTTCCCGTCGCCGTTGGTGTCTTTCATGTAGACGAGCTTACCGGCCAGCGTGACAAACACTCCGCCCTTCCATGGCTGCAAGCCGGTGGGGAAGATCAAGCGGTCGGCGAACGTCCAGCCCGACTCGTAAACCCCGTCGCGGTCGCGGTCGACCAACACGCGGATGCGCGACTGCGGCGGCTTGCCCCTCGGCGGGCCGACGGGATAGTCGCGCATCTCGACGACCCACATGCGGCCCTGCTCGTCGAAGCGAATCGCCACCGGGTCTATCACAAGCGGCTCCGCGGCGGCCAGTTCGATCTTCAAACCGGGAGCGAGCCGGAGATGTGCGAGCGATTGCTTCGCGGATACGGGGCTGCGGAAGGCCGGCTTTGTCTCTTCGGCGGAGCAATCATGCTCGAAGACTGGGGAGCCGACGAGCGCCAGAGCGAGCGAGAAGATAAAACGGTAGCGAGCGGGCGTGGACATGGCTGGTGTTGAGTCGGTGTTGCGCGGCTAATCCGGCAAGCGGATATTTGGAGTTTCCGTCAATCACTTTTCACCGGCTTCGCGCACGCGATCGGCCAGGGCTTTCATGATAATCGGGGCGACCTCCGATCCGCAACTGTTGATCTCGCCGTATTGCGACTTCTTGCGGCCGTAGCAATACGGCGCTTTGGCGTCCCACTGTCGCTTGGGGATGATGTAGCCGATCTCGTCGTTGGCCAGGCCGAAAACGAGCACTCGCTCGCCCGGCAGCGATTTCATCACGGTCGGCTCCAGCGGCGCCTTGGGAAAGTCGGCCGCCGGATCGACCGGGTCTTGAAACTTGCCGTACACCAGCTCGGGATAGAGCTCGCCCGGGATGCAGGCGACGTGCAAATCGCCGAGCTGTAAATAGGCGACCTCGGTCACGACCGCGGTGCTGCGAAA
>JADFKK010000275.1 GCA_022564995.1 Planctomycetota bacterium | reverse complement strand
ATGCTGAAGCAAAACTTACGGCTTGGCAAAACCCTGCTGGCGAATCCAATCGACGAAGGCGCGAATCAGCTTGGTTTCGTCGATGGGACGCTCGAAATGCAGGAAGCGAGACAACTCGCCAACCGGTAAGAAGGGAAAAGACAAGCTGCTGTCGGCCGTGTGATATTTTTTGTCTTCGCCGAGCTGCAGAACGTGCAACTGCTCGCCGTCAAATCGCCACAGTTCCGGAATGCCGAAGGCGGCGAAGATCGGCTGCCGGGGAACGCTACTGCGGCTGATGTCGATCTCGACACCCAAGTCGGGCGGGGGCATGTTCAGGACGTCAAACTCTAGCGTATCCGCCACGGCCGGCTGATTGGCGATCCAATAACATTCGTCCGGCTCAAAACCTTTCTCTAACTCGTCGCGCTGAAACGTCATCGAGCCGCCACTCAACAGCGGTATCTCCAGTTCGAAACACAACATTTCGATCATTCGCCCCAGGAGCGTCTTGAAAAACTCATGCGACCGCGATGTGGTCATCATCTCCAAATCTCCTCGATCGTAAGTCATCCGAATCGGGCGGTCGCGCAGCTCCTCGCCGAGCATCTGATACAGCTCCCAACTGACGTCGGTCAGCAAGAAACAGTGATGGGGCTCGAACTGTTTGGTGGGGGTGATCGTGGCCATGGCGTGGGCACCGGAGAATGGGTGAGACACGAGACGTAGGTTATGCTTCAGCATAACACCCTACTCCTCAAACTCAAAATCGGCGATGAACAACTGGCTCGAATGCTCGCGGGTTCGGGTGCTGGTCCACATCAGCTTCTTGCCGTCGGGCGAAAAAACGGGCAACACGTCGGCGGACGAGTTGTCGGTAATGCGATGCTTGGCGCTGCGGTAAAACTCGCCGTCGATCACCTTGTATTTAATCAGCCACAGGTCGTAGTTGGGGCGCTGGCCCTTGTCGAGATTCGTGTGATCGGCCCCGGCCCAAATGATGTATGGCTTGGTCGGATGCCAATACGGCGCCCAGTTGACGCCGTTGTTGTCGGTCAGCGGCGTTTCGTTTTTGCCGTCGATGCCAATCACGTAGATCTGCAGGTAAGCCGTTTTCTTGCGGTCGCTACGAAACACGACCCATTTCTGGTCGGGCGAGATGAACGGCCCGCCGTCGTAGCCGGGCGCGTTGTTCAGCCGCCGCACGCCGCTGCCGTCGCTGTTCATGATAAACAGGTCGGGGTCGCCGTCGCGGTCGCTGGTAAAGGCGATCAGCTTGCCGTCTTTTGAATAGGCCCCCTCGGCATCGTAACCTTTGGTGGTGGTCAGCCGGCGAAGAATTTTCCCTTTCAAATCGGCCTCGAAGATGTCCATGTGCGGATCGAAATTCCAGTTATAGCGCCGCCGCCGGCCGCTCTTGCGGTCTTCCTCTTGCTGCTTGCGCTCCTTCGATTCCGTGGCGTCGATGTTCGGATCGAGATGGCTCGAGGCGAACAGAATCCGCTTCCCGTCGGGCGAAAAGTAGCTGCACGTGGTGCGTCCCCGCCCCGTGCTGATCCGACGCGGCCGGCCGCCGGCGAGCGGCTGCGTGTAAATCTGGTAAAACGGATAATCGAGCGGCACGGCCTGATAGATGATCTGCTTGCCGTCCGGAGAAAAATAGCCCTCGCCCGCCTTGACCATGCCGGAAGTAACTTGGCGGATATTTTTGAGGTATTTCGATTCGATCGACGCGGTGGGATTTTCCTCGGCGAACAGCGGGACAACGGCCAAGGCGAAGCAGAGTGACAGCATCGCACGGCAAGAATTGGTGGCGATCATAGGTTTCTCCTATTTCTCAACGACAATATGTATATTGTGACAGCGTCGAACACTCCTCAGCACTTTACAAAACTTACAAAACCACAGCACACGATCAGAGCAGCGCTGCATTATATGTAAAGCGACATCGTTTCGCGCCCCCTGTCTCAACAAGGCCAACTCCCATGACCAAAATTTACACCAAAACGGGCGACCGCGGCGAAACCGGCCTGTTGGGCGGCCCGCGCGTGCCGAAGGACGATCCGCGGATCGAAGCCTGCGGCACCGTCGATGAATTGAACGCGGCCATCGGTGTTGCTCGGGCAGCCGGGGCCACGGGCGATGCAGACGCGACGCTCGCTCGCGTTCAATCCGAACTGTTCGACGTCGGCGCGGAATTGTCGACGCCCGACGCAAAGGCCCGCGACATGGAGCGGATCGGCGATGAAAATATCTCGGAACTAGAACGGGCCATCGATCGATTCGACGCTGACCTGGAACCCTTGAAGCAGTTCATCTTGCCAGCGGGAGCCGACGTGTCGGCCCGATTGCACTTCGCCCGAACGGTCTGTCGTCGCGCGGAGCGTCGGGTTGTGTCGCTGCGGAAGCAGTCCGGGGTGAACGTCCGTGAGGAATTACTTATTTATTTGAATCGCCTGAGCGATCTGTTGTTTGTGTTAGCTCGATGGGCGAATCAGCAAGCCGGTGTCAAGGACGAAATATGGAAACGTGACTAAGTGAGTTGTCGGCTAAACCGGCAAGCGGTTAGTCGCGTTGTTCGCGCAATCGCTTCGCATACGGTGTGTTCGGATTGTGCCCCGGGTGCAATGGCCAGCCGTCGTAGGGTTGCACGAACTCCCAGTGCTGCATCGGCAGACGCTCCTTCGCCGGGTTGTTTTCAATGTATCGAATCACGCGACGAATTGCGTCCGGGTGATGAAGAAATGCTTTCCACCCGCCGACGGTCCAGATGGGGTGATCGGGGTCGGCGATACGCGCTCGGCTAATCCGCAAGCGGCTGGCTTCCTGCAATATCTCGATCATTTGTTCGGCTTTGTGTCTGTGTTTGCGGATTAGCAGATGGACGTGATTCGGCAGGATCGCGCAGGCGTAGCATGTGTAGCTGTGCATTCTGATCGCGTCGGAGAATCCGTCGGCGATGATCTCGAACTGCTGCTGCGTGAACTTGAGTAGCGGGTATTTCAGGACTTGACGGGCCTCAGATTGGAATTCGTTTACGATCTGTCGAGTCGGCTGCTTGCGACGACGTCCGTAGTGCGGATTGCCAAGCTGGGAAATCTTTTCGCTGCCGATTTCTCGCGAGAAACTTCCCCTAGGATCGTTGGGGAGCCAGCCGCCGTAACCGGTCCAAACGATGTGGTGGGCGATGAGGGGGAGATTGGGCACGGGGCTAAGCCGCAAGCGGGAAGTTTGGGCGGAACGGCAAGATCGCGATCCCATAAGTATACATTAGTTCACTATAAAAATCAAGCGCACGACCGCAAGTTTTTTCTGCCGGCCCCTTGACGAGCGTCCCTCCGGCTGGTTAATCTCATGGGCTGAGTGAAGTCGTGCCTTGCATAGGCACCGCCGGGTCTGCTTCTGGATCGGCGGGCAAGATGTACGACGGGCCCTTGGCGCGATAGGGCAGTAGTCCCCAGCAGGCGGCGCGCCAGCCCATGAAGGCGGTCCTTTGACTAACTTCAAGGGGAATTCTCTGATGCGATTGTGCCAAAAACTAGGGGTTGCGCTGTGCGCGCTGACGTTGCTTACTGCCCTCGCTGGGCGGGCTTGTGCCGAGGACGAGGCGAAAGAGCCGTCGTCTCTCGAAGAAAAAGTCGCCACGCTCCAGTCCGATCTGGAGGCCGCCAAGACCGATTCGGCGGTTGGCGTCGACACGCTGTGGGTATTGATCGCCGGCTTTCTGGTGTTCTTCATGAACGCCGGGTTCGGCTGCGTCGAGGCCGGCTTCTGCCGGGCCAAGAATGCCGTCAACATTCTCGGCAAGAACTTCGTCGTGTTCGGTATTTCGTCGCTGGCCTTTTGGATCATCGGCTGGACGATCATGTTCAGCGCGGGCGATTACAACGACTACTTCGGCAATCAGGGCTGGGTGCTCTCGGGTGCGGACAATAGCCCAGCGACCGGCGACGATTACGAGGGCGTCTATGGTTCCATTAAATGGACCGGCATCCCGCTGCTCGCCAAATTCTTCTTCCAACTCGTCTTTGCCGGAACGGCGGCCACCATCGTTTCCGGATGTGTTGCCGAGCGAATTCACTACAAGTCGTATATGGTCTTTACGGTATTCCTTGTCGCCCTCAGTTATCCCATCACGGGCCATTGGATTTGGGGCGGCGGCTGGCTGTCCAGTCTGGGCTTCTGGGACTTTGCCGGGTCGACCGTCGTGCATAGCGTCGGGGGCTGGGCCGGGCTGGCCGGGATTATTCTGCTCGGCAGCCGGATCGGAAAATATCGTGACGGCAAGCCACGCGCCATTCCGGGGCACAGCATGGCGCTGGCGTTCCTCGGAGGATTAATCCTGTGGCTCGGTTGGTTCGGCTTCAACCCGGGAAGCACGATGGCAATCGCCGGCGCCGATGGCGCGGCAAGCGTGGCCCACATCGTGATAACCACGAATCTGTCGTGTGCCGGCGGATTGCTGTCGGCCACCATCCTCGCCTGGGTGATGCTCGGTAAGCCGGACTTCAGCATGACGATCAACGGCGCGTTGGCCGGCCTTGTGGCCATCACAGCGCCCTGTGCTTATGTCACCCCAGGCGCGTCGGTCATCATCGGCGTCGTGGCCGGCGTGATCGTGGTGTTCAGCGTCATCGGCTTCGACCGCATCAAGATCGACGATCCGGTCGGGGCACTTTCCGTCCATCTGAGCAACGGGATTTGGGGAACGCTCGCGATCGGCTTATTCGCCAATCCGGTAGCATTGGATTACGAGCCAGGGCCGGGCAAGGACGGACCCTTGGCCGGACTTTTTTATGGCGGAGGGTTCGAGCAGCTTCAGTATCAAGTCATCGGTGTGCTCGCCGTCGGCGCGATTACGTTTGGCCTTGCGCTCGTCGTTTGGTTTATCATCAAGGTAACCATCGGATTGCGAGTCGACCCCGATGCCGAAATGCGAGGGCTGGACGTATCGGAGATGGGAATGGAGGCCTATTCGCCCGACGTCGTGGCGTAACTCATGGAAAAACGGTCCCGCATGTTTTACAATCAACCAATTCGCTGCCTAGCGAAGGAGCTTATTGATGAAAAAAATCGAAGCGATTATCCGACACTTCAAACTGGAAGATGTTAAGAACGCGCTCAGCGAGGCGGGCATCTCGGGGATGACGATCACCGAGGTGCGCGGCTTCGGCCGGCAAAAGGGACATACCGAGACCTACCGCGGCACGGAGTACGCGGTCGATTTCGTCCCCAAGGTCAAGGTCGAGGTGGCGGTCGACGACGACGCGGCTCAGAAGGTCATCGACACGATCATGCGATCGGCTCAAACCGGGCAGATCGGCGACGGAAAAATCTTCGTCTCCGAATTGGCCGACACGATTCGCATCCGCACCGGCGAGACGGGCGGAGACGCCCTGTAGGCGCCGTCGTGGACAAGGTAAAATGGTGGGAGAAGCCCCCGCGCATCGTTGCGCGGGGCTTCTCCCTTTTTTGTTGGAAATCATGCGGGGCTAATCCGGCAAGCGGCCCTCGACGATCCTCTCTGTTTTACGCCGTGGCATGAAGGCATCTTGATGGCCATCACTTCGACACTTCGACCTTCGGTGCTCGCCGCTAAAGAGCGTTTGGCGGCGGGTTCGCAGAAGTTTCACGCCGAGCATGAGGCCGGCTGCCCGGGCATTCAGCTTTGTGCCCAGCAGTCGGATCTGATGGACGAAGTGGTGCTGGGGGTGTTCGAGGCGGTGCTGGCCGACCTCGGAGAGGACGGACCGAATGGCCTGCTGCACGACGTGGCGCTCGTGCCTTTGGGCGGATACGGCCGGCGAGAGCTGGCGCCGCACAGCGACGTCGACCTGATGATCTTACACAGCCCGCAGATTGCCGCGCGTGTGGAGCCGCTCGCCAAACGGTTGCTGCAGGATCTGTTCGACGTCGGCTGCGATTTGGCCCAGAGCGTTCGCACGCCGGCTCAGGCGAGTCAGTTGGCTCGCGGCGATGCCACGGTCTACACTTCGCTGGCCGAGTCTCGTTATCTTACCGGCGGCGTTTCCCTGTACCAAAAATTTGCCACCAAATTCCTCGCTTCGTCGCGGCGTTATCGTCGCGCGGCCCAGGCCATGATCGAAACCGCCCGCCGCGACGAGCGACATCAATACGGCGAAACGGTTTATCTGCTGACGCCGAATGTAAAGCGATCTGAGGGCGGGCTGCGCGACATTCAATTGCTGGGCTGGATCGGCTTTGCCGCATTCGGCACGGCCGATTTTGATGGTCTGGGGCGGATGGACCTGCTCGACAAAGACGATCAGCGGAAAATTCGCCGGGCCAAAGAATTTCTACTTCGGCTGCGAAACGATCTGCACTTCCACGCCGGCAAAGCGCAGGACGGGCTCGACCGCACCGAACAGCTTCGCCTGGCCGAGCGATACGGCTATCAAGGCGCCGAGGGCATGTTGCCGGTCGAGCAATTCATGAGCGAGTATTTTCAGCGGACCGGCGAGGTCCATAGCGTCGTCTCGCGGTTTGTCAAAGGAGCTCGTCCGGGCGTGCGAATGGCCCGCTGGTTTGCGCCGCTGTTGAGTCATCAGGTCGAGGGTGACTTTCGCGTCGGGCCGTTTCAGATATCGGCCACGGCCCGAGGACTGAAGAAGCTGCGGGGCGACTTGGGCGAGATTCTCCGGCTGACGGACATGGCGAATCTCTGTAACAAGCGGATTGAACACTCCACTTGGGAAGCCGTGCGGCAAAGCGTCGGTGACTTGCCCGACGAAATCACGCCCGATCAGGCCCAGCGGTTTCTGTCGCTACTCTCGCAGCCGGCGCAGCTCGGTCGTCTGCTCCGCCGGCTGCACGACCTGGGCGTGTTGGAGAAAATCATTCCCGAGTTCAAGCACGCTCGGGCGCTGTTGCAGTTCAACGAATATCATAAATACACGGTCGACGAACACTGCATCCGCGCGGTCGATGCGGCGACCGATTTATTGGGCGACGAGGGACCGGCCGGGCGCGTCTATCGGGCGATCAAAGACAAGCGGACCCTGCACCTGGCCCTGTTGATCCACGATCTGGGCAAGGGGCATCCCGAAGACCACAGCGAGTTGGGCCGCCAAATTGCCGAACGAACCGCTCGGCGGCTGAGGCTGCCGCTACGCCAGGCCGAGACGCTCAAGTTTCTGGTGCATCGTCACCTGGCCATGGCGCATCTGGCGTTTCGCCGCGACACGACGGACGAACAATTGATTATCGACTTGGCCGTCGAGGTTGGCTCGCCCGAGGTGCTGCGGATGTTCTTCGTGCTCACGGTGTGCGATTTCGCGGCGGTCGGTCCGGGCGTGCTCAACGACTGGAAGATCGAAGTCTTGGCCGAGCTCTACAGCCGCACGATGAAACATCTGGCGGGCGACACCCCGGTGATGACCTCCGAAGAGCGAACGCAGCGGCGTTGCGACAAAGTGCGGCGGTGTCTGGGAGATCAAGCCGGCGAGGAGTGGTTCGAGCGACAAATCGAGGCTCTGCCGCCCGCCTATTTGTTCGGCACGCCGCCGGAGCGAATCGGAGCTGAGCTGCGACAGCTTCACCGGCTGCGTGACGGCGAGGTCGAGGCCTGGGGCCGCTTTTTGCCCGACCGCAGCGTGGTGGAGTACACGGTCGGAACGCGCGAACACGTCGCCCCCGGAATTTTTCACCGGCTGACCGGCGCGCTGAGCAGCCACGGCCTGCAAATCCTCTCGGCCGAGATCAACACGCTGGCCGACGAGTTGGTGCTCGATCGGTTCATCGTGTTCGACCCGGACTACAAAGACCGGCCGAGCGACGATCGGATCGAATCAATCACCGCGGCGCTGGTCAAGTCGCTCGGCTCCGCCGCCGGCGAGCAGCCCACCTTCCGTCGCACTTGGCGCGACAGCGCCGAGCGAGACCGCGACAAGATCGTCACCCAGCCCAGCCGAGTTCGCCTCGACAACAACACGTCGGACCGCTTCACCATCGTCGACGTCTTCGCCCACGACCGGATGGGCTTGCTGTTCACGATCACCCGCACGTTGTTTGAGCTGGGGCTGTCGGTCCACATCGCCAAGATCGGCACGTATCTCGATCAGGTCGTCGACGTGTTCTACGTCACCGACGTAGCCGGCGGCAAGATCGAAGACGAGCAGCGATTGGAAGAGATTCGACGAAGCGTGTTGGCGGCCGTCGAGGAGTTGGAGGGCTGACAAACCGGCCGGTGTTGATAGAATGCACCAGCCCGACGCGCAAGCGAGGGAGCAACCAGTCAAACTTCCCTCGCTTGCGCGTCGGGCTAGTGTGAATGGGGTGGCGTGCCCCGTTCATATAGCTCCACTATTCTCCTATGAAAACAGGCACTCCCGTGGCGGCGAAAATTCTCGACGGCAAAGCGCTGGCCCAGACGATTCAGGCGGAAATCGCCGCGGAAGTGGCCGAGTTTGTGCGGAACGGCGCCGCGCCGCCCACGTTGGCGGCCGTGCTGGTCGGCGAAGATCCGGCTTCGCAGGTTTACGTCCGCAACAAACAGCGGGCCTGTGAGCGGGCGGGAATCGAAAGCCGCATGCACCGACTGCCGGCCGAAACGACGCAAGACGAACTGCTACAACTGATCGGTGAGTTGAACGACGACGACTCGGTCCACGGCATTCTTGTACAGCTTCCGCTGCCCGAGCAGATTGACGAGCAGCAGGTCTTGCGAGCAATCAGCCCCCGCAAAGACGTCGACGCCTTTCATCCCGAAAATGTCGGGCTGATGATGCAGGGGCAGCCGCGGTTTTTGCCCTGCACGCCGCACGGAATTCAGCAGTTGCTCGTCCGCAGCGGCATCGAGATCGCCGGCAAGCACGTGGTAATTATCGGCCGTAGCGATATCGTCGGCAAGCCGATGGCCGTGATGATGATGCAGAAATCGAAAGGGGCCAATGCCACCGTAACGGTCTGTCACAGCCGCACCGAGAATCTGCCCGAGATGGCCCAAACCGCCGACATTCTGATCGTCGCCATCGGCCGGGCGAAATTCGTCACCGCCGACATGGTCCGCCCCGGCGCGACGGTCATCGACGTCGGCATGAATCGCACCGACGAGGGCCTCTCGGGCGACGTCGACTTCGAAGCCGTGCGAGAAGTGGCCGGCCACATCACCCCGGTGCCCGGCGGCGTCGGCCCGCTGACCGTTTCGATGCTACTTTACAACACGCTGGAAGCAGCCCGACAGCAGGTTGGAAAAAGGGGATAAGTCCAATTATTGGCTGCGACGTTGAAGCTGCTTCATCCTGACTAATAATTGGACTTATCCCCTTTTTCCTTCCAGCCACTTAGGCACCACTCCATCCCCCGTCTTTTTTCCTTTCAGCAGCCAACTGAGATTGAGCCGGGCCACTTTCGACCCGCCGCTCTCGTAGTTCACGTAGATCCAGCCTTCGCTTTTGGTTTTCGGCCGGCCGGCGGTGAGCGAGGAATAGCCGAAGCTGCCGGCGGTGACCAGCCGCTTGATGGGCCAGGTTTTTCCGCCGTCGAAGCTGGCCCACAGCGTTCCGTGGTTACGCCCGCTGGGGCTGTCAGGGTTGCTGTAGACGAGGATGTCTTTGTCCTTGATCGGCAATCGCACCAACCCGCCCATACATCCGTAGTTGGTGTTCTGCGGTCCGTCAGGCAGAATCTGGACAATCTTGTAGTCCGTCCAGGTCGCGCCGCCGTCGGCGCTGTAGGCGCTACGCCGACGCAAGGGCGGCTTGTCTTTGTTCCAATGAGCGCGGGTATTGTAGTAAAGCCGCCCGTCGGACAGCTCGGCCAGCGTCGCTTCACCGGTTCCCATTTCGGCAAACGGTTTGCTTGTGTGCCAGGTTTTCCCGCCGTCGTCGCTGTAGATGGCCGTGGTGTAATGTTGCGGCCATTTGCTGCGATCGTTTTTGCCGGCGTAATGACGGGCCGCGCGGATGATCCGCCCGGCGTGTTTTCCGTGCCGCAACGTAATGCCGGCTTCGTTCATGTGCATCGAGGGCACGTTGCCGTTGGCGTCCGGCTTGATGACTACGTCCATGGCAGCCCACGTTTTGCCGTGATCCTTGCTGCGATAGACCGTTAGCGGGGCCGGCGGATGTCGCTCTTCGACGAAGGCAAGAATCTCGCCATTGGTTTCGTTGACGGTGACGCCGCCGCCCATGAAGCCGCCGCCGACTTTGATTTCCGGCCCCCAGGTTTTGCCGCCGTCTTCACTGCGACGCACCTTGACGCCGCTGAACACCGCCAGAATGCTGCCATCGACGGCAACCACGATGTTCGGAAACCGCCCTCTCTTGTAGACCTGCTGGATTTCGATCTTCGGCTCGCCGAGAAACGGCCTCAGGCCGCCCTCCGCTGGATGCCCGGCAGCGGTGAGGCCCGAATCCTTCGTCGGCTTCGGTGTTTCGGCAGCAGCCGCCGCCGCCGTCGAACAAGCGATGATCGCAAGAACTAGCAGGAGGGGCATGGAAGCGGAGGCCGCCATCGAACGAAATCGTGAATGTGCCATCGTTGAGACTCCTTGGTCGGTTCGTCTGCGCGGCTGTGTGAGTGCGTGTGGATTCCAACAATTCCCAGCCCGGGCAATTCTCAACCCGAGTCGAGCGTCATTGTGGCATGGGACACATCGAGTTGCAAGAAGGTGAGGAAAAAGGGGATAAGTCCAATTATTGCCAACGGTGCCCCGGCAATTTCATCGCCGACAATAATTGGACTTATCCCCTTTTTCCTCTCTGCCGTAGCGCCTCGTAAAACAGCAGGGCGGCGGTAACAGATACGTTGAGACTGTCGGCAACGCCCTTCATCGGCAGGGCGATCGGAGTGACGTGCTGTTGCTTCCAGACGGACGATAGGCCGGCGGATTCGCTACCCAATACGATGGCGGCCGGACCACTGAGGTCGGCATCGGTGAAGGGGAGTGACGCATCAACCGTCGCGGCGAAAACGGCGATCTGCTTCGTGCTGAGCCACAAAAGCACGTCGGCCGACGGCGCTTCGCACACCGGCATCGTAAACACCGTGCCCAAGCTCGCCCGGATGCAGTTGGGATTGTACAGATCGGTGCCGCCGCCGGTGGTGATGATCGCCGAGAGGCCGGCCGCATCGGCGCTGCGCAAGATCGCTCCGACGTTGCCCGGTTTTTCGATGCTTTCGAGCACCGCGACGAGCGGGCATTCCGGCAATTCGATGTTTGCCAACGACGTCTTCGGCGGAATCGCCACACCGACGAGCCCTTCAGCCCGCTCGCCAAACGCGATCCGGCTAAACACCGATTCGGTTACCGCGATAACTTTCGGCGCGTCACTCTGTGCTGCATCTTCCAATCGCATCAACACGTCGCGGCTGGCATCGCTGTGGCAAAACGGCTCGCAGACGAACACCTCGACAAGCTCCACCCTCGCGTCCATCGCCCGCAATAACTCACGGGCCCCGTCGATAATAAACCGCCCCTGCTGCTGCCGCCCGCGCCGCTCGCGCAATTTGGCGGCATCTTTAACATGGCGGTTTTGCAGGCTGGTAATCACTGGTGGGTGGTCACACGGAGGAAACGAGAACCGTAGGTTATGCTTTAGCATAACAGAATCGCTGTTATGCTGAAGCATAACCTACGCACGACGCGCCGCTGGATCACGCTGGCCAGCGCGCGACGACGCCGCTCGGTAATCTTCGGCCATCGGCCGCCTCGATCGTCATCTCGCGGGCCGTCGCCCCAGCGCCGCAATGTCCGAAGATCGCCTCGGCCAGCGCCGCCTCCAACTCGGCCGGCCCGAAAGCGGGCGAGTGACACGTCAGCAGCATGAATGCCCGCGACGTTCGTGTCAACTGTCGGCAGCCTTCGAGCAGTGTCATGAGATCTCCTTCGATTTTCCACGCTTCGCCCTTGGGGCCGTGTCCGTAACTGGGCGGATCGAGAATCACCGCGTCGTATTGGTTACCCCGTTTGATTTCGCGGCGAACAAACGTCGGGGCATCTTCGTCGATCCAACGAATCGGAGCGTCGGAAAGGCCCGACAACTTGGCGTTGCGGCGTGCCCAGGCGACGATGTTTTTCGCCGCGTCGACGTGAACCACCTCGGCCCCGGCAGCCGCCGCGGCAAGTGTGCTGCCGCCGGTGTAGGCGAACAGATTAAGCACCTTGATGGAGCGGCCGGCGCGATGGACCCGCTCGGCGATCCAATCCCAGTGGGCGGCCTGTTCGGGAAAAACGCCAAGCTGCCCGAACGGCGTCGGCTTTAGTTCGAGAATCAACGCGTCATGCCCGATCGACCACAGCCCGCGAAGCGGCTGACCGCTGCGCCATTTTCCTTCGCTGCCGGCGCTCCGCTCGTAGCGAGCATCCGCGCCGGACCACAAGGCCGCGTCGGATCGGGCCAAGCCATCCGCCGCCGGGCAGGGGCGATCGACGAGCACGCCGGAGAATCGCTCCAGCTTTCGCCCGTCGCCGAAGTCAACCAGTTCGTATTGGTCGCGGGTGAACATAGTCACCGTTATAGCAAGAATCTTGACGGAGGTGACACCACCTGATGTGGAAGATTACGAGGGCGATGATTTATTGATCGCGACGGCGGAGTGAGGGATGAAGCGAATTCGGAATTCGGAATGGGGAATTCGGAAGCAGCAGACGCATCGTCCTCGCAAAGAAACCCCAGCCCTCGGCGGGAGCCGGGGGTTTTCTATCAAATCAACGGCGCACGACCGGCGCTTCGTGTGGTATAACTTCCGCTAACACTC
>JADFKK010000274.1 GCA_022564995.1 Planctomycetota bacterium | reverse complement strand
AGATTCCCCTCAGCCGCCGAAACATTCTGGTTCCAAGCGGCCAACAACACGGTCAGATCCTGAAAATCCACAAACCCGTTGCCGGTTAGATCCGCGGGCGTTGAGTTGAGCGACAGAGTGCCGAGCGAAACTTCGTCCCAGGAGACGTTGCCCTCGCCGAAACGACTTAGTTGGAGATCGCCGGGCGAAAGCGAGAAGCGGATCGGGCCGTCGCCCGTGGCGGTCAGTTGCACGTAGCCGAGCCGTGCCCAATGGTCGCCGGAAGCAACGCCGGCGTCGAATGTTCCGCCGCCCAACCCGCGCACCAGGCCGGCCGGTTCGTCGAGGGAGTTGCTGACGAAGACGTTGTACTTATCGCTGCTCGTCGCCGTCAGTACGTCGGCGGCGGCGGTCGTGTATTGAAGATCGACGCGCCCGCCGGTGATGCCGGGTGCGTTGGGGGCGTCGTCGCGAATCCACACTTCGACAAAGTAGGATTGCGCGTCGCTCACGGCGCCAAGAGAATCGGGCAAAGCCGCCAGCGTGTCGTCGGCGCCCAGAGACAGGCGGGCCACGAGTTGAACTTCCAAGCCACCGCCCGCTGCCGCTGCCGCCTCGGGCGCTTGGCCAGGCGCGGGTGCGGCGGGCCGCCATGCCTCCGGATAATTGTCGGGGAAGGTGACGGCGCGGCTGTTCTTGTCGGCCAGCAGATTGGCGGTGAAGAACGAAAAATCGCCAAAGTCGACCAGTCCGCTTTTGTCGAAATCGGCCCACCAGATGAGCGGCGGCTCGGGCTCGCCGACAGTCTGTTCAAACGCCGCCGCGAAGAACGAAAAATCGCCAAAATTCACGGCGTCGGAATCATCCGCGTCGTAGATCACCGCCCACAGTTCGGTCTGCGGCGCGGGTCCGATTTCGGTCGTCGTGGCGGCCGTGCGGACGTTGGTCAAGCGGATGCCCAGATCGTATGGCCCGATGCGATGTCCCAACGCGTCGATGACCGCCTGATCGCTGGCCGTCGGTTTGAACAACACCCGCGCCAACAGCACCGGCCGATCGTCGCCCACGTCGCCGCGGGTCGCGCTGGCTCCGACGTCGCTGACGATGCCCGCCGCATCGTCGATCGTTCCGCTCTGACTCGCGCCAAACGCCGGTCCATATTCAATCCGCGCGGCCGTCGCCACGTCGGTGTTATAAACCAAATCAAACGTCGCCCCAGCAATCCCCGCATCACTTCCCCCCGGCGTGCTGCCCCAGACCTCGACCCAAAACGTCTCCCACTCATGCAAAAACCCCACACTCCCCGGCACCGCCGCAATCTCCCCACCCGCATCCGTCGCGCTCGGCGACCGCACCACCACCGCCTCCAGCCGCACCGTCGAGCCGATGTGTTGGACGGTGACGGTGTCCGAAAGATTCACCCGATCCCAATCGACGGGACCTTCCCCCACGCGGCTGACCTCGAATGCGCCCGGCGCGAGTGAAAATGTTGTGGTTCCGGCTCCTGTGGCGACGACCTTCACGTATCCAAGGCGTGCCCAAACCGGGGCAATGCCGGCGTCGGTCTGGAACGATCCGCCGCCGAAATCATCCACGAGACCTGCGGTGTCGTCGATCGAGCCGAACGTCAAGACATTGAACAGCTCGGAATGCGACAATAGGATCACGTCGGCCGGGGCACTGGAATAACTCAGATCGAGACTGGCGCCACTGATCCCCACGAGCGAGTCGCCGACGTCTTGAATCCAAATCTCGACGAAATACGATTCTGCCGTGTCGACCTGAGTCAGCGATTCCGGCAAGGAGAGGACTGCATCGGAGGCCGACGGAGAGCTGATCGCAACCAGCGCCACGTCCACGAGAATGTCCTGCACGATGAGCGTCACAACGGTCTCGGTGCTCTGCTTGCGTCCGTCGCTCGCCAAGTAAGCGAACGTGTCTTCCCCGAGAAAGCCGTCGGCGGGTGTGTAAGAAAATGAACCGTCGGCATGCAGCAACAGCGAGCCATGGGCCGGTTCGCGAGTGAGGATCGCCGTCAGCACGTCACCGTCGGCATCGCTGTCGTTGCGGAGCACTCCCTGACTTGCTGGCACGTCGATCGATCCATAGAGAACGTGGTACGTGTCGGCGGCAATCGTTGGAGCTTGATTCGTCGACTCCGTGACGTCGATGGTAACGGTCGCAAGATTGACCGCGGGAACGTCGGCCACCGCATCAGAAATGAAAACTCCAAAGGTCAAGTCCTGGAATTCCGCCGTGAACACGACTTGTCCCCGGTCGTTGAAGGCGCTGGTGTGTCCGTCTTCGTTTCCAGATCCGCCTTCAAAGTAGAGCGCGCGAATCGTGCGACGGTCTCCGGGCGCGACCTCGATGATGCCACCTTCGCGGGCGATTAGCCGAAACTCTCCGGAAAGATCCTGGGCCCAGATTCCGCGATCGTCGAAGTCGGAGGAGGTATTCGCCATCAAGGCGACCTGTCCACGACCATTGAGGACCATCGTGTCGAATCCCCATCGCTCGCCGTCGAACAATCCCGGCAAGGCTTCGCTGACGTTGAGAATCGGGCCCAAGTCTCCCAAGCCGGATGAAAAGAGCGTCGGTCCAGCACTATCTGTGTACGCGGTAAAGGCTACGTCTCCTGACGCATTGACAAACAATGGCCCACTGCTGATCCCTCGAAGGATATCCCCGTCGGAGACCCCGGGGGCAGGATCGCCTTCGCGGGCAAGCAACGTCAATTCGCCGTCGCGATCAATCCAATAGGCGCCGTTGTTGCCGTGGTCGACTCCCCTCCCAAACACCTCGGCACTGAAGGCGATGTCGCCGGCATTGTTCATTGAAACCGTTCTTCCCAGCGAACCGAAGGTCAGGCCACCGGTACTTGGTGCCGTACTTCCCTTGCGGAGCACGAGGGCAAGCTGTCCATTGCGGTCGGACCAGAGCACCTGATTCGTTCTTGGGTCGATGTTCTGCGCTCCTAATCCTGTGATGAAGGCAGCCTGACCCCGTTCATTTGAACTGCCCCGAGTAAACGGATCAGTTAGTATTGCCAGATCCAACGGCGCGGGGGCCGGCATGTTCTTGACGGCTATGCCTTCAACCGTTCCGGAACGGTCCGTCCACACGCCCCAGCCAGACCTCGACGTACTCGCCTGGAAAACAACATGACCCGTTGCATCGATTCGAGGCTTCACCTCTCCGATAATACCTGACTCGGTATAGAGCAGCTTACTGAAAGAGTGTTCGATTCCATTAGGCCCCGTTGCGCGACTTCTCAGGCTCGCAACATTTTTCACGACGCCCGTTCGATTGGACCAAATACCGTTCGAATTTGTGGATTGGGTTTTTGACAGAAACGCGACGTGACCCGATTCGCTCAGAACCGGTGTACTGAGCGACCTAAAGACGGCGCCTGCAAACACCCCCGGCGCCGCAGTATCCTCACGAACGATCAATTCCAGGCCGCCGGCGGACGCGGTCCAAATACCGGCAAAGTTGTTGTTCGTAATGCCAGGCCCCTTTAACACTCCCAAGAACGCCACTTGTCCGGAATCGTTGAGGACGGCACCCCTAAACAAACGAAATTCAACGCCCGCTTCCGTCCCCGGGGCGGGCACATCGCTCATCGCGATCCGTCGAATCTCGGACTGAGTCTGGGTCAACAGGTCGTCGTCCGCTCGGTAAGTAAACTGGTCCGTGCCGACAAAACCGAGTTCGGGTACGTAGAGGAACGACCCGTCTTCGTTGAATGTCAACGTGCCGTGCTCCGGCTGGGAAACCAGCACGGCAGTCAAAGGCTCGTCGTGCGTATCGTTCGCCAGCACGCCGGCCGCCTCGACGACGAGCGGCTCGTCGTTAGGCACCCGATAAACGTCGTCCGAAACGACCGGTGCGGTCTCGGTGTCGAGATGACCAAAGTGTGCGATTAAAAGATTGTCCCGCCTGTAGCTCGACCACATGGCGCAACGACGTACCGGCGCTGAGATTCGGAAACGTGATCTCCCAATCGGCCGGCGGCAACGATCCAACAAAGTAGGTGCCTGGCAGCAAGCCGTCGAACCGATACTGACCGTCGGGTCCACTCACGGCAGTCGGCTCGCCGCTGTCAAATCGCCGGTTCACGTTAAGGTCCAGAAACTGCTGCCTGTCGGGAAGCGGCTCCTCGCCCGCGTCGATGACCCCGTTGGTGTTTCGGTCGTGCCAGACGATGCCGACAATCCGAGGCGCGCGAATCACGTCGATCCTCACGCCGGTCTCCGCCGAGACGGCCGTGCCGTCAAAAGCGACGTACGTGAAGCGTTCGACTCCGGAAAACCCGGCCTCTGGCGTGTACTCAAAAGTTCCGTCCCCGTTCCAGACCAGCGAGCCGCTCTGCGGCTGTGTTTGCAAAAGGGCACTCAGCGGTTGCTGTTCGACGTCGGTGTCGTTTTCCAGGACTCCTCGCCCGACCGAGATGAACGGCTGCCCGAAGAGCGTCTCATAGACGTCGCCCTGGGCAACTGGTGCATCGTTCACGGAGTTGATACCAAGCGTTACCGTGGCGACCTCCGAGGCAGTAAACGTGTTAGTGATTCGGTAAGTAAAGCGGTCGGCGCCGAAATAGTTGGCATTCGGCGTGTAGACGAACGAGCCGTCATCACTTAGTGCAATCTCTCCGTGCTCGGGAGCATCAATCAGCACCGCGACCAACGGTGGGAGATCGCCGTCGTCGTCATTCGCCAGCACGCCGTCGTCGGCGCTGACGATCAGCGGCGTGTCTTCGTCCGTCGTGAAAGCATCGTCCAACGCGACGGGCAGATTGTACGGCGCAGGCTCCACGTTGATCGTCACCGTGGCGATCGAAACGGGATGTACCATGGCGAGGTTGGAAACGAAGACGCCGCTTGTATCGTCGGTGAATAATGCCCGAAAGACCACTTGGCCGAGACCACTGAACCCGATTCGTCGGTCGGCGGAATTCGGATTCGCACCTTGAAAATCAAGGGCCTCGATCGTCCGAAAATCACCGGGCCGCACCTCGATCTCTTGCCCTTCACTTACGATCAGCCTCGATTGGCCACCGGTATCTTCCGCCACGATGGCGTCGCGTGACGGAGACGAATACGACGTCATAAAGGCAGCGTGCCCGGCGGCGTTGATGACGGGGAGCCTGATACCTGCGTGCAACGTGCCGGGCGGCGTGTCCGGCATTTGCGAGCCGATACCTGTAAACGTAATCAACCTCGCCTCGCCGTCGTCTCCTTCAACAAACAACGCCCGACCCGAAGGACGGGTGTCTACCTGCATGAAGACGGCAAAAACCACACGGCCTGCGTCATCGATACCAAAGTCGCCGAAAGAGCGAATCGTTTTGGTTGTGCCAGGGATCGGATCACCTCGGCGCGCCACCAGGCGTAATCCATCCGCTACGGAGCCCACGAAGAGTCCTTCGCCACCGCCGGAAAACCCACTAACAAAGACAAGCTCTCCGCGATTGTTCGACGTAGGTTCCTCGATGTCGACCAAGGTCTCCCCGGGACTGCCACCAGGCGCCCTCATTCCCTCCTGAGCGATTACCGAGAGTCCCTCGGCATGCGAGCCAGTCCACAACGCGGCGTCAAATGCGGGAAGAAAACCCCCCAGCAACCCCCGAAAGGCGACCTGCTGAGCGTCGTTAAACGATGGAATTGAGAAGGAGTCCATTTGTGTACCTGAGAAGGAAATGACTCCACCGAAACCCGGTGCGGGATCGCCCTCGCGAGCGATAAGCCGCAACACACCACTCGAGTCCTCGGCCCAAATGCCGACTTCATTGGTATCGTTCACCGCCGGTCCTTTGACTCCCGTTAAGAGCGCGACGTGTCCCGAATCATTTAAGTCAAACGAATCCGTGCCGAAATCCCCAAGTGTCGTCCCTGGTTCCGTATCGGGGGCCAACATGTCGGCGCGCACAGCAAGCCTCAATCCTCCGTCGGAATCGCCAACCCAGAGTCCGTATCCAGATGGCGACGTTCTCGCCACAAACGCCACGTGCCCTGAATCCGCAAGCACCGGATCGCCGATGAAATCCCTAAACGTGTTCGATGTCCCGACGGCACGCTGCCGGTCTCGCGCGGCGAGCGTCATGGTTCCATCCGCATCGGCAAGCCAAACACTACCGAATCCGAAGGCTGTCGCGTTATCGCCACGAAGTGAAGCGAAAAATGCCGTCTGCCCGACGGCATTGATCACCGGGACGCTGAAGGTAAAAAACCACGTGTCGCCGGGCACACCCGGTGCCTGCTGATCGGAATAAGCGAGCGTCTGGATAAGTTGCAGCGTATTGGCCTCGCTGGGATCCGACGCCCGATACGTGAACGTGTCGGTGCCCTCAAATCCCGGATCGGGCGTGTAAACAAACGAACCGTCGTCGGCGAGCGTCACCGTGCCGTGTTCCGGCTCGACAAATATCGACGCGGTCAGCGGCTCGCCGGTCGGGTGAACGTCGTTAAACAGCACGCCCGACCCTTCAACCGTGAGGACGCGGTCGATGTTGACCGTATAGACGTCGTCAACCGCCACGGCATCCTCGCCGACCGGAAGCACTTCGATCGTGACCGTCGTCACGTCGGATTCCGCACGGCCGTCGCTGGCCCGGTACGTGAAGCTGTCGGTGCCGGTGAAGTCTTGCCGCGGGGCGTAGGAAAAGGAGCCATCGTCGCTGAGCGTGAGCGTTCCATGGGCCGGGTTTGCGACTTCAATCGCGACCAACGCATCGCCCTCGGCATCCTCGTCATTGGCCAGCACGCCGCGGGACACATCGATATTGAGTGAGTCATTCTCGAAAACGGAATACGCATCGTCGAGCGCCCTGGGCGGCGTATTGCTGATGGAAGCAACGCTGAACATTACGGTCGCCAGGTTTGAACTGAGGCTGCCGTCGCCGGCTTGGTAACTAAACGTGTCGACGCCAACGAATCCGACTTCTGGCGTGTATTGAAACGTCCCATCGCCGCTCAGAACGAGGGTGCCGTGCTGAACGTCGTCGACCAGCGTGACCGTCAACCCGTCGCCGTCAACGTCAGAGTCGTTTGCCAGCAACCCGTAGGGCGAGTGTCTGGCCGGAAATTCGTATTCGATGAGAAAGCCTGGATCGTTGGCGCCACACGTGAGGTCGTTCCACGAGCCTGGGTCAGCAACGGCGCAATCCTCACCATTGACGTCGTTCGGTTCGTTGTTTCCCCAACTGGTGTAGCTAAACGGCTCGCCGGTGATCCATCGCCAGCCACCTGAGGGCTCGGAAAAGTCTGGCACGATCTGGTCCTGGAAGGCTCCAATCCAATACTTGCCCGAGGGCAGATTGGCCACGGCGAAACTGCGCTCCTCGGCCGATGTAATCGTGATCAAATGCCCGCTGACACCCCCAAACGTCGAAGCCGCCGCGAGATCGCGAGCCTCGGCCCAAGAGGCCTGGGCCGTGGAGACGGCGTAGAAGTTCCCGTTTCCGCCGTCTTCGACGCGCCAGCGAACGGGATCAGAGACGGAAGGCGATGGCAGCGTGATGGAAAGGGTTTCGCCCTGCACGGCGACAAAACGATCGGGAGCAGCCACGGGAGCATCGTTGACCGGTATGACGTCGATGTTCACGGTCGCCCGATCGACGAACGGAGCCTGCGTGCCGATCTGATAGCGAAACCGGTCCGCACCGTGATAGTCCTCATCCGGTGTGTAGGTGAATGAGCCGTCTTCGCTGATCGTCAGGCGACCATGTTCGGGAACCTCGACAATCTCGGGCACGAAGTCCGGATTGTTCCCGTCGTCGTCGTTCCACAGCACGCCGTTTTCGGCGCTGACCACCAGCGGCGTATCTTCGTCCGTCTCGTAGCTGTCGTCGCGGGCGATGGGGTTGGTGGGTAGAGTGTTGTCGAATTGGATGCTGAAGACGGTGCGGGGCAGTTGGTTGCCGGCGGTGTCGGCGATTTTGGCCGGGCCGTTGTTGAGGATGATGAGATAATCGCCGGCGGGGAACGGGGCAGCCGACGGCGTTAGGGTGATCAGGTCGGTGGCGGCGTCGAAGGAAAACGCTACGTCGGGGACCGCTTGGCCGTCCTTGGTGAGCGCGACGGTCTCGGTGGTGACGGTCACGTCGTCGAGAGCGTAGTCGCTCAGTTGAATTTCGAGGCGATCGCGCAGGCCGATGCGGACCTCGCCCAGGTCGTCGTCTTGATCGGCCGGGCCGTTGTCTTCCGGGAAGGTGAGCGTCGCGGTCGGCGGCTCGATGTCGACGAAGTCGAAGTCGAAGTCGATGGACAGCATCGGGCGATCCGCCGGCGTCGTGCCTTCGCGTGAATCGAACCGCACGCTGTTGGTGTTGTCGGCGTTGGCCAACAGGAAGCCGTGGTTGCTGCTCGGGTCGTTAACCCAACGCTGTACGAGGTCGAGGCCTTCGACCGTGAGTGAGATCGTCAGCGGCCCCAGCGCCGTGCCTGGCAGCGTGCCGAGAATCACCTCGCCGGCGTCGACGGAGTTGCTCAGGCCGGGGTCTTCCCAGGTGCCGTTGGCGTCGGGACCGTTCCAGGTGACTTCGGATTCGAGCCAGGGGGTTTTTACCTCGAACAGATGAAAACCGGGGGCGACGGTCGTGTTGGTGACGTTGACCGTGAGCGTAACTTCGTCGACCGTCGCGCCCGCCGGGATGCTCGACAGATCCCACTTAATCAGCGTCCAAGCCGGCTGGCCCGTTGAGCTTTGTTCGGCGTCGGCCCGCAGCGTCACTGCGTCGCCGAAGTTCACGTCCGCGTCCGAGGCAAAAATCGGCGCGTCGCGCGTGCCGGAATAATCCGGCGACGGCAGCAGGCCGTCTTGAAAACTGCTGACCGCAAGCATCCGGCGGTCCTCCAAGGCTTCAACGGCCAAGCGTCGACGGCGGTTGTCGGCACTCCGGGCAGGATGACGGCGCAGCGATCGCAACACGGCTCGACGTGACATTGCATCTATCTCCTTGCGACGGATTTGGCGCGACAGTGCCTGCCCCAGAATCACCGCCAAACGAGTTGGGCAACCCAACAGAATCGTCCCCAGGAGGCTATTCTATAGTCCCTTGGGCGAGAATGCCAACGTGTGGTGAAGAAAAGCAGTGTAAGCCACGGCGTTGCGTTTGAATTGGCAGGATTTGTGGGATTTGGTCCGTCAGACAACGGCTGGCGGCAGCTCGCTGTCCTATCGACGCCAGCTTCTTGACTACACAGATTCAACAGCATTCCTGAAAAACCTTCCTTTTCGACGCATCTCCTTGCCAGGCCCCAACTTGCTCCATTCCGCACGATCGCAGTCCCGAATTGCCATCTCGTTATTCATAATACCGAGAAGCCGTGGGCGAAGTCGCGTTTGACACAGTGATTATCGCGGCAGGGCGGCCCCAGATCGGAAACGCTTAGCTGGTCGCCGTGTCCTGTAAGTATCGCGGCGAACCTTGTTCGCCGACGGAGCAGGCGCCGATAAGTTCCAACACGGAGCAAAATCCTTGCTCGACGCAATCACTTCTTCGACTTCTCCGCAGGTGCCTTCGAGAGCACGTACTGAACCGGACGAAACACGCGCGTTCCCTCGGTGGTCGAATCGACGTACTCGTGGCCGCGCAACACCAGCGGCCAGCCGTCGTCGGCCAATTGATTGCGGACCAGCGCCAAAGGAAACGGCTCGCCTCCGGCGGTGTAGCGAAATCGGATCGGCTCGCCGGCGCCACCGGGTACGAACAACAGGCCATGGCGGATTGTGTCGTGGCCGAGCCAGCCGAGCGTGATGCCGTGATGGCTGGCGTTGTCGAAGTTCCTGGCGCCCAGCCCGCCGCCCGTCCGCATCAGTTCGTCGGAGAGTACACGATCAGTCGCGAAGACCGCCTCGGACGACAGCTTGCTAAGATGGCCCAGCACGGACACTTGTAGCGTCGAAACCACTTTAACTCCATCGCCCGCGTCGCCCATTTGCGGTAGTGTCTGTTGCTTCCAGGTTACCTTGCCGATCATCCCGCCGTCGAGATCGACCGCTACCTTGAGCGGGCCGAACGCAAGCGATCGCTTCGGCTTGTCGAGCCCCATGGTGTGATCGACCGTCACATGGAGGCTGACCACAAGCTCGTGGCGCCGCGGACCGTCGACGTACCAAAATAGAGCGCCGGCCTCGGAATCGGTCTTGTCCTTTGTCACCAAGCGAAGAAACCCGCTCTGATGCTTATCATCGACCTCGGGTCCAACGGACACTCGTTTGCCGGCTAGTTTGTGTTGCGGGTGGGCTTTGATTTGCGCGAGCAATTTGGCCGGCAGCTTGTCTTGGTACGTCCACTGGCGGGCCATCCCGACGTCGATCTCGTCGTCGATGCTCGCCACGTCCAAGCGATAAACCCGTGTGCGAGCGAGGGTCAGCGCCGCAGGCGTCTTGCTCGCGGTCGGTTCCGGCCTCTTGGGCTTCTGGATTTTGTTTGTCGTTCGATCCGCTGGCGAAGCCGCTGCGAGGCTCTTTGCCGAGACGGTCTCTTCCGATTCGGTCTTTTCGCGATCGACCGACCTTGGCCCGCAGCCGGCCAGGAAGAACATGCTCGCAACCAAGACCGCGGCGATATTGCCTAGTACGTTCATCGAACTTCCTCCCCACCAAGATTCGACGAGGCCCAAATCTGACGACGGACATATTATATGAGACCGGCAGTCCGTTTGCAGCCTCCGTCGCCCCGCGTCTCCGCGTCCAAAGACCGGGTCGACCGGCGCACAAAAGAGCCGGCACCCGAAGGAACCGGCTTTGGCGTTGACGAATTGGATTTCAAGTCCGAGAGTGTTTTCAACGCAGGCAACAGCGGGAGGTCGGCTCGGCTGAGCGGCATTGCGGTACAGAACAGAACAACCGAAACCCGACGCCCCAGCTTCGCCCCTGTTGCACGAACGGCAGGCAATGGGAGTCAGAACACGTCGGGAATCAGCGGGGGTTAGAACGTGCGGCGTCTGCGTCGCGAGACGAATGACGTGCCCGAACCGAACTACAAGCCGACGCCCGATGAGATCACCCTTGGCGGCGCGCCGTGCGATTCAATCCGGCTGGACCGATGAATGAACGAAAAAACCCGACCGCACTTTCGCACGGCCGGGCCTCCTGCTGACACAAATTTGGTGAACCCGTATCGGACAGGAGATCAACCCGGTTGTAGCATTCGGCGGCCCGTGGAAGCAAATCAGCGGGAAACGACGCACCAGATTGGCCCAGGATCGCCGATCGGTTGGCAAGGCGACTCACAACACCTTGAAAATCACCGGCCCTCAGAAACGCTCTGAGGCGATTCGATCTTTGACAACCTACTCGCGCCGTCGGCGGAAAGACAAACTCGGCGGCGCGTCAAAACAAAACGAGCCGGGGCGGCTGGCGACCGGCCCGGCTCGGAGGTGGTTGGGGTGGTGGTGTGGATTACTTGCGGCGGCGACGTCGCGAGACACACAGGCCCAGCAGGCCGGTGCCCAGCAGGATCAGCGTCGAGGGCTCGGGAACGACGGGGCCGGCATCGACCAATTGGAAGCCGTTAAGGGGCAAGCGAGGATCGAAGCCGACATCGGCTTTGGTGTCACTGTGCCCGTTGAAGACGAGCTCGCCGGCACCGTCAACCTCCACATTTTCAAAGAGCACGTAGTTGTTGCCCTCTTCCCACGTGGTCCCGTTGATGCCAGCGATATTACTGGATGTTTGGGGCCCCACGGTGGTCGTCGTGTTGGGCGTCGTCCACGCGCCGCTGTGCCTTTGACCATTATTAAGATTGGCGGAGGCGAGATAGACATTGTACAAATCGCCGCTGGCGAGGCCGTTGATCTTAAATTCCTGCGAGTTATTCGGACCCGTATCAAAGTTGCGTAAGCCATCAAGAATCAATTCAAGGTTCGGAGGAG
This sequence comes from Planctomycetota bacterium, assembly GCA_022564995.1. GTDB lineage: Bacteria > Planctomycetota > Planctomycetia > Pirellulales > JADFKK01 > JADFKK01. The sequence continues at coordinate 894 of JADFKK010000274.1, read as the reverse complement.
AATTCCATCGATCCGGGCCGCCCAAATTCGTGGTGTAGCCTACCGTGCTAACCGCGCCAGCGGAGTCGAGCAATGCGCTCTGGCTTCCGCTCGTTTGGAAATTATTCCAGGTCTCGCCGAGGCCGCCAGCGGGGCCAACAAGCGGGCTTGTCTCGGTAAAATTGGGCCAGCGAATGTTCATATTGACGTTGACCGCCTGTGCGGTCGGGGCGACGACGAGCATCGTGAGTGTTGCGGCCAAAACGAAAGCGAGGGTGCGTGTTTTTGTCGTAATCATCATCAGGTCTCCTCAAGAAAAAAGTGGTTCAACGGTTCTCGGAAACATTCCGAGAGCAACAAATTCAGAAGCAATTGGTCAACGTGTTGTGATAGCTGTTCCTTGTCGGCGTGTGATTGTTATTCACCAATGCAAGCACGACGCGCAAGCAAGTGGATCGGCGCGGTTTTCCCATTCGACGATCGATTGTCGCCGTCCGTCCAGCGGTTCGAGCACAACCGGAGAGGCCGCCCGGCGATGGATATACCGTGGCAGGAATCGTCGGCAGAGAGTCTTCCGGCGGAGAAGGCGCAAGGAAGGAGGGGCGCGATGGTCAATTTGCGTGCGTTGGTGTCGAGCGGGTCATTAGCTATTCCAACGAAGTCTCGTCAAGGCTGCTTGCCGACCGGCAACCGTAAAACGGTCACCGCCAGCATCCTAATCACCCCGCCAAGCAAACACAAGAAAATTACGGGAATTGATGTCGAAAAGCCAAAAATTCCCGGCAAGTGCTGCATTCAGCCCCAAACCCACCGCCCCAGCTTCGCCCCTGCCACACCAACCGCAGCCAACCCCACTCAAAACACGTTGGGAATCAGCGGGGCTTGATGCGCTTCGCCACCGGCGCAAACTCGCCC